>NZ_JALKBB010000001.1:0-458375 GCF_023016025.1 Arenibacter sp. S6351L | reverse complement strand
ACGATCTCAAGAACCTTTGGGCGGGCCATCTAATGGAAAGGGGAATGTACGATAGGGTCGCCTTTATGCTGACAGCTGAAAAAGTTTACCCAAACCTCCATTCGGAAATGGTGCATCACCATATGGGCAACGGACTTCGGAAAAGTTTAAATAAGGCACTGGAAAGGAAATCTTCCATCGAACAAAACCGTTTGTTGCGAAAAGGCGTTTATGCCATCAGTTCGTTATTGGGCAATAGGGGCAAAAAAGGGCAAGAGGAGAATTACAATGGGTTCAAGGATGAACTCACGGATTGGTCGAAGTACAAGGGTAAGGGGATTTCAATGTAGCTTTTAAAGAAGTGATTGAGTTATAGAAATTGACACCGCAAAAGGTGCTTTTTTTCGTGGATAGGGAGAAAAATTAAAAATGCGCAAAGTATTAACTTTCCTTTTTTGCTGAACTTTTTGAAACTTTGAAAATTTAGAAATTAATAACCTTTTCTAAAGCATCATCAGTCTCTTTATGCATAAAATTGGCTTGATAATTTATTGTAGTTGTAACGGTGGAATGACGATATAGCTTTTGCAGCATCTGAATAGGAATTCTGTCGCCTGAAATATTGCCAAAACTGTGACGGGCAATGTGCATGGTGAGCTTTTTGTTTATTTTCGCTTTTTCTGCGATATGCACGAGATATTTATTAAATTTTTTGTTGGCGGTTTTTACTTTGTTAAAAATATCTTTCGGATTTTTCAGGTCGGCATTGTTCATTTCAGGAAAAACAAAATCCTCACTGGATCTCCTGTCCTCATCATATCGTCTTAAAAGTGATGTAATTTTCTCTGGTAATTTAAAGGATAACAATTTTTCGTTCTTCCCCATACGATAGTGTAACCGGCCATCATAAATATCGCTCCACTTAATCATAAGAACATCACCAACACGCATCCCTGCAAGATAAAAACTAAACAACCAAACATTTCGCGCATGAGATTGCTGTTCCGTTAAGTCCTCCAAAGCCTCGATTGATTGAATTTCTTCTATGGTAAGCCCAACTTTTTCGGATTCGGGGAATTTGATGCGTATTTTATCCGCTCCAAATGGATACAATTTTCTGTCAACAATTCCTAATCGTATAGCTTTATTGTAAAGGGTTCTAATTACAATTAAGTTGTTAATGACCGAGCGTTGAGATACTTTTCGTGTAGTTTTCAAATAGAGTGAAAAACGACGCAATAAAGCCTCGTCAATTTCTCGAAAACTTAAATCATCATTATCGACAAATCTTATAAAATGACCGACTCGCGCTTTATCGGATGATAAACGCTGTAGTTTATTTGTTTTTTCTAAATTATCTAAATAATTATCGGCAATTTCTTTAAAGCTAGTTTTGGTAAGCGGAGTTGCAATTTCCTCTTTTATCTGTTTTGACGAGATATCATTTTGATGAGTCTGTAAATCAATTAAGGTTTGGTTCGCTTCCGCCAACTTCTTGATTAGAAGATTGTTTAAGCGTATGGAATTGGGATGCGATTTTCGCACCTCGCGATTGCCTTCATCCCAATATTTAATAGCAATGTAATGCCCTATATAAAGATAGGTCGTTTTTCTGTTTTTAGTTATGCGAACCGCTAAAGGAAAAAGACCTTGTTTGTTCGCTTTCTTGCGAAGAGTTACCTTTATACTTGACCCCATACTTTACTATTTATACTAAAGATACGAATTCTAGGTACAACATAGGTACAACAAATGGTGGTTTTTTATGGTTTTATATGGTCTTTATTGTTTTTTGTAAAAATGTAAATAGCTTAATATGAGCTATTTAACTACATATGACATCAAAATACTCTGAATTCAAAATCCAGTTCTTCGGAGTGTGGGTTCGATTCCCACCTCGAGTACAAAGAAAACCCCGTGAATCATATGATTTACGGGGTTTTTCATTTTATACAACTTCTTTAACAGCCAACCAGGGATCAATTATTTTGCCCATAGCCCCCTATTTGGCATAGGCCCCGGAAGAATAGGTGAGTTCATAGCTATGCGTATAGACTTCAAATACAATCCCGAAAGGATCCTCTACATAACACATTTTATAAGGTTTGTCTGCGGGATAATATTCCCTAATGGGCATTCTTTGCTTACCGCCATGGGCCACAATCTTGGCTACCAGCTCCTCAATATTGGGGTCCTGTATGCAAAAATGGAAAAGACCGGTATTAAAAGGATTAAACTCTGGTGCTTCCTTAACACCATGTGGAAAGGAAAACAATTCAATACCAATACCATCCGAGGTTGCCAAATGGGCAATTTCGAATTCCTGCCAGTCCTCCCCAAAAACATCGATACACATTTGACCAATGGCTGTTTCCCTTTCCTTTTTTACTGTGGAGGGCTCCATAATAATATACCAGCCCATCACCTCTGAATAAAATTTTACGGCTTCCTTAATATTTGGAACGGTAATTCCAATGTGAGAAAATGATTTTGGATACGTTTTATTTGTTTTCATGGATTCTATTTTAGACTGCAAAATTAATCTATATTTGCCCTAACAGCAATAACTTACCTAAAAGTAATATAGTTACCTAAACGAGTAAAATGTACATTATCAAGTATTTAAATTAACTTAATGATCAAAAATAATTGTCCCCTGCACTATACCCTGAACCTAATTGGCACAAAGTGGAAGCCTTTAATTCTATTTCATTTATTGGAGGGCCCTTTAAGATCCGGAGTTTTACAGAAGAAAATTTCAGGAGTATCCAATAAAATGTTCACCCAGACCGTGAGGGAATTGGAGCAGGACGGACTAATTGCCCGGAAAGTTTTCCCCGTTGTCCCCCCCAAGGTGGAGTACAGCTTGACCAATAAAGGGAAATCCCTGGAGAATATCTTAAGAAGTATGGATCAATGGGGAGCTTCTTTTTCTAAGGACTAAGACATTTTTATTGGAACAATTTTATGGTATAGTCCAATAATTCTGTTCCACCAGCAATTCCGTGTCCTGGTATTATAATTTTTGCGGCGGGATATTTTTGCTTTATTTTTCTCACGGTATTGGACCACGTCTTTACATTGGCATCTTCCAAATTGCCTTTAGTGGCGCCTACTTCCTTTATGAGGCATCCACCGAAAATGGCATTATCCAATGGAACATAACCTATAACATTATCCTTGGTATGGCCCTCCCCGAAATATTCCACATATACCTTTTTGCCCCCAATATTTAAAGCAAGGCTATCGACAAAACCGTTCATAGGTCTGGAGAATACTTTGTCCTTGGCTCCCAACAATTCTATAGTACTATTGGATGCGTACGCTGGGATATTGTATTTATAGAAGGCTTCCAACCCTCCTACGCAATCTCCGTGAAAATGAGTCGGCACCACTACCTTTATTTCACAATTAAGTTTTTTGGTCACATAGTTTATCAATTCCAGCGAACTTTCATCATCCGTTGGCGTGTCAAAAACAAGCGCTTCATTTTCGTATACCACCAACATCCCATTACAGGCCACCCTGCCAAAATCGTTTGTATTTAAAAATGAAATATGTTGGTAAATATGGTCCGATAGCCGATTAACAATTAAATTATCCGTTTTATAAACTATCGAGCTGTCCGCTAAAGAAGCTTGAGCGGTTTGGGCAACAATTTTCTGATCGGTTCGATTTTGTTTGTTTGAGGTTTCATTACATGAAGCAAGCAATAGGCCTGCAAATGAAAAAACGACTATTAAGTATTTAGCCATAACGGAGATATATCGGAATACTTGAATAGAGCAAATATAGGATACACAATGCTATTATTCATATAAGGAGTTTTCTGTATTGTCCAATTTTCGCAACGCCTAATAAGTAATTTGCCCCAAAAGACCAATCTAGCGGCAGGAGTTGACTCCAAACCGCAGTCAGAATATACATTTTTTTATCGATTTTCAGTTTGTATCAGGGCTTACAAATATTTCCACTCCTGTTGCAGAAGTGAGGAAGGAAAAAAAAGGGATTTGCCAGGACCTTTCCCAATTAGTTATTGCCTGTAAACGGTCCGTAGGACTACCAGGCAGTTATATTAGCGGTTAAATAGAAGCTACAATAAATCTCAGGTGCGCCGACAGCTGTTTCAAAAACGGACATTAGAATTTCCAACCAAAAAAAAAATCTCGGAGCTTTCGTTATTTCACCAGCCCATAAACCAACCTTAGACCAGACTGCTAAAATATATCACCATCTAAAATTGATTATGATACCACTCGTTTGTTGGAAAATGACTAATTAGGTTTTTGATTCCCTCCTTCGATATTGGCTTTACCAAATAACCAGAAAGTTCACTAATCTCTTTGGCCATAGCTATATCGTTAGGATTATTGGACGATGTAAGCAGATATATATTGATATCCTTTTTTATTTCGGTTTGAAGTGATTTATATTCATTGAGAAACTCCCATCCATCCATAAAAGGCATGTTTACATCCAAAAGGATAATATCCGGAAGATTGGTGGCAGCACCCAGGTTCTGTTTTAGGAAATCGATACCCTTTTCACCATCGGAAAAAAACTTAATCCTAATGTCCGGACTTATTTCAGCAATGGTATTCTTCATTATAAACTGAAAAATCTCATCGTCATCGATTAGAAAAAAACTTAAGTTATTCATAGCTGTCAAATGTTATTTTAAATATGGTTCCCTCTCCCAATTTACTGGTTACTTCTATATTGGCATTCAAAGATTCCAACTGTGTTTTCACCAGAAACAAACCCATACCTTTTCCGGATAGTCCACGATGAAATCTTTTATATAATTTAAAAATATCGTTGCCATAACGATTCAGATCCACCCCTACACCATTGTCCTCCACTACTAAAACTTTCTTGTCGTTCTCCCATAAGGTACGGATAAATATGACGGACTTTCTACTGGGATCCCTATATTTTATGGCATTGGATATTAGATTCTGAATTACACTCTGTAAATAAATTTTTGAAAACTTCACTTCTTTCCATGCAGTAAAATCTGTCTTCACTTCTATGGTTTCCAAGTCAAAAGTTTCAACATACAAATCCAAGGTTGTCTCTATCAAAGGTTCCAACGCTATATTTTCCATATTTACCTGGTGGTCATCGTTCAGAATCCTAACGTAAATTAGAAGATCATCCACTAGGGTGTTAATAGCATGGGTTACTTTTTGCAATTTGGGAAAATAACTCTTGGCCTCTTCATAATCCTTGGATTCCTTTAACATGGACACCAAAGCAGAAACGCTTGTAGTAGGAGCCCTTAGGTTATGGGCAACAATATTGTTATACTCCAGAAGTTGTGCATTCCGCAGCTCAAGTTTGCTCTGCATGGCCGCCAAGGAGTTGTTTTTACTTTCCAACTCGGTACTTTTGCTTTCCAGCTCCTTGTTAATTACTTCAAGGGCCTGCATATACTTCCTTTTGGAAGTATCACTTTTTGCTTCAAGAAATGATAGGCAAAAAATAACAGCAATTGCCAATAAATTGATAAGGAATATTGAAAAGATCTCACTTTTCAGCCTAGCATTTAAAATCTCTGAATCCAAATGTTTTAAAAGCAGCCATTTATTATTGGTTTTGATGTCCGCAAATTTATGCTGAAATAAAGGAGTTTGGCCAAGTTCCTTTTTAAAATCCAATTCGGTCTTTATCCACAGATCCCCGTTCCGGAACAAAGATGTAGATTCTTTCATACGCAGTGAATCCGCTAACTCGGGGTGTTCCTCATAAAAGGTAATATTTTGGCTATTGGGAATTAAATGGGCAAACTCTTTTTTACTATCCTTACATATCAGGTAATTGCCAAAACGATCCAACAACATAAAGGAATAAGGATTGTCCTTTTTGAGCAGGTCCAAAAACCTTTCGGCACTAAAATTAATAACCACAATGCCCAATTTGGTGCCTTGAGCATCGAATATAGGCGCTACTCCTCGAATCATTGGCTTATATGGCAAGTCCAATACGCCGTTTTCCTGATTCAGATTTAATGGGGACAAATAAATTTGATCTTTTTCAAGTTCCGTGGTCGCCTGATAATAATCCCTATTGGCCTTGTCCTGTAGGGCCAAACTCTTTACTATTTTACCATTATCCTGTCTATTAAGTCTATATACCTCCTTTCCTGACAAATCAATTAGCCTAAATTGATTATAACTGTCCATACCAATAATAAAATCACCAATTTTCTTTTCTAAATGGGCATTCTGCTCTGGATCAAAATCGCTCTCGCTAAAATTGTATTGCTTCCAATAATAGAGATTGGCTATCATGGGTTTTAGAAGTTCAACGATCAGTTGTTTTTTATTGGAAAGTTCATCTTGCTGTAAGGAAATCAGCTTTTCGTGCTCCATTTTATATAGCCACAAAATCGCCAAAACACTTAATATTAGAATTGGGAGGTAGTACTTGACAAATTTTAATAGTAATCGTTTAAGCAAATTATAAGCTATTAATGGTTAAACCTGGTGTTGGAATCCCAACACTGGCCAATGAACAATAAACTTATTTGGGGGAAAGTCTTAATGGCCAAAATTGCCATTAAACTAGAAATCAAATATAAGTAAAAATAAACCTCAAAAGTCATTTTTAATTTTAAATCATTTTAAGAATTCGCCGTCTAAACCATAATTATAATTAATATACCAAAATTCGTTATATACTAAAACTAGTAATGCAATATTGACTCATAGATATCCAAAGTCCAATAATTTTTGCATTATGGAAATACGACAATTAGCCTGACTTCATAATTATCTTTAAAAGTTAAAACTAATTTCATACTTTTAGTAAGTACTGTTTATTTCAAGGCTTTGTTTTGCTATAAATACATTAAATAAAGCAATGAAAATCAGAAAAATCCTTTAAAAAGCGTCCCTTCCGCATTCCTCCGTAAAGTATGCCACAAGGGAATATTTTTGATCGGATCTGATGGAACCCAAAGACTAGAAAGTACATTCAACCATAAATTAACGCCCATGAAACCATTGAAAAAAGAGGATATTAAACAAGAGGTTTTTGACCTTTATGATGACTATGCCCATAACAGGGTAAGTAGAAGGCTGTTTATGGATAAATTATCCACCTATGCGGTTGGTGGGCTAACGGTAGCTTCCTTACTTAGCTTTATTTCCCCTGATTATGTGAAAAAAATCCAGATAAAACCTAATGATCCCAAATTAAAATCGGAATATATCTATTACGATTCCCCAAAAGGAGGAGGTTCCATAAAGGGTTTGCTTTCTAGACCGGCCGATACCAAGGTAAAACTTCCAGGAATAATCGTGGTCCACGAAAACCGTGGATTGAATCCGCACATAGAAGACGTTGGGCGAAGGGCCGGCCTTGCAGGGTTTATCTCCTTGGCTCCAGATGCTTTGACACCTCTTGGCGGTTATCCCGGCAATGACGATGATGGTCGCGAATTGCAAAGCAAGCGAAATCGAGATGAGATGTTGGAGGATTTTATCGCTGCCTTTGAATATTTGAAAGCCCACCCGGAATGCTCCGGCAAGGTTGGTGTGGTAGGATTTTGTTTTGGAGGTTGGATTTCCAATATGATGGCGGTAAAGGTTCCTGGTTTAGGAGCTTCCGTTCCTTTTTACGGCGGACAGCCAACAGAAGATATTGAAAAAATAAATGCCCCATTATTGCTCCATTTTGGCGAATTGGATACACGCGTTAACGAAGGGTGGCCGGCCTATGAAGAAGCTCTAAAGAAACATGGCAAGGAATATAATGCCTATATATACCCTAAAGCAAACCACGGCTTTCACAATGATACCACACCCAGGTATGATCGTGAAGCTGCCGAATTGGCTTGGAAACGCACCATCGATTTTTTTAGGAAAAAACTAGCTTAAAATCTGGGACATAAAAAAGAGTTTAGGCGATCACTACAATGATAGCGTACTAAACGATATCATAATATACAGCACAATGAGCACCACCAACACCGAAGCCACTATATCCCAAATAGTATAGCTCGACTTGTTGTCCGCTTTTTGTTTTGCCGTAACCGTTCCAAAGGTTAGGCCGGACAATTGCGCTGCGGAAGGGGCCGGATAAAACATACTCACTATAACAGCAATGGCCACACAGAGGGCAAAGAAATAGGCAGCAAATACCAACCAGTTCACATCAGCGAGGTTAAAAAGAAAACTTCCCTCGGAAAAACTGGATTTCATGATTTCCAAGGTCAGTTTGGAAAATCCTATGATCAATCCGCCTACCAAAGTAGCGATTGCTCCATTGGCATTAATGCGCTTATAAAAAATCCCCAAAAGAAACACCGCCGTAATCGGTGGGGAAATATAGGCCTGTACATTCTGCAGGTATTCGTATAAGCCGTCCGAGAGCCTTGTAATTACAGGTATCCACAACAGTCCCAGCCCAACTACGAAAAAGGTTGCCGTCCTACCGGTTTTTACCAATTCCTCTTCAGGTTTATTGGGTTTCAGCTTTTTATAGATATCCAAGGTAAACAAGGTGGAGCAGGAATTAAATACGGAAGCCAAGGAACTCATCAGGGCAGCCAACAATCCCGCAGCTACCAAACCACGGAGGCCGGAAGGCAGAAGATTGCTCATTAATACCGGAAAGGCCTCATCCGGACTGTTCCAGTCCAATTTCCCTTGCATTTTAAGCCCCAAGGCTACCACCCCAGGTATAAGAAAAAGAAAAACCGGCATCAGCTTTAAAAGTGCTCCAAAGATACTTCCACGCCTGCCTGCCTTAATACTTTTGGCAGTAAGCACCCGTTGCACGATTACCTGATCTGTACACCAATACCAGATTCCCACAATGGTACTGGTAAGAAATAATGGAAGCCATGGATAATCCGGGTCCGAATTGGGCCGCCACATATTAAAATAATCCACTCCTATGGTTTCCTTCAGCTCTCCCCAGCCCCCTACAGCCTCAAGTCCCATAAAACTAAGGATTCCTGCCCCGAGCACCAACACAATGGCCTGTATGGTCTCGGTATAGACTACAGCACGCATTCCACCCAAAATGGTATACAGACCCGTAAGTGCCACGGTTGCCACCGCACCGATCCAAAAGGGTATTCCCAACAAGGCAGAGACCACTACTCCACCTGCATAAATGGTTACGGAAACTTTGGTAAGTATATAGGCTATTAAAGACACTATGGAAAGTACCCATCTGGAGCGGGCATCGAAACGCTTTTCCAAAAACTCGGGCATTGTAAATACCCCGCTTCTGGCATAAAAAGGTAAAAACACCCAACCCAACATTAAAACAATCCAGGCGTGGAGCTCATAAATCAATAATGGCATCTTATCGCCTGCCCCGTTGCCGGCCAATCCAACTACATGCTCGGACCCAATGTTTGAGGCAAAAATGGAAGCCCCAACCATAAACCACCCAATGTTTCGTCCGGCCAAAAAATAATCCTCTGTATTCTTTTGCTTTTGTTTTATTACCCACCAGGCAACCCCAAGCAATATCACAAAATAGGAGCTGATCACCACCCAATCCAGTGTGTCCAATCCTTTCATTCTAATTTAATTTGGTTTCGTTGGTTTATATTATTGGCAATTTTTTTAGATAGAAATGGCTGGAACTTATTTTAGGCTATACTCTTAAACTGATAGGCCGGGAATCCCTTATGACCACAATTCCTAACTACAAATAGCGACCCTGCCAAGGGTTGTTTCTCCAGTTCCACTTCACTAAGCCCCTTCCTAGCTGAAGTTATATATAAATCCTCCATGGTTTCACCCCCAAAGGCACAGGAGGTAACTTGGGAAACCGGCATAGTAATGGACAATAATTTTTTTCCCGTTCCAGGGTCGTAGCGGGCTACCTGCCACCCTCCCCAATGCGCTACCCATAACATCCCCTCATGGTCTATGGTCATGCCATCTGGAAAGCCATCTTCTTCGGCAATGTTAATGACCGTTCTTTTGTTGGCCAATTCGCCACTTTCCTTATCGTAATCGTAGCCCACTACTTTGCGGGTCGGTGAATCTATGAAGTACATTGTTTTGTGATCCGGACTCCAGGCCAGGCCATTTGAAACACTAATATTGGATTCCTTTTTCCTAACATTTAATGAAGCATCAAGCACATAAAGGCTGCCAGAGGATTTATCTTCTGCAATGGGCATGGTCCCTGCCCAAAACCGACCTACTGGATCACATTTCCCATCATTAAACCTGTTTTCCGGCAAATCTTTCTCTGGATTCGTTATCATATCGACTTTCCCATTTTTGCGGTTTACGAACCCAAATCCGTCCTTTAAGGCAGCAATGTAATTCCCATTGTCAGAAATAGCCATAGCGCCGATCATTTGGCCTACCGAAATGGTGTTCGAAGCATTGGATTTTGGAGACCATCCATGGATATTTCCATTTAAAATATCTACCCAACATATCTGTTTTTTGGAGTTATCCCAGAGCGGACCTTCCCCCAATTCGCATATAATTCCACTAACTACTTCTGGACCCATATTTTTTAGAATCTATTTATTTATTAATAATTATAAGCATTAGAATATTCAAGGCGCCTATTAATTTTTATAAGGAGACGGACTCACCGATGTCCAACCACCATCGATTACCAAACTTTGTCCCGTGATATGTTTGGCATTATCCGAGACCAAAAACAAAACAGCTTGGGCTATATCATTGACAGATGCAGGTCTGCCCAGGGGCGTAATGTTCTCCCAAGTCCCAAAATAGTCTTTATCCTTCAAGGTCCTCTCGGTCAGGGTGGCACCTGGTGCCACGGTATTGACGTTTATTTTATAGGGTGATAGCTCTATGACCAAGTTCTTGGCCAACATTTCCAATGCGGCCTTACTCATACCATAGGCCGCTAAATTTTCATGTGCCTGATGCCCTGTTACCGAAGACATAAAAAGAATAGACCCCCCGGAACCTTGCTTTTTCATTAGATTGGCTGCGGCTTGGGCCAGAAAAAAACTACCGCCCAAATTTACTTTCATAACCTCAAAGAAAGATTCTGGAGTATAGGTAAGGAATTCCCCAAAAAGGGTAATCCCGGCATTGGCGACCACCACATCCAGTTTCCCGAATTCCGTAACTGCAGTTTCTACCATTTGTTGTATTACCTGCATATCACTGGAATCTCCAGCAAGACCAATACAATTTCCTTTATTACCATCCACTTCCGCCACTGCTTCCTTCGTTAAAGTGGCATCCAAATCGTTCAGAAGAACATTGGCCCCATTGGCCACCAATTGCTTGCAAATCTCCAAGCCTATTCCCTGTCCCGCTCCTGTAACAATGGCTACTTTACCCTTAAAATCCATGATCAATCAATAATATTAATGGAAATTCCTTGGTTCTTCATCCAGGCCCTATAAATAAAACCGTCATTACCTGTGCGACCGAACCAATTGCTGCTACACAGCTTTTTCTTGTCATCGTTTTTCATCGCTTATTGTATTCATGCTTAAATGGGTCTGAGCTGTTAGCGACAGCCACAGCACTTAACCCATTTTTTGGTTTTCTAAAGAATCTAAAAACTTTGGTTCCTCCCTAATGATATTTGGGTGGAATTCATTTCTATAAATCATCATTTTATTGTGAGTATTTCACTCAATCCTTATTTGCAGGCTTCAATATCGTGAACTTTTCCGAAATAAATAGGTCGTATTTTAAGGAATTTAAAATTGGGCGCAAGTAAATATAGAATTGCAAGATCATAAATATATGTACCCCCAGTAATGAACCAAAATGTGCAAGGGCGAGTTTCAAAAAGTGAAGTAAGTATTTCAACTTATTCTATATGACAAATATCATATTCCACTAAAGATAACCTCCTGAATTTTGCCTGCGAAAAATCAACCAAATTAGTCATGAAACTGAAGAAACCCTTTAAAGTTCTTTTTTTTATCCTTTTATCCACGCAAGTAAAGGCGCAGTTGGCAATAGATGCCGAATTACGACCTAGGTTCGAATATAGACATGGTTTTAAAACCTTATTCCCTAATAATGAAGACCCTGCGGTCTTTGTTTCTCAACGGACCAGACTGAATACCAATTATGAAATTGACAGACTGTCCTTCTACCTAAGTCTACAGGACGTCCGGATCTGGGGAGATGTTCCTCAACTTAACAGCTCGGATAAAAATGGGGTCGGAATACATCAGGCTTGGGGGAAAATTAAGCTAGATCCAACTTTTTTCCTAAAAGTGGGACGACAAGAAATTATTTATGACGACCACCGAATTTTTGGAGATGTAGGTTGGGCCCAGCAAGCCAGAAGTCACGATGCCGCCCGCGTGGAATACAACAATGCCGGCTTAAAAATTGATCTGGGATTCGCATTTAACCAAAGTGATGAAAACTTAACCGGAAATACTTTGACCACCCCAGGAACTTATAAAAGCATTCAATATCTATGGGCACATAACGAATGGAACAAATTCTCCGCAAGCTTTCTTTTCTTAAACAATGGTTTGCAATTTATTGATGATATCAATTCCAATAACAACCAAACCAGGTATAGCCAAACCCTTGGAACCCATTTAAATTATAAGGCGAATAATTTGAAATTGACATCAAACCTTTATTACCAATTTGGAAAGGATATTGCCAATAATGACCTAAATGCATATCTAATATCCTTAGAGGGAAACTATAAAATTGCTGCTAAATCCACTCTGGGACTTGGGGTAGAACTCATCAGCGGTAATGACAATGGATCACCTTCCAACCAGGAAAATAAAGCTTTTACCCCCCTTTATGGAACCAATCATAAGTTTAACGGACTTATGGATTATTTCTATGTTGGCAACCACACTAACAGCGTAGGGCTTTTGGATATTTATGCCAATGCCAAGGTGGCGTTAAATGAAAAATCCAATGTAAATATTGCTCTTCACAACTTTTCAGCCGCAGCAGAAATAGGTCCAAACAGCGAAAAACAATTGGGGACTGAACTAGATATCGTTTACGCCTATAAACTTCAAAAAGAAATTGGCATCAGTGGCGGTTATTCGCATCTTTTTGCCTCTCAAGGCATGGAAACTATAAAAGGAAACTTCGATGGGAATATTAATAATTGGGGTTGGATAATGTTGACTATAAACCCTATTTTATTTTCAAATAAGGATTAATCCTAAGAAAAACCTAACCCAAGAATAGAGTGGCAACGCAAAATTAATTTTTTTTAGACATAAATAGAAAATATGACAAGTGTCATGTTTTTGTAGCATTGCCAAAACTATTTTTGCCTGAATAAAAGACCAAAACATCCTTTATTTTTTCAACAAGCAACCTAAACAAATTATTATGAATTCAAAATTGACAAAAAAAATATTCCTCTCCCTAATTATGGCTGTAGGAATGGGCAGTCTTATCCTCTCATGTGCAAAAAAGGAAAAGATAGTTTATGAAAGCACAGCTGATATTCCTGCAAATCGTGAAATGATTGCCGAATTAACATCCCCTCCCAACGTACCCACTCCTGTTGGTAAAAGAAAGGCCAAATTACTTAAGGTAGACATGGAGATCCTGGAGCAGGAGGGAGAAATGACCAACGGAGTGCGATATGTATATTGGACTTTTGGAGGTACCGTACCAGGCAGTTTTATAAGAACAAGGGTTGGCGATGAAGTTGAATTTCACCTAAAAAATCACCCTGAAAATAAATTGCCCCACAATATCGACTTACATGCAGTTACCGGTCCAGGAGGAGGTGCAGAGTCTTCTTTTGTAGCACCAGGTCACGAAAAGGTTTTTTCGTTTAAAACCCTTAATCCTGGACTTTATGTGTACCACTGTGCCACCGCTCCCGTAGGTATGCATATAGCCAACGGTATGTACGGATTAATATTGGTAGAACCAGAAGGAGGCTTGCCCTTGGTAGATAAGGAATATTACATTATGCAGGGCGATTTTTACACCAAAGGTGCCAATGGAGAAAGAGGTTTACAACCTTTTGATATGCAAAAAGCAGTTGATGAAAAGGCAGATTATGTAGTTTTCAATGGTAAGATGGGAGCCTTGACCGGGGATAATGCCATTACCGCAAACGTAGGCGAAACTGTGCGATTGTTCGTTGGGAACGGTGGACCAAACCTGGTATCTTCCTTTCATGTTATTGGTGAAATATTCGACAAGGTACATGTAGAAGGCGGGGATATGATCAATGAAAATGTGCAAACTACCTTAATCCCAGCCGGTGGGGCCGCCATAGTAGAATTTAAGGTAGATGTTCCCGGAACGTTTATCCTAGTAGACCATTCCATTTTCAGAGCTTTTAATAAAGGAGCATTGGGAATGTTGAAAGTACAGGGCGAAAAAAATAAGACTATCTATTCTGGAGAACTGGAAGATGGAATCTACTTGCCCGAAGGAAGTGGTATACAAAAAATGCCTTCAACCAATGGCGTAGTAGAATCTGAAATTCCTGCCAAATCAATGGAGGAAAAGATGGAATTTGGAAAAGCAACCTATATGCAGACCTGTTTTGCCTGCCACCAAGCAGAAGGCCAGGGTATTGCAAATGCATTTCCTCCGTTGGCAAAATCGGACTACCTAAATGCCGATGTTAATCGCGCTATAGATATAGTATTGCACGGAAAAACGGGTGAAATAACAGTGAACGGACAAAAATATAACAGTGTTATGACCGCGCAGACCTTGTCAGATGAAGAAGTGGCCAACGTACTGACTTATGTGTACAATAGTTGGGGCAATTCCAAAAAGGACGTAACTCCGGCCATGGTTAAAAGTGTAAGAAATAAATAACATAATTCCATAACAATAAAATGAACATAAGTCCCTTTTTTAAAGTAGCCTTTACACTGATTGCAATCATAGCAGTAAATATTGTTTCCGCCCAATCAGAGAATATGGTTACCGTAAAAGGAGGGACTTATATTCCACTTTACGGAGTAGATTCAACAGCTGTCACCGTAGATGCGTTTACAATGGACGTATACCCCGTAACCAACAAGGAGTATTTAAAGTTTGTACAGGAATATCCTGAATGGAAAAAAAGTAAGATCAAGCGACTATTTGCAGACGGTAATTACTTGGTGAATTGGGAGGGTGATGATTCCTATGGCAACCAGTTGGCCGGCGATGCAGCGGTTACCAACGTTTCTTGGTTTGCCGCCAAGAAATATTGCGAATGCCAAGGTAAAAGATTGCCAACCGTAGATGAATGGGAATACGCGGCAATGGCCGATCAAAATAGTCCGGACGCCCGCAAAAAAGAATCCTACAATCAGCTTATTCTGGATTGGTACGAAGCTCCAAAAACATTTAACAATTCCATAGGCTCCACTTTCAAAAATTATTGGGGAATTTATGACCTTCACGGCCTTGTATGGGAATGGACAATGGACTTTAATTCCGTTCTAATTTCCGGTGAATCCAGAAAGGATGTGGACAAGGACAGTAATCTTTTTTGTGGAAGTGCTGCGGTAGGAGCATCGGATTTAATGAACTATGCCGCCTTTATGCGCTATGCCTTTAGAGGCAGTTTAAAAGCTAATTATGCCATACGAAATTTAGGGTTCCGATGTGTGCAGACGAAAGGACCCAACAATAAAAACCTAACTTATTAAGGAAATGAAAAAAATTCTCAATGCCGGATTGTTATGCTTTTTGCTAA
The DNA here is from genome assembly GCF_023016025.1 of Arenibacter sp. S6351L. Classification (NCBI taxonomy): domain Bacteria; kingdom Pseudomonadati; phylum Bacteroidota; class Flavobacteriia; order Flavobacteriales; family Flavobacteriaceae; genus Arenibacter; species Arenibacter sp. S6351L. Next base: position 442,757 of record NZ_JALKBB010000001.1, on the reverse strand, counting down.
TCAATCTTATAGGTTGCAATACCAAAAATTCAACCAAAACAATAACAGAAAAATACCAATGCCCCATGCATTGCGAGGGTGACAAGACCTATGACCAACCTGGTAAATGTGGCGTTTGTAAAATGGACCTGCAGCTTCTGGCCATGAACACCAAAAAGGAGGGTGAAATTTCTGAGCTATCCATTTATAATCTTCCGTCCAAATGGACCAATCAGAACAATGAGGAAATACAGTTGAAGGCGCTGAAAGGAGATGTATTGGTTATGGTCATGATCTATACTTCCTGTCAAACCGCTTGCCCTAGATTGGTCGCTGATATGCGAGGTATAGAAGAGCAAATCCCAGCCGATAAGAAAGATAAGGTCACCCTTGTCTTTGTTAGTATAGACCCTGAAACAGATACGCCACAACGTTTAAAAGAATTTGCAAAGGAAAACCAAATGGATTCGGAAAAATGGGTATTTCTAAGAGGTTCCGAAGGGGACACCCGTGAATTTTCGGCAGTACTGGCGGTAAACTACAAAAAAATATCCCCTATGGATTTTTCACATTCCAACATCATAAGCGTTTTTGACCAAGAAGGGGAATTGGCCTATCAACAAGAAGGCTTGGGAGTAAACAATAAGGAAACGGTTTCTAAAATTATAGAATTGGTGAATTAGATTAAATAGATTTTTTTTAATCACAACCGATCTCGTCGGGTGCAAGAATAATATATGCCCGTATATTTTTAGGAGACAACAACCTTTACTATTCATCAATATGCTTTTACATATGGTCTATCATAAATAATCTGATGATTAAATTTATCTATCCTTTGTGTATAGGTTATCCAAGCTTTATATTTGCAATAAAATTTACGGTTGACAAAATCTTCAATGTTACAACTGTTCGCACAGTCTCCCCAACTGGGAAAACTGAGGGCTACTATTGCCGATTTCCAAGATAACGCCTCTGCGACCTCAAAACCAAAAACGAATATCAAAGGATTAACAGGGTCTGCCCTGTCCTTCGTAATTGCAGAAATATTTCTCAAATCCGAGGCTCCATTTTTGTTTATTTTAAACGACAAGGAGGAAGCCGCCTACTATTTAAACGATCTGGAGCAGCTGCTAGGGGATAATGATGTGTTATTTTATCCAGGTAGTTATAGAAGGCCCTACCAGATTGAGGAAACGGACAATGCCAATGTGCTTTTGCGTGCAGAAGTACTTAACCGTATCAACTCCAGAAAAAAACCGGCGATCATCGTGACCTATGCCGATGCGCTTTTTGAAAAAGTGGTGACCAGAAAGGAACTGGAGAAAAATACCCTAAAAATTAAACTGGAGGATACCCTTTCCCTAGACTTTTTAAATGAGGTTTTGTTCGAATACAAATTTAAAAGGGTCGATTTTGTCACCGAACCAGGAGAATTTTCGGTTCGTGGTGGTATCATGGACGTATTTTCCTTTTCCCATGATGAACCTTATAGAATTGAATTTTTTGGAGACGAGGTAGACAGTATTAGAACCTTTGATGTGGAAACCCAGTTGTCTACACAAAAGGTTAAAAAGATCACCATCATTCCCAATGTGGAAAACAAGTTCCTGGACGAAAACCGGGAGAGCTTTCTAAAGTACATATCCCCAAACACCCTTATCTTTAGCAAGAACCTGAGTTTGCTATACGCTAGGTTGGATTCATTTTTTGAAAAAGCAGAAGAGGCATTTACCAAACTGTCCAAAGAAATAAAGCATGCGAAACCTCAGGAATTGTTTACCAATTCCCATTTATTAAAACATCAACTGGCCGATTTTGGCCTCGTAGAGATCGATGGAAACACCAAAGCTTCCAGTGATCCGGAAACCATCGTATTCAACACAAAGCCTCAACCTTCATTTAACAAAAAGTTCGATTTGTTAATTGAAAACCTAAACGATAATTACAAAAACGGGTTTACCAATTATCTCTTTTGCGCAACCGACCAACAGGCCAAAAGGTTTCACGATATTTTTGATGAAGTGGGAAAGGAAGTCCATTATAAAACCGTTGTACTTCCATTATATCAGGGCTTTTTGGACAATGATTTAAAGATTGCCTGTTACACGGACCATCAGATCTTTGAGCGCTATCTAAAATTCCATTTAAAAAATGGCTACGCTAAAAAGCAGGCCATTACCTTAAAAGATCTGAACAAATTGGAAATTGGGGACTATGTTACCCATATAGACCACGGAATTGGAAAATTCGGCGGACTTCAAAAGATAGATGTTGAAGGAAAGAAACAGGAAGCTATAAAGCTAATGTATGGGGAAAGGGACATTCTTTATGTAAGCATACATTCATTGCACAAAATTTCCAAATTTAATGGGAAGGACGGGGCACCCCCAAAAATATATAAACTAGGTTCTGGAGCTTGGAAAAAAATCAAGGACAAGGCAAAATCGCGCGTTAAAAAAATTGCCTTCGACCTTATCCAACTTTATGCCAAGCGAAGATTGGAAAAAGGGTTTCAATATGGCCCGGACAGCTACTTACAACACGAATTGGAAGCGTCCTTTATTTACGAGGATACCCCGGACCAAAGCAAGTCTACCGAGGACATCAAGAAAGACATGGAAAGCGAAAGACCCATGGACCGACTCGTTTGTGGGGATGTAGGTTTTGGCAAAACGGAAGTGGCCATTAGAGCTGCCTTTAAGGCCGTGGATAATGGAAAACAAGTTGCCGTTTTGGTCCCTACAACTATTTTGGCCTTTCAGCACCACAGGACTTTTACGGAGCGTTTGAAAGATATGCCGGTTACCGTAGATTACGTAAATCGTTTTAGGACTGCCAAAGAGAAAAAAGAGACCTTGGAAAATCTTGCAAGCGGCAAGGTAGATATCATTATTGGTACCCATCAGTTGGTAAACAAGAACGTGAAGTTTAAGAATTTAGGATTGTTGGTCGTGGATGAGGAACAAAAATTTGGCGTGTCGGTTAAAGACAAATTAAAATCCATTAAGGAAAATGTAGATGTCCTAACGCTTACCGCTACACCCATCCCAAGAACCCTTCAATTTAGTTTAATGGCTGCAAGGGATTTATCGGTCATCAATACCGCACCGCCCAATAGATACCCCATAGAAAGCGAGGTAATCCGTTTTAGCGAAGAGACCATTCGCGATGCCATAACCTACGAAATCCAACGGGGTGGACAGGTCTTCTTTATCCATAATAGAATTGAAAATATTAAAGAAGTCGCCGGAATGATCCAAAGACTGGTGCCGGATGCCAAAATTGGTATTGGCCACGGGCAAATGGACGGTAAGAAATTGGAAACCCTTATGTTGGCGTTTATGAATGGTGAGTTCGATGTTCTTATTTCTACCACCATTGTAGAAAGCGGTCTGGACGTTACCAATGCCAACACCATTTTTATTAACAATGCCAATAATTTTGGCCTAAGCGACCTGCATCAAATGAGGGGGCGTGTAGGCCGAAGTAATAAAAAAGCTTTCTGTTACTTTATTACCCCACCCTATGATGTTATGACCAACGATGCCAGAAAAAGAATTCAGGCCTTGGAACAATTTACGGATCTGGGCAGCGGTTTCAATATTGCCATGAAAGATTTGGAAATTAGGGGTGCCGGGGACTTATTGGGAGGAGAACAGAGTGGGTTTATCAATGAAATTGGCTTTGATGCCTATCAGAAGATATTGGCCGAGGCCATAGACGAACTTAAAGAAAACGAATTTAAGGAGCTATACGAAGAAGTTGGGGGTAAACAAAAAATATTTGTCAAGGAGACCCAAATAGATTCCGATTTTGAATTGCTGTTCCCTGACGATTATATCAATAATATTACCGAACGCTTAAACCTCTATACCGAATTGAACCAGGTTTCCGATGAGGAAGGATTACAAAAATTTGAGACGGAATTGGTCGACAGATTTGGGGAGCTCCCTACCCAGGCAGAGGATTTATTAAACTCGGTCCGTATTAAATGGATAGCCAATAGTATTGGCCTGGAAAAAATAGTGATGAAGAAGGGTAAAATGATCGGTTATTTTATAGCAGACCAACAATCGGATTTTTACCAAAGTAGTGCCTTTACCGCCGTATTACAATTTGTACAAACCCATGCCAAGCTTGCGAAATTGAAAGAAAAGCAGACCCGAAACGGACTGCGACTGCTGTTGGTATTTGAGCATATAAATTCTATAGATAAAGCCTATAAATCCATTCAACCTTTCGATTCCCTTATCCCAAAACAGGGAATAACGGTTACATAAAAAAACTACAGTTGATGCTATTAAAAAATACCCTATTACTTTTTACCCTGTGCTTCACTTTTATTTTGCAAGCCCAACATACCATTTCAGGAAATTTATCACCGGCCGACGATTACAAATGGCTGATTGCCTATAAATTGAATCCTGACCATCAGAATTACATTGCCGACACGGCTGTTAAGAACGGGGCTTTCTCGTTAAATTTTCCGGCCAATGCACAGACGGGCATGTATAGACTGGTATATGCCGTACCTCAGGAGGAATTTTATTTTGATTTTATCTATAATGGAAAGGAGGATATTGTTCTCTCCTTCGATTCCCAAAAAGGCCTATCTTTTATATCCTCCACTGAAAACCTCTTATATGCCAGGTATTTTAATGAAATACATAAACTGGAGAAACAAATTGCTCAATTTTATTCGGAAAAAAAGAAGGATCGCAACCTGCTTTTAAACCTCAACAAGAAGTTGGCCGCGGTGCAAAAATCATTCGAAACCCAATCACAAGAGATGCTCAGCGGACATTTCATTTCGGCAAACAGGCCCTATATTTCTTCGGGCTATGAGGATGTTGAAACCTATGTAAGGCATAAAAGAGAACATTATTTTGACGCCTTGGACTTTAACGATCACGTACTACTGGGATCCGACTTTTTAACGGACAAAGTAGTAAATTACGCATTTACGGCCCTGCCCCAACTTCAAATTCCCTCTAAGGAAAAAGAGCCTGTTATTATAGAAAATGTTAAGGAATTGGCACAAGTATTGGAAAATGTAAGCGCCATCAATAAGGTGCAGTTATTCAATAGCCTATGGACAAAGGCATCCAACGATAATTTAAATATAGTGGCCGATTTTATTTACGATAATTATCTAAAATCCCTGGCAACCGAAACAAATAAATCCGAACTCTTAAAAAAGATCGAAACCCAAAATAGACTTCGTTTGGGAGCCGTAGCCCCGGAAATTACTTGGAATGAAGGCAGTAGCACCAAAAAACTTAGTGGCCTAACGGAGGCAAAGAATTATGTAATTGTATTTTGGAGCAGCACCTGTTCGCACTGTCTACGGCAACTTCCTGAATTTCATAAAGCCTTAAAGGATATTTCCAACACCAAGGTCCTGGCCATTGGCCTGGAAGACGATGATGTAACTTGGAAAAAGGAATCCGCAAAGCTATCAGGATTTATACACGGTATAGCTTTAGGAAAATGGGAAAGTCCGTATGCGGATATTTACGATATCCATCAAACCCCTACCTATTATATTTTGGACAATGAAAAGCGCATTGTTGCCAGGCCGGATGATTACCAAGAAGTTGTGAAATTCTTAAAAGGGAATAATTAACACTCTGCAATTGGAGACAATGCGTTTTCCTATTATCACGTTTACACATTGAAACATTGTTCCATTAACCAATTGCTACATTAGTGCATTACAATGTTTTAAGATCCTTAATAGTCTTAAAGGCGACATCTACCTGCTCATCGTTTACGATGATGGTAAATTCATTGGTTGTGGATATCACTTCGTATAGAACGATACCCTCCCATGCCAAGCGTTGAAAAATAAAATAATAGATACCAGGTACGGAAACGTTTTCCGCCGGCAACTTAACGGTAATAGAGGAGAGATTTTCAGCCTTTTGTGTGCACTTCTCGTTCTTAAACAACTCTTCCACTGCCTCGTCCAATATATTGCTGACAACGATATTAAGTTCGTTTACCCCTCTTGACGAAGTATAAAAAACATCCTTATTCCTATTTACCTCATTTAATAAAACAGTCTGATTTTCCAAAATGGATTCGGATACCAAAAAGGTAAAATCGGTCAATGATGACCTTACCGTGATTTCCCCTATATTTTTTAAAACCTTAATAATTTTATGGGTAGCACGGAACTCCAAATCATCGGAAAGTCGTTTTAAGGCCATTACAATAGCACCGTTGCGAATATCCTTCCCCAATTCACTTTCTATTTCCGGTTTTACTATTCTAGAAAGCGACGTTAAGTTTATAATACCCTGAGCTAAAGCACTTTGTAAAAATGGTTTCTTTTTAATGTAGTCTTCCACGACCGATGAAATAGTCTTCATTTCCTTAAACTTTTGGTAAAAATAACAAATTGTTACAAATAAAACAAATAATTAAAAGTGATAAAACGCATTTTCCAAATGTTCTATGCTAAATTTTGACCCTTTTTTATGTATGGTAATGATATCGAACCTGGCCTCCACATCAAGATCCTTGCTAATAATATAATGATCGGCCGCTAAGACCAAGAGTTTTATTTTCTTCTCCGTAACCGTGTCGGCAATTGGTTGCATATAATCGGAACTTCGCGATTTTACTTCTACAATGGCCAATATATCCCCTTTTCTCGCAATTATATCGATCTCTGCTTTCAAATACCTATAATTTCTATGAACTACCCTATAACCATTTTCAGTTAAATAGTCGACCGCCAATTGCTCTCCCTTTTTCCCAAATTCGTTATGCTTTGCCATACCATTTCCAATCTATTTACCAAAAAACGTGCATTTTATCGAAAAACCTAACATACTGTCGTCCAAATTTCTATAAACCACGTAATTTGTTATGCATTCTAGCGAATTTTTTCTAAGAGCAATAATTTCTTATTAAAATCTGCGTTATGCAATGACCCCTTACTTGTAACCTATCAAATGCGGAATAAATTATGGAATTTTTCATAAACTGTAATACTTCTAGTTTGGCCCCCTATACCACCCCGTTGGATGGACAAAGGGCTCAACATCTATATAGAAGATTGGGTTTTAGCGCCTCCGTCCAAACTATTAATCAAGCTACTGGCCAAACCGCCGGCAATTTGGTTAATTCCCTTATTTCCGAAGCGCAAAATATGCCCCTCTTGGCTGCTCCACTCTGGGCAGACTGGAACAATAGCAATTATCCTGAAGACGATGACCTACGTGGACAAATGATAAGGTCTCAACAAGAAGAATTCAAGTTGGCCTATACCAACTCCTTACTTGATAATAACCTCCGAGATCGGCTTAGTTTTTTTTGGAGCAATCATTTTGTAACAGAACTGGACGTTTACAATTGCAACTCATTCCTTTATCATTATATCAACTGCCTACAGCGCAACGCTATTGGGAATTTTAAGACCTTTGTTAGCGAAATTGGCCTTACCAGTGCCATGCTCTACTATTTGGACGGTGTTTACAACAATGGTAACAACCCCAATGAGAATTATGCCCGTGAACTTTATGAGCTATTCACCTTAGGCGAAGGAAATGGATATACCGAACAGGATATCATTGAAACGGCCAAGGCCATTTCCGGATATGTTGAAAGGGGAGAACTCGGCTGTGAGCAAGTAGTTTTTGATCCTACCAAATTTAACACAGAGAATAAAACAATATTTGGAAGAACTGGAAATTGGGGATATGATGACGTCATAGATATTCTTTTTGAAGAAAGAGCCAACGAAATAGGCTATTTCATCTGTAAAAAATTGTACGAATTTTTTGTACACCCGGATGCCACGGATGAAGCCAACAATGCAAAGACCATTATTGATGGCTTAACGGCAACATTTATCAGCAATAATTTTGAAATGGCACCAGTTTTAAGCCAACTTTTTAAAAGTCAACACTTTTTTGACGATGAAGCCATAGGTGTAATCATTAAAAGTCCGTTCGATATTTATCTAAATCTGATAAACGAAACCGGCTTTGCCTATAACGACACTACTATTGGAAGTGCCATAAATTATAGTGGAATGCTGGGGCAAGACCTATTTGACCCTTTTGATGTTGCAGGATGGCAACGAAACAGGGATTGGATCAATACCAATTTTATGATTGGCCGTTGGCTTACCATGGAAACTATTGTAGATGGTTTTTACCAGGACAGTCCTGAGCAATTTAGGACATTTGCCATGGACGCCGTTGGACCAGGAAATAGCAATACAAGTAACCCGGAAATTGTTGTACGGGCTATTGTAGACAAAATTACACCCAAGGGATTGTTTACCCAACAGGATTTTGACAATGCCATGTCGGCATTTAAAATAGAAGATGTTCCTGAAGATTATTATGGCCCGGATTATATCCCTGGCGGACAATCGTTATGGATTTTAAGCGTAAGCCAAGAGGTTCCCTCACAGGTTCATCTACTTTTAAGACACCTTACCAGACAACCCGAATTTCAACTTAAATAAAACCGACCATTATGTGCGATACTCATCATAAATCACCCCATAAAGGCAAAGACCATGATGGTCACGATTTGGAACATAAGACATGGAGTCGACGTTCCTTTCTACAAGCCTTAGGTATTGCCGGTTCCGGATCCATGATGCTGGGCAGTAACTATCTAACAGCATCGGCCCCATCCCCTCTGACCTCGGCTATAGCCATGGCGGAAACCGATAATATTTTAATTTTAATTCGCTTGTCAGGAGGAAACGACGGACTTAGCACTATTATTCCAATAGAGCAGTACGACATCTATGCCAATGCACGTCCCAATATTTATCTGCCGGAAAGTAAAATATTAAGACTAACAGATGAATTTGGGGTACCTACCTATATGAAATCTTTGGAGCCCATGTGGGGCGAAGGCCAATTTAAAGCGGTACACGGTGTAGGTTATGAAGGCCAAAGCCTATCCCACTTTACCGGTTCGGATATTTTTGCCAATACCGACCTAAGTACTACAGGTTTCAGTGGAAGGGATACCGGTTGGATGGGAAGACATTTCGAACACCTATATCCGGATTATTTATCGGATTTTCCCGGTAGCCGACCAGAAGGCCCTGCCGCTATCCAAGTCGGAAACTATGGAAGTTTGGTTTTTGAAGGAGAAGAGACCAATTACGCCTTTGTAACCAACAATATAGATCAGTTGGAACAAATTGCGGAAACAGGACTGCAATATTCTATAGACGATTCGCTTTTTGATAGTTGCATGTACAGTGATCAGATTAAATTTCTTAGAGGTGTATCCAACGTAACCAATGAATACGCAGGTACTATACACGAAGCTTATATGCGTGGCGCAAACCAAGTTGAGTATCAAAATAATGGTTTTGCCAGACAATTGGCATTATTGGCCAGATTGATCAAAGGAAACCTTGGCACCAAGGTCTACATGATCAGCATGGGAGGTTTTGATACCCACGGAAATCAACCTTTGGTACATGAACGCCTAATGACGCAACTGTCCATTGCCGTTGATAATTTCTATGATGACCTCGCCTTTACCCAGCAGGACGACAAGGTATTGAGCATGACTTTTTCCGAGTTCGGTAGAAGGATCTTCGAAAACGGATCCAATGGAACCGACCATGGAAAGGCTGCCCCTACCTTATTTTTTGGTTCTGGATTAAACGGAAGTGCTTTTGTGGGTGACCACCCCTCTTTGGACGAGCCAAATGGCAGAGGTAACCTGGAATACACAATGGACTTTAGAAACCTTTATGCCACCGTACTGGCAGAATGGCTATGTGTAGATATTCCCCTTGTGGAACAACATATCATGGACGGATATACGTATACCCCTGTAAACCTAGGCTTTAATTGTAGTGGAGTAGATTTCCCGGATATAGTTTATAGTGACGGTGAACCCACTCCTCCAACACCAACAGATCCTATTGAGGAAAATCCAAATCCGGATTTGATAAACGCCATTGTACACAAACCTTTTTACCCTACAGATTCAACACCGCACATTTACCTCGAAATGCCTTTTAGCGCCCATGTAAACATACAATTGTTTAACATTATGGGGCAATATTTGGGATCCGTATTTAATGAAATAATGTTGGAAGGGTCTACAGAAATAAACATCAGAGAGAACCTGTCCACTTATTTGGCGTCAGGAAAATATATTTATAGAATACAGGTTCAAAATCAAAATCTTAGTAAATCCATAATGGTAGCTTAAAGTCACCCCCTACTTACTATGCGAGAAGGCCTTCGTATATTCTGAATTCTTTTCAGGGTAACGAAGGCTTATTTTTTGAAGGAATACGCCAGCTGCAAGTAAAAATCTTTATTTTTGCAGCCTAATCCATAAATAATGTCGCAGAACCTTCAGAAGCCAGCAAGATATACCATAACCGCAGCCCTTCCTTATACCAACGGACCTATACATATAGGGCATTTGGCAGGAGTTTATGTGCCAGCGGATATCTATGCAAGATACTTGAGATTAAATGGAAATGATGTGGCCTTCGTTTGTGGAAGCGACGAACACGGGGTTGCCATTTCCATGAAAGCCAAAAAAGAAGGAGTAAGTCCCCAAAACATAATCGATAAATATCACGGTATAATTAAGCAATCCTTTCAGGATTTTGGAATTACCTTCAACAACTATTCAAGAACATCCGCCGAAGTTCACCATAAAACGGCCTCCGATTTCTTTGTGAAACTCTATGAACAAGGAGATTTTATTGAGGAAACTACCGAACAATTATATGACGCAGAGGCAAAACAATTTTTGGCCGATCGTTTTGTAATCGGTACTTGTCCTAAATGTGGCCATGAAGAAGCTTATGGGGATCAGTGCGAAAATTGTGGCTCCACTTTAAATGCCACAGACCTTATCAATCCCAAATCGACCATTTCCGGAGCAGTACCCTCCCTAAAAGAAACCAAGCACTGGTTTTTACCTTTGGACCGTTACGAAGATTTCCTGAAGACCTGGATTTTGGAAGGTCATAAAAATGACTGGAAGCCCAATGTATATGGACAATGCAAATCATGGATCGATGACGGCCTAAAGCCAAGGGCGGTAACCCGTGATCTTGATTGGGGAATCCCGGTACCTGTAGAAGGCGGTGAAGGCAAGGTATTGTATGTTTGGTTCGATGCACCAATAGGATATATTTCCTCTACCAAAGAATGGGCAGCAAGGGAAGGAAAGGATTGGGAACCCTATTGGAAGGCCAAGGACACTAAAATGGTACATTTCATCGGCAAGGATAATATTGTATTCCACTGTATTATTTTCCCCAGTATGCTAAAGGCACATGGCGATTTTATATTACCGGAAAATGTTCCGGCCAACGAATTCTTAAACCTCGAAGGCAACAAATTGTCCACTTCCAAGAATTGGGCGGTGTGGCTGCATGAATATTTGGAAGAATTTCCCAATATGCAGGATGTACTTAGATATACCCTGACCGCCAATGCCCCGGAAACCAAGGACAACGATTTTACCTGGAAGGACTTTCAGGCCAGGAACAACAATGAATTAGTGGCCATTTATGGGAACTTCATCAACCGTGTTGTAGTGCTTACCAACAAATATTATAATGGAATTGTTCCCTCCCCTGGTACCTATAGCCAAGTAGATACGGAAACTCTGGCCGAACTTAAAAAATATCCTGAGATCATTGCCAGTTCTATAGAAAGATACCGTTTCCGTGAAGCCGGACAGGAAGTAATGAATTTGGCACGACTTGGCAATAAATACTTGGCCGACGAGGAGCCATGGAAAGTAATTAAACAGGATGAGGAAAGGGTAAAGACGATTATGTTCGTTGCCCTTCAAATAGCGTCGGCTCTGGCAGTGTTAAGCGAGCCATTCCTACCTTTTACTGCCGCTAAGCTTAAAAAAATCCTCAATATCTCCCAAAGTGGAGCTGAGGGGTCCCTTGAATGGAAAGACATATCGGAAAAGGAAATATTACTGCCTGCAGAACATCAGATAAACGAAGCCGAGTTACTCTTCAGCAAAGTAGAGGACGAAACCATACAGGCGCAATTGGACAAATTGGAAGCTACCAAAAAAGCAAATGAAACTATGAACAAAGAAGTTAGCCCACAAAAAGACACCATTACCTTTGACGATTTTTCCAAATTGGATATGCGGGTAGGTACCATTATTGAAGCAGAAAAAATGCCTAAGGCCAAAAAACTTTTGGTGTTAAAAGTGGATACGGGATTAGATGTGAGAACTATAGTATCGGGTATTTCGGAAAGCTTTTCACCCGAGGATATCATAGGTAAAAAAGTAACCGTTTTGGTAAACCTGGCACCTAGGGCCCTACGTGGCGTGGATAGTGAGGGAATGATCCTAATGACGGAAAATGCAGATGGTAAATTGGTATTTATTAATCCGGATGAAGATGGGGTTGAAAGTGGTGAGACAATAAATTAAGGCTGAATGCCCTGAAACCTACTACTTAAAAATCAAAATACCCCATGAATCTTATATCCTACATATCCAAAAACACCCAACTCCCATTAAAAGGCATAGAAAATACGGTTGCCCTATTAAATGAGGATTGTACAGTACCCTTTATTTCCCGTTACCGAAAAGAGCGGACCGGAAATTTGGACGAGGTGCAAATTGGCGCCATTGTACAGTACAAATCGCAGTTTGAAGCTTTGGAAAAACGTAAGTCGGCCATCCTTAAATCCATAGAGGAACAGGAGGAACTAATTCCTGAATTGGCAAAAAAAATAAATGATGCCGAGGATCTCACCACCTTGGAGGATCTTTATCTACCCTTCAAGAAAAAGCGAAAAACCAAAGCAGAAACAGCTAAGAAAAATGGCTTGGAGCCCTTGGCTAAAATTATTTTGGCCCAGCGTACCGATGAAATCGATTTTGAGGCATCCAAATATATCAATGATGCGGTTCCCAATGAAGATGATGCCCTGGAAGGAGCCCGACATATAATTTCGGAGTGGATCAATGAGCGCAGCGATATCCGAAATCAGATCAGGTCCCAATTGGAAAAATTCGCCTTAATATCCACCAAGGTTATTTCCACAAAGAAAGATGATGAAAAGGCACAAAAATTTAGGGACTATTTTGAATGGAGCGAACCCTTAAATAGATGTCCATCGCACCGACTCTTGGCCATACTGCGAGCCGAAAATGAAGGTTTTATAAGGGTTAAAGTCGAGATAGACGATGATAAGGCCATCTCCAATATGGAGTATAGGATCATCAAAAATAAAAATGCTACTACTCCACATCTTCAACTGGCCATACAGGATGCCTATAAGAGGTTGCTATTCCCTTCCCTTTCCAATGAAATTCTAAAATCTGCTAAGGAAAAAGCGGACGAATCGGCCATTCAGGTATTTTCCAAAAACCTGAAACAACTGTTATTGGGCTCGCCCTTAGGCGAAAAAAGAATTTTGGCCATAGATCCTGGCTTCAGAACGGGCTGTAAAGTGGTTTGCCTTAGCGCTCAGGGCGATTTGGAGCATAACGGGACCATTTACCCACACGCACCTCAAAACGACAGCACTGGGGCTATAAAGAAAATAAGTTCTTTGGCAGACGCCTATAAGATTGAAGCCATAGCCATAGGAAACGGTACCGCCTCCAGGGAAACGGAGCAATTAATAAAGCGGATTCAATTCAAGAACAATATTGAGGTGTTTGTGGTCAGTGAGGCCGGTGCCTCAATTTATTCTGCCTCTAAAATTGCCCGGGAGGAATTCCCCAATTACGATGTTACCGTTAGGGGTGCCGTATCGATAGGAAGACGCCTAGCAGATCCCTTGGCAGAATTGGTTAAAATAGATGCCAAATCTATCGGGGTCGGACAATATCAGCATGATGTAGACCAAAATCTATTGAAAAATTCCCTGGATGCCGCAGTAGAAAGCTGTGTTAACACCGTGGGCGTAAACATTAATACTGCCAGTGTTCCCTTACTTAGCTATGTTTCCGGAATTGGCCCTAAATTGGCGGAAAACATTGTGGCCTATAGGAACGAAAATGGTGCCTTTACCAGTAGGAGCGAAATAAAAAAGGTGCCCCGTTTGGGAGAAAAAGCCTTTGAACAGGGAGCGGCATTTTTACGTATCAGGCAGGCAAAAAATCCTTTGGATGATTCTGCAGTACATCCTGAGAGCTATTCCCTTGTACAAAAAATGGTGAAAGATCAAGGAGTTCCCCTTTCCGAAATAATAGGAAACAAGGAAGTCCTCAAAAAGATCGATCTAAATAAATATTGCACAGAAAATGTAGGATTGCCCACCCTACAGGATATTGTAAAGGAATTGGAGAAACCCGGGCTGGACGTTAGGGAAAAGGCTAAGGTATTTACCTTTAATCAGAACATAAGGACCATTTCCGATCTAAAAGAGGGACAATTATTACCGGGAATAGTAAACAACATTACCAATTTTGGCTGCTTTGTGGATGTAGGGATCAAAGAAAGTGGCCTAATCCATATCTCCAACCTATCCGATAGTTTTGTAAAAGATGTGAACGAACATGTTAGCCTGCACCAGCAAATTATTGTAAAGGTGCTGGAAGTTGATATTCCCAGAAAACGGATACAATTGGCTTTGCACAAATAACTCCAAATCTTAAGTTAAGAGCTGGTAAAAAGAGCCATTTATTTGTAACTTTAGTTAAAATTTGAAACTTATGTTGTCCGAAAAACTAGAAAAAGCATTGAACGAACAGGTCCGTATAGAGGCCGAATCTTCACAGGTATATTTATCCATGGCCTCTTGGGCAGAAGGAAAAGGATTGGAAGGTATTGCACAATTTATGTACAGCCAATCGGATGAGGAGCGTTTGCATATGCTCAAGCTGGTAAAATACATTAATGAAAGGGGCGGGCACGCCTTTGTATCCGCGCTTAAAGCTCCTAAAACCGACTTCGGCAGTTTTCAGAAAATGTTCCACGAGCTATTGGATCATGAAATTTTTGTTTCCAATAGCATTAACGAACTGGTACATGTAACCCTGCAGGAAAAGGATTATGCTACCCATAATTTTCTTCAATGGTATGTAGCGGAACAAATCGAGGAAGAGGCCTTGGCGCGTAATATTTTGGACAAGATCAACCTTATTGGCAATGACAAAGGCGGCCTGTATTTGTTCGATCGAGATATACAGCAGATTACAGCCAATAGTGCGGCCATAACACCAAAGGCATAAATTTAACATTTAATCTTATTTAGATTTAATTAAAATAAATACTTTTGCCTCGTTATTATTCTAATTTCCAGTGGGTAAAAAGAAGAAACAGGACAAGAAAGAGAAAAAAAAGCTAAAAAAAGCTTTAAAAAAGGAGCAGAAAACGGCTCTCAAGGAAATGGTTCCCCATGGGTGCAAAACCAAGTGTTGCGACAAATACAAAAAGTCGGAATCCAAGAGGTGTAATCGCTGTCCTTGTTTCGATTTGATGAAGAAGGTGGCTTAAACTTTGACAACCTTGCGCATACCGAGCATTGCGAATTTAATTGACTTACGATAGTCGCGGCACGGTGAAGTAATCTCACAGCTGTGCGCCAAGAACAAATAGCAGTAACCAAAATCATACAGATTGCCACGTCACTAACGTCCCTTGTCTACCGATAGGCAGGCTCACAATGACGTTGCTAATTTTAATTTCCAATCCAACAATCCGTCATTGCGAACGGGACTGTCAACAGATAGGCCTAGTGAAGCAATCTCATAGTTGTGCTCACCAAACCAACAGATTGCTTCGTCACTATCGCTCCTCGCAATGACGCCTCATTGGGACTAATAAAGCAGAAAGCCTTAACGACCATAGTTGCACGTCATTGCGAACGGGACTGTCAACAGACAGGCCTAGTGAAGCAATCTCATAGTTGTGCTCACCAAACCAACAGATTGCCACGTCACTATCGCTCCTCGCAATGACGTTGCATATTTTAATTTCCAATCCAACATCCCTTCATAGCGAAAGGGACTATCCATAGGCAGGCATAGTGAAGCAATCTCTTGAAAATGGCATATAAGTTCTAAACTATTTAATCAATATAAAACAACCATCCTATAGCCAAATCCTTCCAATTAGGATTCCCCCTATTGACTAATTGTTCCTTACGCCTCCTATTTCCCGATTTTATCTGTTTCTCCCTTTCAATAGCCATATCCATATTGCTATATTCTTCAAAATAAACCAGTTTATTGCAATTGTATCGATAGCTAAACCCACGAAATGCACCGGTTTTATGTTCATAAATACGTCTAACTAGATTGCTTGTAACCCCTACATAGATGACGGTATTATTCTTATTAGCAAGTAAATATACATATGACTTTTTCATGATATTCTATTTCCTACTAGCGAACTTAGCTATCAATAGGAGTTGCAGTGAACCAACCTCTTCATAGCACCCCATACAAACAGATTGCCACGTCACTATTGCTCCTCGCAATGACGTTGCATATTGTTATTTCCAATCCAACATTCCGTCATTGCGAACTTGACTGCCCGCAGGCAGACATAGTGAAGCAATCTCATTGGTTTGTTCCCTTTACAAAAAGATTACCAAGTGACTAACGTTCCCTGACGGCCGATAGGCAGGCTCGCAATGCGTTTATAAATTCATTTGCAATGCTCAAATGAGTGGTCTCCCCCCAAAAAACAAAAGAAGTAACCCAATAGCCGCTTAAACGGACCCAACAGATTACTTCCTGCTTAACGCCTATTTACGATATAGACCTCCTGATAAGTAGACCAATTTATTTCCCCAACATCAGGAGTTCATTACATCGAATTTCGGTGATGTACCTTTTTTCCCCTTCCTTGGTTTCATAAGACCGAGTGGTCAATTTTCCTTCAACGGCAACTTCCTTACCCTTGTTGAGATAGTTTTCTACGATTTCAGCAGTCTTGCCCCAGGCCACAACATTGTGCCATTGGGTATCCGTTACTTTTTCTCCTTTGGCATTTTTGTAAGTCTCATTGGTAGCAATGGCGAATTTGGCCAATTTGCCACCTCCGTCTAGATTAATAATTTCTGGATCGTTCCCCAAGTTCCCAATCAACTGTACTCTGTTTCTAAGTGCGTTCATAATACATAATTTTTAAATCCCGAATCCACGGGAAAGGTTAAACAGTTAATGATTTTTGATGGGACAAACTTAGCTTCCTCTGCAGATGTTATTCGGTTGAAAAGTATTTAATTTCGTTTGTTATCATTTGTAGTCGTTTGTAAATGTATATAGATGCCCCCCTTATGGTTCATAAACCACTCCACAATACACTGACTTGCAACAACGATAAATCAATTGAATCCCCTATATTTAGAACAAAATAATCCTTGCAAAAATCAAACTATGGAGATCGTATTAAAAATCCTTATAGGCATTATAGCCCTTGAACACCTTTATATTTTATATATGGAAATGTTTGCCTGGGAGACCTTGGGCAAAAAAACATTTAGAAAAGCACTTCCGGAGCATATGTTTAAACCTACCAAAGGATTGGCTGCAAACCAAGGGCTGTACAACGGATTTCTGGCCGCTGGGCTTATTTGGACATTTTTCATAAAAGACGCGGCTTGGAGCACCAATATCTCCATTTTTTTTCTAAGCTGTGTGGCCATTGCGGGCATTTATGGTGCTTGGTCCGCCAGTAAAAAAATATTCGTGGTGCAGGCCTTACCTGCTCTAATAGCACTTTTGTTACAGTGGTTTGTTTCTTCCTTTTAATCATAGAACTATGGACCAACCAAAATCAAAATAAGCAGTAACCTATTCGCTAGCTATAATATTCTTTCCTTTACACTTTCTTTCCCTCAAGATTATTTAAATACCAAAAATTCGAATATCAGTATGAGTACTCCATTTATTTCGGACCAAACCTTTAAAGGAATCGACTTTACCTCCAAGCGCCTATCCAAAGGAGATTATGAGAACTGCGTTTTCGACTCCTGTACATTTTCCAAAGGAGATATATCCAACATCGTTTTTATGGAGTGTGTTTTTACAGATTGTGATCTAAGCAATGTAAACTTAAAAAACACCACCTTTAAGGAAACGGTTTTTAAAAGCAGTAAACTTTTGGGGATACGTTTTGACCATTGTAACGATTTTTTATTGTCATTCAATTTCTTTGACTGCACCTTAAATCTATCCTCCTTTTACAAATTAAAACTCAAGAACACCATATTCCAAAATTGCAAATTGATTTCCGTGGATTTTAACGAATCCGACCTAACAGAAACCCAATTTGAATCCTGTGATCTTCAAAGTGCAATCTTTGAAAATTCCAACCTAGAAAAAGTTGATTTCAGAACAGCATTCAACTATACCCTGGATCCCGAAAAGAATAAAATTGCCAAAGCCAAATTCTCCAAGGAAGGTGCTTTGGGTTTATTAAAGAAGTACAATATCAAAATTGAATAAACCAACGCAAAGAATTAATCGTTTGTAATCGGATAATTTGTACCTTATTGGTTCTAAAACAGTTTCCAATAACAAAGAATGACCTTAAATAAAGTACACCATATTGCCATCATATGCTCGGATTATAAGCAATCCAAAAAATTCTATGTGGAAGAATTAGGTCTGGAACCTTTGCAGGAAATTTATAGGGAAGAACGGGGTTCCTACAAACTGGATTTGGCATTGAACGGAAATTATATCATTGAATTATTCTCATTTCCCAAACCACCCCCCAGATCCACTAGACCAGAAGCAACCGGTTTAAGACACTTGGCCTTTGAGGTGGACGATTTGGATACCAGCTTATTGGATTTGTCCGAAAAAGGCATTTTGGCCGAACCTGTCCGTACTGACGAGTATACCCAAAAAAAGTTCACCTTCATCTTTGACCCAGACAATTTACCTATAGAATTATACCAAAAATGACCGCTATAACTACATACATAGCGCATTTTTACACCCTTTTTCCCGACCAGAAAGGAGTGCCTCCATGGGAAATAACACCATCCATATCATCTTTAATAACCAAGAAGATTCTGGACCTTAATACTGACGATTATGCCATTACAGGTAGAATTGCTATCCATAAAACTGCAGTAATCGAAAATGGGGCAATTTTAAAAGAACCCCTCATTATATCTGGAAACTGCTTTGTTGCCAGCCACGCTTATCTCCGGGGCGGAGTGTTTTTGGGCGAGGGGGTGCGGATAGGCCCAGGTAGTGAGATCAAGTCCAGTATTATTGGCGATCATTCGGCCATGGCCCATTTTAATTTTATAGGGGACAGTATTATTGGTGAGCATGTAAATTTTGAGGCAGGAGCACTTATTGCCAATCACTATAACGAAAGGTCCGATAAGACCATTTGGGTCCAAGTAAATGGTAGCAGGACCAATACCGGCTCCATTAAATTTGGCGCCTTGGTCGGGGACAATTCCAACATAGGGGCCAATGCCGTACTTTCCCCAGGTACCTTATTACCAAGGGAATCAGTAGTAAAACGATTGGAGCTTATTGAACAAAACAACTGAAAGAACCATGGAAAAAAAATGCTTGGAATGTGGAGAAAAGATTTTGGGCAGAATAGACAAAAAATTCTGCTCGGACTACTGTAGAAATGCCTACAATAATAAACTGAACAAAGACAGTAAAAATCTGGTCAGGAATATAAATAACCGCTTGCGCAAAAACTACAGAATCTTGGATAGCTACCCCCTAACCGATGGCAAGACCAAAACTACCAAGACCAGATTAATGGACAAGGGTTTCGATTTTGAGTATATCACCAATTTATATACCACCAAAAAAGGAACCACCTACTATTTTGTATATGACCTGGGCTATCTTCCGTTGGACAATGATTATTATATGATCGTGAAAAGGGAGTAGAATATTACCCCAATTAAGAATGCCCTTGAACTGTTTCAAGAAACAGTTCAAGGGCATAAAAATTATAAGTTTTGTTGTTTTGATAGCCGTCAGCTCAGGGGAAGTGAAAGCAGCTTTCTATTTATAGTTGTGTCCGCTTAATTTAAGGGCTGCTATTACGATATCCTTGCGACTTATTTGCCCCACCAATATCCCGTTTTTCATAACCGGCAACCTTCTTCTTTTATGTTTGTCAAAAATACCGGCGGCATCAAAAATAGACATATCATGAGGTATGGTCTCTACCTCCTTTGTCATGAATCGCTCAACACTCTTGTCCAAGATAGGTTGATTAAAATAGCGGCTTTCCGAAATCTGTTTCATACAATCCGCCTCGGAGATTATACCTACCAAAAATCCGTTGTTATCCAATACAGGACCACCAGAAATATGGTATTTGGCCAAATGCTCCATAACCGTTAAAATAGATTGATCAGGACTAAAGGTGATCAGCTTTTTTGTCATATAGTCCTCTACTAAAATGGGAGCATCAAATTCCTTTTTTACGACCTTGCGAACTCCCTGAAAACTTTTTATTCCCATACCGTTTATTTTTAGGTTAATTTGAAAGATAGTATTTTTTTAATAATTACACAACTATTTAATATTTAATCAGTTGTATTGATAAATATTCATTTAAATTCTTGCGTATAATTCAATTCGAAAAAACCCTGAAAACCTGAAATTATTGGTTATACCGAACACTATAATGTAATACAGGGATAATTTCTTACTTTTAAGTTTTTACTAAATACTATGAAGCAATATTCTTCTCCCATAACCCTTCTACTTCTCCTGCTTGCCATTTATTGGAGCTTTGAAGCCTCTATGCCAAGCTACACTCCGGACGCCAATATTGAAAATATTTCATTTTCAACGGACAGGGCCCTTGTCCATGTAAAAAATATGTCCGAAAAACCACATGCCGTAGGTTTTCCGGCACATTCAGAGGTTAGGGATTATGTTATATCGGAATTGACCAAGCTGGGATTGGAAACAACTACCCAACAAGGTTATACCGCTGGGGACTGGGGAAATTTTAGTAGTGCAACCAATATATTGGCTAGAATAAAAGGCAGCGAAAAGGGAAAGGCTTTACTTTTGCTTTCGCATTACGATAGCAACCCCCATTCATCTTTGGGCGCCAGCGATGCCGCAAGTGGGGTGGCAACCATATTGGAAGGTGTAAGGGCCTTCCTAGAGCAAAACAATACGCCTAAAAACGATATCATTATTTTAATTTCCGATGCTGAGGAATTGGGACTTAACGGTGCGGATTTATTTGTAAACAATCATCCGTGGGTACGGGAAACAGGATTGGTTTTAAATTTTGAAGCTCGGGGAAGTGGAGGACCCTCCTATATGTTATTGGAAACCAATAGGGGTAATTCGAAGGTCATTGATGAGTTTATTAAGGCAAATCCGAAATACCCTGCAGCCAATTCATTGGTCTATAGCGTATACAAAATGCTTCCCAATGATACCGACCTTACCGTGTTCCGGGAAGATATGGACATAGAGGGACTAAATTTTGCTTTTATAGACGACCATTATGACTACCATACCGCGCGCGATAATTATGAGCGTTTGGACCGTAATACCCTTGCTCACCAAGGCAGTTATCTAATGCCCTTGTTGAAGCACTTTAGCAATTCCGACCTAACCAACCTAAAAAGCCCGAACGATTCCATTTATTTCAATATTCCATTCTTTAGATTGGTCACTTATCCCTTCGATTGGATTTTCCCTATGCTGGTACTGGCCATAATAGGCTTTTTGACACTTTTGTTCCTGGGATTTAGAAATAGTTCCTTGGAAATCAAAGAAATTGGAAAGGGCTTTGTTCCCCTACTTTTAATCTTGGCCATTAATGGGGTAGTAGGTTATTTTGGCTGGACAGTACTTAAAAGTCTCTACCCGCAATATCAGGATATCCTTCATGGCTTCACCTATAACGGCTATGCCTACATAGCGGCTTTTGTACTCTTTTCAGTGGCTGTCGGTTTTTGGGCCTATCATAAATTCGGAAAGGCAAAGACCCAAAACCTCTTAATTGCCCCGTTGTTTCTATGGTTAATTCTTTGTGGGGCGGTTGCCGTATATTTAAAGGGGGCCAGCTTTTTTATAATTCCTGTATTTGCATTGCTCGCCTCCTTGCTGATCCTAACACACCAAAAACTGCCCAGTCCATACGTGTTGCTATTTTTGGCTTTGCCTGCCATATGGATCTACACCCCTCTAATTAAAATGTTCCCGGTGGGTCTTGGCCTTAAGATGATGATTACCGCTACCCTTTTAACCTCTTTGACCTTTTTCCTATTGCTTCCGGTTTTTGGTCCCTTAAAAAACAAAAACCGCTTGGCCTATATGTTCATGCTACTCTGTTTTGGTTTTCTTTTGTCAGCCCACTTTTCTTCGGGTTTTGATAAAGAAAATGCGAAACCCACAAGTCTGGTATATATTCTTGACGCGGACAAAAACACTGCACAATGGGCTACCTATAATCATGTTCTATCCAGTTGGACATCGCAATACATAGATATGAACAAGGCACAGCCCAAAAATTCGGGCTATGATGCCCTAAGCAGTAAATATGGAACAGGGTTTAGTTACATTTCCGAAGCTCCGGTAAAAAATATTACCCCCCCTAAAATAGAAACTACCTTGGATACCATTATAGGGGACCATAGAAAATTGGAAATATGTATTACGCCCCAACGCAACACAAACCGCCTGGAAATATTTACGAATGATGTAGAAATTATAAAGACCAATATAAATAAAATAGAACTGTCCGACTATTATCTAAAAAATAGGAAAAACAATAAGTTGGTCACCCACTATATCAGTAATAACGATTATACCGAATTGCAGATTACCATCCCCAAGGAGAGTGCTTTGGAACTTACCTTGTATGAAGCTTCCAACGATCTATTGAACAATCCATTATTTACTGTCCCTCCGAGGCCAGAAGACAATATTCCAATGCCATTTGTTTTAAACGACGCCATTTTGATTAGCAAAAAGATAGCGTTTTGAACAAAAAGATCGGCATTCTAGGCTGTGGGTGGCTGGGATTACCTTTGGCCAAATCCCTCATACATGAGGAACATACCGTGTTCGGAACCACCACCTCCGATTCCAAAATAGAGATATTGCAGAAAGCCAATATTGTACCATTTACCATTGGTCTAACAGAGAAAGGAATTGAAGGACAGATCGACAACTTTTTAGCGGCATTGGACTTATTGATTATAAACGTTCCTCCAAAGTTGCGTTCGGCTCCCCAAGAGAGCTTTATTAAAAAAATGTTCCATCTATATGATAAAATAAAAAAAACTCCACTTAGCCGTATTATTTTTATTAGTAGCACCTCTGTATATGGCAACATCGACGGACTAATCACAGAAGACTCCCCTACCCGACCAAATACGGAGTCGGGCAGGCAACTTCTAGCGGCAGAGAATATTTTTTTGAACGACGGGGACCTGAATAGCACCATTATTAGGTTTGGGGGCCTAATTGGGCCATCAAGGCATCCTGTAACCCATCTTGCCGGTAAAACCGATCTTAGCAATGGCAATGACCCAGTGAATCTAATTCATCTAAATGACTGTATAGGAATTATCACAATGGCCATAAATGGGAATTGGGAAAATAAAGTCATTAATGGGGTGTATCCCCTCCACCCTACAAAGGAGACTTATTATACCACTGAAGCTATAAAAAGAGGGCTTTTGCCGCCCGTTTACACCAAAAATTTAGATAAAATAGGAAACAAAAGCATAGAAAGTAAGTATTTAAATGTTAAAATCTACCCTTATAACACTTCAATTGTAAGTTAATTCACCACACATTTTTGTACTTTCACAACAAAGTCACCCACTTTTGGTTAAATTACACCCTTGATTATTAACCGTTTATCGATTAGTCCGTACCTTTAAGTAAACGAATAAATTCAATTATCATGGAAAATTCAGGTCTAAAAACAAGAGTACTTACCGAAATTGAAAATTTAATTTCCAAAAGCTGCTCCAAAAGCAAAATGTCCCAAAAATTTCAAAATCTGCATGTTGCCATATTAAAAAAATATTACAATGCTGCAGATGTATCCATTGACTATCATAGAAAGAGAGTCATTATGGATATTGTTATGGACGACAGCTGTTATGACCCCAAAAAAGTGAATTCCAGCCTTCCAATTCTCAGGGCAAATTTACTTTTCAAGAATTTAAAAGAGTTCTTAAGTTCTAGCTTGGACAAGGACAACGTGAGTATTGCATTTTATGCCAGACTTATTCGGGCATACGAAAACAGAAATGTTACGCTCACCGTTGTTTAACCCAGACCCAGACCAACCATATTAGAAAAAAGGATGCCGATCGGCATCCTTTTTTATTGCCTATCCAAGGTTTAAGACATTCCTTAACAAATGGTTAGAAATAATTTACTAGTTTTGGCACACTAAAAATTAGAACAATGAAGAAAATAGTACTGATCCTACTAGTTATGGTAGGATTTACAGCAAATTCACAGACAAAAAGTGAGTTGCTTACGCATTATGAGGCCTATTATGACCAAATGAGACAACAGGGTGACATAAATGGGGTTATTAGCGCCATTACCCACCTTAACATACTTTCTCCAAGCAAAGAACGCAATGATACCTTGGCATACATTTACACCACGGACAATCAGCATTTACAAGCTTTAAATACGATTGGGATTGAAAAAAACGAATCGGACTCCGATTTGGCCGTACAGGTAAAAGCTATTTCCCTAAAAGCGTTGAACCAACCAAAAAGGGCTTTGGAACAGTTTGAAATTCTTAATAAGAGAGGACCAAATCCGTATCTGGCGTATGAATTGGCAGATCTAAAAATTCAGACCGGTGACAATGAAGGTGCAGCTGCCAATATTGAATTTGGAATTGCCAATGCGAAGGACGATATGAAATATGCATTCTATGAAAGGCAACAACCCTACGAGGTTGCCTTAAAGGCGGCATTTATCCATTTGAAGGCCCTGGTAGAATTCAATAAAGATCAAACCGATATAGATGGTGCTTTGGCTACCATTGATGAAGCTTTAAAAATAGACCCCAATTTTAATTTGGCCAGTCTAAGTAGACAAGCTTTACAGTCCAGAAAAGAGAAACAAGAGAATAAGGAAACAAAGGAATAGTCCATTTAATTTCCTGCCCAACTCTGTGCTTCCTTTAAAATGGAGCATAAAAAAACCACTGTACAACACAACAGTGGTTTTTTTTATGTACTAAAGATTATAACCTTCCCTTTCTTAACGAGGTCTATTGCTTGATCAAATCTTTGATAATCCTGTCATCCTTTTCCTGTTTGATCAGGACTACCTCGGAAACATTTTCATTGGGAATTACAAGAGAAAGTACATAATGCGCTATTTTCCATTCCCCGGATTCTTTCCTAAGTACCCCGGAACCGCGACATAGTTTCATCTGGGTATTCAATAATTCATCAAACCAGGCATAATCCCCCTCATCATTGACATACACTTGTCGTTCCACGGCTTTAAAGTTCCACGCCTTCCCCTTTTCAAAATGGGGCTTTGCATAAGCCTTAAATTCTTCGATTTGCCAATTCTCGGAAGCATCCGTACCTATAAACACGGCATCGGAAGTCATTAAATTAAAATAGGCATCAAAATCGGCGCTCCCTGCCGCGCTGTGCCAGCTATCCAAAATGTTCCCTATTTCCAATTTATCCACTTGTGCCTGGGACCTCAGCTGTAAGGACAAAAGGACGACCAACATAAACATCAGGGCCCTACTCACTTAAAATTAGAATAGTGTCCAACTTGCTGTTGACAATAACGTTGAACTGGTTCCTAAATGCGTTATAAGCATTGATCATTTCTATGGTGGACGCTTTGGTACCAACCCTATACTCCATATTTCCCTTTGTTTTAAGAATATAGGTCTTAAAGACCTTTTGTCTACTCTTAATCTGTGGCTTATCAAATGTTGCCGGATATGTAGATGCTTCCAGCGTTTTTTGTTTCTCGATCAAATCTTCAATGACCAATTCCAAATCCTCCCTATTGGCCACCCGGTACAACGATTCAAAAGTAGTTTCCAAACCGTTGAACTCCTGCCATTCCTTTAAGATTGTCAGGGCCTGTTCATTAATTTCACTGGGTTTGGGGAGCGAATCCACACTGAAAAACTCCTCCGCCTTTTCTTCAACGGCCTCTGTGTTTGCCTGCTGTTTACAAGAGCCCAACAATATGAAAACAATGAGGTAAAACAATATTCTTCCCATAGGACGAAGGTACAAATTTTAATAAACGCCAGCTTTGGCAGCATTTAAATTTAACTAGGTTTTAATTCAAAAATCAGTTCTAGTCCTTGGGGCATGCAATTAAATTGGGAAGGCATGAACGATGGCCACACCTTCCCAATTTATTTTACTTCCTATTAAAACTAGCGACTAGCTATTGAATTTAATCTTACTCTCTATAGCCCGGATCATGATACTGGCAATATCCTTCCCCGTAGCATTTTCAATTCCCTCCAATCCCGGGGATGAATTTACCTCAAGCAGTAAGGGTCCTTTATTGGAACGGATGATGTCCACTCCGGCAACGGCCAGATTTAGAACCTTGGCGGCCTTTACGGCCAACTTCCTTTCTTCGGACGTGATCCTTATAATGGAAGCCTTCCCCCCTTGGTGCAGGTTTGCACGAAATTCCCCCTTTTCAGCTTGGCGCTGTATTGAGGCCACTACTTTTCCATTTACTACAAAACAGCGTATATCCTGGCCGTTTGCTTCTTTTATGAACTCCTGTACCAAAATATTGGTCTGCACACTTTTAAAGGCGTTTATAACACTTTCTGCAGCCTTGTTTGTCTCTGCCAACACCACGCCCTTACCCTGGGTACTTTCCAATAGTTTTATAATCAAAGGAGCCCCGTTGACCATCCTGATAAGATCTTTGGTATCCATAGGAGATTTGGCAAATCCTGTAATAGGGATATGTATGTCATTTTTGGAAAAAAGCTGGGATGCAAACAATTTGTCCCTGGACTGGGTAATGGCCTCTGCCGAATTTAAACAGTACACCCCAAGATTGTCGAATTGCCTTATCAAGGCACAGCCGTAAAAGGTAACCGCCGGTTTTATCCTAGGTATAATGGCATCGAACTCATTTAATATGTTACCTCCCCTATATCTAATCTCCGGAGAATTGGCATCCAATTTCATATAGGCGTGCTCCACATTTAAAAACACCATATCATGGCCCAAAGCCTCACCGGCTTCCATTATTCGCTTGTTGCTGTACAACAAGGGATTACTGGCCAACAGTGCAATTTTAAGCCCTGTTTTTTCTTTAAAATGAGAGGCATATCTCTGATTTATTTCTGTTGCCGTGAACTCTCCCAAATTAAAACTAACCGCAGGGTTTACCACAAAACGTTCATTTAGTGCCTCCCTGCCCAAAAGCATACGGTACTCCATAGTATCCCTATTGGCCAAGGTAAGTTCTATTTCAAAAGTATGACTGCCAACACGTACCGGGGTCTTTATTACAAACCGCTCCTCGGATATCCCTGAAGAACTCTTTACCGTTCTACGGTCTACCAAACGCGCCTTGCAGTCTATATTGATACCCCTATTGTCCTGTAGGGGATTAACCTCGAACTTTACCCATTCATGGGCCCCTTTGGTAAACACTTTTATATTATTTGCCTGAATAGAAGAAGTTTTCGCCCCGGAATCTACCCTAGCCTTTATGGCAGGAATCTCCAAATCCTCAAATACACACCATTCCTCACTACCAATAATATCCAGGTCCTTATACTTCATTGCTATATCTAAATTTTCTTTTTAATTAATTGCAAAAATAAAACACTTGACCCCTGGGAATCAAGAATAAATGATTATTAATTTATTAAATGACGGTAGGCTTTCTGAAATAATCCTTAAAATCAGGATAAAAACATCTCTTTTTGCTTTTTGAAACATTTAAATTCTACCATGTGCCCATTGGGATCCTGAATAAAAAAGGACTTATGCTCGCCTATCTTGTCCTTTAAAAATACGACCTCGGTCGTAAGTTCATATTCCGACTTCATTAATTTGGCATGCAAATTATTCCAAGTGCTTTCATCCACAATTACCCCAAAGTGAAAAGATGGGAGCACAGTATCTTCAAACTTATAGGTTTTAAAGGTAAAATTAAAAATGCCTGCTTTGGTAAATGTAATCTGGTTCCCAAAAAGATTGATATCCAGCCATCGGGAAGAGTGCCTTCCCAATTCGGCACCTATGACATCTACGTAGAAATCTTCTGTTTTGCTTATGCTTAGACAGGGCAATGACATATGGAAGGGTGCATTTTTCATCTGTTTATATTTAATTCATAATAATTGAGGTCATCCCGACACCTATCGGGTGCAATTCGCCATTAAACAACCACTCCCGATAATCATCGGGTGTTTTAAAGAATTTTTATGGCTCATTTCATCTGGCTTTAATAAAGTAATGATGCTTTAACTAAGGTAGTAAAAAGATCAATTACAATTTACCTCAACAACCTAAATACAAAAAGATCCAAAACCTCTACCAAAATCAGTATAATAATGACCCACTCCAATCTACTGCTTTCCCTATGGTCCCAAATATCCTTAAACAACTCCAGGTTTTCTTTAATAATCCCTAATTGCTCGTGTATATTCCTATACCTTATCTTTAGGTCGAACGTTTGTTTAAGTTCCAGATTTAACCTGTTCAGCTGCTCATTTTCCCAAGTACTGTCCGGCTCATCAAAAATATATAGGTTTTCTGATATCTGATTTTTAATATTCAGGACCTTCCCTATAAACTGCTTTAGCTTAATTCCCGAAATATTCAACTTTCCCTTCTTTTCCAAATATTGGGTGTGTTCATTAGTCTCTTCCAAAAGCTGTTGTGTAATTTCGGAATATTGGTCCAACGCCACCGATTGGGAAGTATTCAACATTACCAATCTAATAAACTCGGCATCAAAACTGGGTAAGATAACTTTATCGAAAGCCACCTTTTGGTGGCCTTCGATTATTTCTACTTTTATAGTCTCTGTAAATTGGGGAGCGTTTTTCTCCTTGGTAATTGCGGAAAGGGCGTCTAAAATCTTCGCTTTTTCATCCTCGGAATGATTAAAAAAAGAGATTAGACCATATTGAAAGATATAAACGAATTTTTTTTCGCCGTTTTTTAAATAAAGCTCATCACTGTCCGAAAACAATATTTTCAAGGGCAATAGAGATTTACATTGCCTAATATTGATCGAAGATGCTATATGAACGGCAACAACCTCAAACATCACGAGTTAATCATCGTCATCATCTCCCTCTACTCCTTCCATATCCACATCTGGAATGGCCTCTGGATCGTCATCGTCAAAATCCTCATAATCATCCTCGTCATAATTGGCCATAGTCTTTTCCAACTTGGCGCTAATCTTGACAAGATATTTGGTATCCTCGGTAGTTACCTCAACGGCCTCTATACGTTCCCCTTGCGCATTCTTGAAGGAGATGATATTAAGATCGTCGTACCCATCCGGATACTTCTCAACCAAAAGTTTCAAAACTTCGGGAGTAAGTTTTTTAAAGTCTACAATAACTCTTTTTAAATTGTCCATATACTACATGTCTAATAGGTACGCAAAAATTAAGGGCGCAACAATGGTTGCATCACTTTCAATAATAAACTTAGGGGTGTCTATATCCAATTTCCCCCAGGTAATTTTTTCATTCGGCACTGCACCGGAATAGGAACCATAACTTGTGGTAGAGTCACTTATTTGGCAAAAATAACTCCAAAACGGTGTATCTGTCCTTTCAAGATCTTGGTACAACATGGGCACCACGCAAATTGGGAAATCTCCGGCAATTCCACCACCTATCTGAAAAAATCCGATCCCTTTTTCAGAATTTGCGGTATACCAATCTGCCAGAAAGGTCATATATTCAATCCCGGACTTCATGGTACTGGCCTTTAACTCACCTTTTACCACATAAGAGGCAAAGATATTCCCCATGGTACTGTCTTCCCAACCTGGACAAACAATAGGTAAATTCTTCTCGGCTGCGGCATACATCCACGAATCCTTGAGATCTATCTCATAATATTCTTCCAGAACACCGGAAAGCAACAATTTGTACATGAACTCATGTGGCAAATATCTTTCCCCGTCGTCTTCAGCTTTTTTCCAAATTTCAAAAATATGCTTTTGCAACCTTCGGAAGGCTTCATGCTCAGGAATACAGGTATCCGTTACCCTGTTCAAGCCCTTCTCCAACAGATCCCACTCGTCCTGAGGGGTTAGATCACGGTAATTGGGCACACGCTTATAATGCGAATGGGCCACCAAATTCATGATATCCTCTTCCAAATTGGCCCCGGTACAGGAAATGATATGCACCTTATCCTGGCGGATAACCTCAGCGAAAATCTTTCCCAATTCTGCTGTACTCATGGCTCCTGCCAAAGAGACCAACATTTTGGAACCCTGCTTTAGTTGATCTTCATATCCCTTTGCGGCATCCACCAAAGCGGCTGCGTTAAAATGTAAATAATACTTTTCAATAAAATTGGAAATTTCTCCTTTAGTCTTCGTCATCGTCGAATTTTGAATTATTATTGCCTCCCACTTTGGAATCAACGTCATAGGTGTTGTCGTATTCGTCTTCTACGGCCTCACCCATAAACTTATAGCTAAGCATTTTGTAATATAATTTGGCTGCAAGGAAATCGGAAGATTTATCCGCTTTATTGGGACAAAGTTCCACAATATCAAATCCTACAACATTTTTATCCTCAAACACCTGTTTTAGAAACTCCAAGGTCTCATAGTAAAACAAGCCTCCTGGTTCAGGGGTTCCGGTAGACGGCATAATGGACGGATCCAATGCATCCAGGTCGAAAGTTATAAAGACATTGTCCGTCATAAGATCTATTACCTTATCCGTCCAATACTCATCATTTACCATATCATGGGCGAAAAAAGTTTTCTCCTCATCTATAAAGGTTTTTTCAATGGCATCCATACTACGTATCCCCACTTGGATAAGGTTGGTGGTCTGACTTGCCTCATGAACCGCACAGGCGTGATTAAATTTACTGCCATTATATGATTTCCTTATATCTGCATGTGCGTCTATATGCAATACGGTAAGGTTATCAAAACACTCATTAAAGGCCCTAATGGTACCTATGGAAATTGAATGCTCCCCTCCGAAAAGGGTAACAAACTTATTCCGTTTAATATACTCCTTTGTGGCCTTATGTACCGCATTTACCATAGCCTCCGGAGAACTGTCCTCATCTATGGAATTCGCCAAATATATCCCTTGCTGATAGACCTCCGTATCGGTTTCTATATCATACCATTCCATATTTTCCGAGGCCTCCAAAAAAGCCTTTGGCCCTTTGTCCGCCCCTTTTCCCCAGGTACTGGTTCCATCATAAGGCACAGGTATCAAAACTACCTTTGCCTTTTCCAATTGCGCAAACTCGTCTGGTATGCCAGCGTAATTGTTAGTTGTGTTCATTTGTTTAAAGTTTATTGATTTTAAAGGTCAGATTTAATTTTCTGCTTAACGGATTCACCAACTTCAGTATTGCCGTTAAGATTCATTTCATATCCCAAAATTTTAAGCAGATCCTCTGCCTTTTGTTGTTCACTAAATAATTTGGTCGTTATATTTCCGTTTTCATCCTTATCAATTAAAATATGTTTCGGATGTGGTATTAAACAGTGCTGTAACCCGCCATAACCTCCAATGGACTCCTGATAGGCCCCTGTATTGAAGAATCCAATATAAAGCGGCTTATCCTTTCTGTACTTGGGCAAATAAATGGCGTTCATGTTTTGCTCACTATTGTAATAATCATCGCTATCGCAGGTTAGTCCGCCCAACAATACCCGCTCATATTCATCTTGCCAGCGGTTAATAGCCAGCATAATGAAACGTTTATTAATGGCCCAGGTATCCGGCAATGTGGTAATGAAAGAGGAATCGATCATGTTCCACTTTTCCCGATCGTTCTGTTGCTTCTGATATAGTATTTCATAAATGGCACCGCCACTCTCACCTACCGTAAAACTTCCAAATTCGGTAAAGATATTAGGTACTGCAACATCCGCTTCCTGACAGGCAATATTAATTTGGTTTATAATCTCATCTATCATGTATTGATAGTCGTAATCAAAAGCCAAAGAGTTCTTTATGGGGAAACCACCACCAATATTAAGACTGTCCAAGGATGGACAAATCTTTTTAAGCCTCACATACACCTTTAAACATTTAACCAATTCGTTCCAATAATAGGCATTGTCACGTATACCGGTATTAATGAAAAAGTGTAGCATTTTTAACTCTACCTTGTCATTATCCTTAATCTGATTCTCATAAAAAGGTACGATATTTTTGTATCCGATTCCCAGTCGCGAGGTATAAAATTCGAACTTTGGCTCCTCCTCGGATGCAATTCTGATTCCAACTTTAAAAGTATCGTTGATGGCATCGGACAAAAGGTCTATTTCCTCGTAATTATCGATAATAGGAATACAATTCTGATGTCCCCGGTTTATAAGATTAGCTATATTGGTAATATATTGATCCCTTTTAAATCCGTTACATATGATATAGGTATTGTCCTTAATCCTACCCCTTTCCTTTAATTTTTCAACGATATTAATATCAAAGGCGGAAGACGTTTCTATATGAATATCATTCTTTAAGGCTTCGTTCAAAACCGGTTTAAAATGGGAACTTTTGGTACAATAGCAATAATGGTATTTGCCCTTGTAATTATTTTTCTCCATGGCTATTTTAAACCATTCCTTTGCCTTGTTGATATTTTCTGAAATTTTAGGCAAATAGGTAAATTTCAAAGGACTGCCATACTGCTCTACCAAATCCATAAGTGGTATTCCATGGAACTTTAGGTTTTCGCCATCCAATGAAAACTCCTCTTGAGGAAAATAGTATGTCTGATCTATAAGATTAATGTACTTCGTGTTCATTTAAATAAATATATGAATTGTAAATAAGTAAATAGCATCGCCAAATGCAAATAATATTAGAAATTATAACTAAATCCCTAAACAATTATCTGCTTTTCAGTGGTAGGAATAAAAAAATAGTCGTGCTGACTGCACACGATGGAAGAAAAATTTGGAATACCAAGTAAATTCTGGCTACCTATACCATTAAATTTCAGTGGCCTAAACCTTGCTGCTGCCAGAAATCCAAATTTGTAAATATGGTTCATTGTACTCAACTAGATGCTAATATCAAGATAAAATTTAAGGCTAAATTGATGTGACAAATGAAAACAAAAAAAATGAAAAAACAAGCGTTTTAAAAAATTTTACGTTGAAGTAAAAAATGAATTTCCCGAATAGTAAAAAATTAACTAAAAATTAAACCCAAAGCGTTGATTTTTAACCTTTTCTTGACTATTTTTAAATAAAAACCAGATGGTCATGAAGCTTAAAAAATTCAACGTTTTTATTGGTCTTATTCTCCTCCTCTCTTTTTTTAATAAAATTACGGCCCAAATACCGGCCAACGTTTATCATTTTAAGGAAAAAAGCAAGGATGGAACCCTTCATCACGAGTTGAAATTGGACGGGGATTATTACGTCCACACCATCTATAAAGAGTCCCCTGCAGAATTTATAAAAACCATGGGTGGCTACTACACCACCTCCGACAATAACCTTATGGTTGATCTTGAATTTAATTCCAACCATAAAGAAGATAAAATTACCAGTATTAATGTACCCTATAAGCTAAAAAAAGGAAACTTGATACTCGAAGGGGCCAAGCCAATGACCTTTACCCCCACCACAATTGGTACTCAGGATCTGGACGGCAAGTGGCTAATGACTGGCCGGGTAACGGACCAAGGCGAAGAAAGAAGGGATACTTCCAGACCAAGAAAAACTATGAAATATTTATTGAACGGGCATTTTCAATGGATTGCCTATAACACCGAAACCTTCGAGTTTTTTGGTAGCGGGGGCGGAACCTACGACGCAACCAATGGCAAGTACATAGAAAATATAGGCTATTTCTCCAGGGACAATTCCCGGGTGGGAGCGGCCCTATCCTTCAATTACGAATTAAATGGCAAGGATTGGCATCATACCGGCAAAAGCAGCAAGGGCGACCCCTTAAATGAAATTTGGTCAAAACGGGAGTAATTCTAAATCCTTTGCCTTCAAAAATATATAGTACTAAAAAGGGCAATCTGTATTCCGAAAAGTCTATTTTCCAAAATACAGATTGCCCTTAACTATGTTAACTAATAAAAAACCTAGGAAATTAGGCCACCTTGGCACTTTCTATATTTGTTTTTAAAACACCATTAATGGCAGTATTCCATTTTTCGGCACGGACAAGTTCGTAATCCTCCATGTAAATACTATTGATGTCATAAAAATTTAGGGTCCTGACGGGCTTTTCATGATCTAAAAAGCTAATCTCCAAATCCAATTTCTCCAAAACCGTCTCCTTCTTATTTTTGGACTTGAGCTGGTAGGTTTTCTTTACGATTTTGACATTGGACACTTCATTAAGATCAATATTTTCCAGGGCTACAACGCCATCAAATACTTTGGAAAAAATAAGTTTCTTATTATTTGAATCCAGGGCGATGAACGAATTGCCCCAACTTTCCTTTAAATCGAATTTAAGTTTAGATTCGATCATTAAGTTTTTAACTTCTTTAGACATTATTTTTAAATCCCCTTTTCCTGATTTATTAAGGATTACAAAAGGTATGATGGTGCAAAGCACCAATAAAACTGATACCAACAACATTGATATATTCATTGTATATTTTTTTAAATTATTCCATTTATTAATTACATCCCCACCTACCAAGGCTAATGTATGGCATGGGGAATTTTCCAAAATTGGTTATTCTGGAATTAGGTGTGAGTAATGGAAAAATTTATAAAAAGGTGTGAAAGGGATAGATAATGGTTAGCGCGTCCAAACTAGCAATAATTTGGACCTCCCTTTTTAGGGACATAAGCTCCTTTTCCTTGAGTACGGAGAGGCAACTTATAGTATTAGGGGAAAATAAATTGAGATTTGGCCTTAGTTCGTTAACTGTTGGCAATTGATAATTACCTTCTGCCAAGAGCATAGTATGCCCAGAGTTCGGCATCTCGTAGGTTAGATGATGATCTGTTTGGATCTCACCATTAACCCCGGCCTTAACTTCTTTGGCCTCCTTGGTGGTAGCCATAGAGACTTGCCCTATACTTAAGAAAAGTATAAGCGCTAGAACCCTAAAAAAAAGCAAGTGCCTTGTTTTTTTCACACCACAAAGATATGCACAGATTCTCTTAAGTAACTGTTAAATTTTATTGACTGGAGAATTATAGGTCGGCACCTATATCCGACTTCCCTCCCGTTTTTCTCAATAATTTAATATGCTGTATTTCGATGCCCTTGTCTATAGGCTTTAACATATCATACATATTTAGGGCCACTATACTGGCACCGTGCATGGCTTCTACCTCTACACCAGTTTTGTAGATGGTCTTTACCGTAACCAAAACCGTTATTTGTAAACCAATTATAGAGTAAGAAATATCGGTGTATTCTATAGGCAGGGGATGGCAGTCCGGCAAAAGGTCCGCCGTCTTCTTCACTCCCAATAAACCAGCAGCCTTGCTAATGGCAAACACATCGCCTTTGGGCACCGTTTTATTATTTATGGCGCTTATAGTATCCTCTGAACTTACTTGGACTATAGCCTGGGCAATCGCCGTACGCAAAGTTGATTTTTTATGGGTGATATCTACCATCTCTATTTATTTACTTTCCATTGATAGGAATCATCCTCAAACAGTTCCTTCCCAAAAATAGGGACCTGATTCTTAATTTCCTCCACCACATGGTGCAATGCCTCAAAAACTTCTTTTCGGTGTGGCGATGACACAAAAACAAACAGGCATATTTCTCCAGTATTTACCCTTCCCAAACTGTGATAGATGTGCATACAGCTTAGGTTAAACTTGGCAAAGGTAGCCTCCCTTATTTCGTGAAATTTTAAATTGGCCATTTCCTCATAGGCCGAATATTCTATAGCGGCCACTTCCTGTCCGTCAATTAGATCTGCCCGTACCTGGCCCAAAAAGATATCGTGTGCCCCAATAGTGGTTTTGGACTGGTGCTTTGCAATGGAATTGGCAATGAACTCCGGGCTTATTGCACCTTCTACGAATACATTTTTGATTTTGCTCTTTTCCATGGTCAATACTTTGGCACTAAGGTAATCAACATTCAGGAATTTATGGTAGTAGGTGTTGGAATTGCATCACTCCCAAACTATAATCAAGGTCTTTGCGATGGGGCGTTTCTAGCGTAGACCATCCACCAATCACACCATCAAACATCTTAAGCTGCACCCCTGTTTCAATTGTAATCAGGCTAGCCTTTATTACTATAGAAATAGAGCTCTTTGCACTATGGGCCTTACTCGTAAAGTTATATTTACAAAAGTTAACTGCAACAACTAATTCTCCTTATCCTTCTTCCTTTTCTTTCTCCAAAGAATATAAAAGATAACCATTAGAATAGGCAGAATAATAAAAACAATAACATCGAATGCACTGGTAAGATCAATAGGATCATTGTCATCCGGATTTCGAGTGCCTATCGGCAATTGTAACAATAAAGGATATATGTTTAACATTGTTTGAATAGCTGTTATGCAATTTACGAAATTTAGTAGGCGTTTACTTAAGTACCCTTATCTATTTCACTTTGCCTTCATTATGACATCCAGGAGCGGCCCAGGACTTCTTTATGGTAACCAAAACTAAATTCAAGGAAGAATCTTATGGTCATGCCAGAAAACTGCCCGGTAATATCATAGTATAAGGCCGTAAAGAAATACGGCATTTATTGGGAAGAAGGCCAATTCATTATTTCCTCCCGCACCTGCTCAGAGGTTTGCTGTCTTCTTTTCGCCAGCTTTTGTATTAGAGTACTAAAACTCTTGTTGTCATATGTGGTGTCCATATCGTTTAGTTCCGGGAAATTTGCGAGATAATTATCCCGTACGGCCAACCATTGCTTTTCCAAATGCTTATCAAATCTTGAAGATGCAACACCTCCGTTGTCAACCGGTTTGCCGACCCCTTTATTTGAATCCCCATTAGGGTTTGTTTCTAGGTCAAGCCCACGATTTTGTTGAACCTCATTATTCAAACCCTTTAAAACTGACTTCTTATCTTGATTTTTATTTTCGGTAATCATTGTAATAAATTTTAATGTTAATTACATATAAATTTAATGAAGTGAACATTACTCTATTTGCTCTAACTATTTTATAATTAACCTGATAAATAACTGCCCTATACAAAACGTCAAACAAATCCTTTATGGCAAACAGCTTTATTTTGAGAAGAGTATTCCTTCAATATCCACAATACAATTACGCAATCTTGAAAATCGCCAATTACCTCAGGGCAAGATTATGATGCTTAGGAGTGTATTTTTATTACTAAATATAAATTTCTTTTTTACCACCTCCCGCCAACCTTATCAGGTACACAAGAATTAATAAAAGGAAATGCAGAACAATGAAGAAAGTATAGTTCTACTTATAAAGAAATGACCGTGCCATACACCTCAGTCTAGCCTACTTCGTAGTCTCACCAAGAATCACTTCGACGCCGCTCAGCACGGGCTTCGATCCGAAAGCTGACGCTTTTGGTGCTGCGCACCTTTGGTTCGTGACCTCACCAAGAATCGAACCTCTTTCTGTGACCCCTTTATTTTAAAGGGATTCTGATTTTTCTAGGTTTACAATGTTGACGATTTGTGAACTTTTTTGAGGATTTTTATTCCGTCTTTACAAATGTAGTCAAATGGATATAAATGGTATTGTTTAAAATCGAATAGTAATCGAGAAAATCCCTCCGCTTATGAGTTAATCTATGACTAAACTTTCGGACTTATTGCGATCTCCGTATTTTTAGGGGATATTGCCGAACGTCGAAAACATCTATAATTTCAACTCGATTTTCGTCTTCGTTTATCCAGTAAATTATTTTATAATTTTTTTTGTAGATCAAATATCGAAAACCGAGCTCTCTGTCTCTTAATAATTCTTCGATTTGGCCGATTTCGGGTTGGATTTTTAGTTTAGAAGGCTCATTAAAAATTCCATCTACAAGTTTTTTGGCAATGCGATTACCAGCTTTTTTCTGGTAATGTTTAAATATACAATGAAGTTGATCCTCAGCGAATCCAGTCCAAAATATTTCTAGGCCCATTTGTCAATTTTGGCTTTTAAATCGCTTGCCTTGATTAATTTCCCATTTTTGGAATCGTCCATCGATTGATCAATTCGGACATTAAACTCTTCGATCGTAAAAGGCTCAAACTCTTGGTTAGTTAAAGTTTTGGTTTCTTTGCTCAATATTTTTTCAAGATGGGAAATGACCTCTTCGCTTTGTAATTTCAAAAACTCCTGTACAAACTTAATTTTTCTAGATTGTAGGTCCATTTTAAATAGCTTTTACGTAAAGATACAGAATTATTGAATTTGACCCCACTATTAATTTTTTGATGGCTGTTACAGGTCTTAATTTGGCTAGAGCTTTTCTCCCCAAATCTTACAAAAACTTTGCGCGTGGATCCTATTTCGATTTTATAGTGTTCAGGTAGATAAGCGTTACATAAAATCGAATTAGGGCGCAACCTACTGACCCTTGATTGGAAAATTAGTTTCAGGGTAATATAACTACCACAAACTATCCTAATTACTGGATAAATTTGCAACCAAACATTAACGATCAACTTCTGAGTACAAGGAAGTAAGTTTGGTCTATTTTTTTACTTCCCCAATAAACTATTAATTAGATATTTCAGTTGCGAACGAGCAACTATTTTGATTTAAATGCATCATCAATATATAATCTAGAACAATGTTTTTCTACAGTGTATGTTCATTTCTAAAAAAAGTCATTATGAATATAAGGATTGTGATTAAAATATTAGTGTTACTTGTCACCATTAACTCGTGCTCCAATGATGACTCCCTGCCGAATTGTTTTCAGGAGGAGAACAGAAAAATTGAAGCAAGGTTTACAGATCTTATTGGCGAAATTGACAATGATGGCTGTCAGTCAAATTATACCATAATTGGAATTTCTACACCTCCTAACATATACCTCCCTTTGGCCCCCTGCAACCTTTCAGAAGAATTTAAGGAGGATGGTCTAAAGGTAAGGTTTAGTGGGTATATGTACGAGACCTTTGAAACGGAGGATATATGCGCCATGCCATTTGAGATCACCAAAATGGAACTGGAATAAAAGTATTGATTATCTATATTTAATAAGTGGGGTGTATATAAACTTCAACCTAGTTTTGATCTGTATTTTCCGCTTTTCTGGACCATTCCAGAAACCCCTTATAGATATCAGGATGCTGTTTAAAAAAGCTATTCAGTTCCTTTGAAATAACCACTTTTCCTTCTTCGAAGGCTTTCACCTTTTCTTCTTCGAACTGTACCACCTGATAGCCCAAATAGCCAGATATTGACAGGGATAGGATAAGGACCAAACTAACCATGAACAATAGCCATTCAGGGATAATCTGCGACTTTTTCAATTGATCCTCTATTTGAATCGTTCGTCCATCCTGTACTTTAAAATAATCCTCCTGTGTTCTGTTGAGTTCCTTCAGTTCTTTTCTGATCGTCGAAATATCCTGTACCGTTTCCGAACCCGTGAGTTCCTTGCTCAAGGTCTCCAGTTTCACCAGCATCTGTTTCAATCCATCCAATTCGTCGGTCAATAGTTCCGTAATCTCGTCCAACCTTGCCATATCTTAATCTTTAATTATTACTATCCTATCTCGATTCCCATACCTTTTTTAATGGTCTTCACAATAACCTTTTTCGCTACCTTCATGGCAATGTTCCCACTGAGCTCCGTGGCCTTTCCTAAGAGGCTGACGGTATTGTCCTTGTTTTTGACGAAGCCCCTTCCTGCATGTTCCTCTATCCCTATGGCCAATCTGCTGCCTGACATGGAACGGTGCACCTCGCTCCCCTTTAAGCTATGTCCTTTAAATTCAAATCGGAATCCCTGCAATTGGTTCGACTTGTTGATGCTGGGCACAACATTTATATCCTTTTCCCCCATTAATCTGATATACCGGTCCAGATCCTTGGGGCGGTGTTCGGCCATGACCTTTTCATGTACCTGTTTGATCTCAAATCGTATAAGTTTGATATGGTCCAATTTTTCCAGTTGTACTTCCCGTACCGTGGTGAACCCCAATTTCTCCGCCACCCGTTCCGCGGCCTGCTGGCTCCTTTTTCCGATAAAACTGTCATTATAGGCCTTACCATTAAAATCTATTCGGTTCACGTACACATGGACATGGGTATGCTGTTGGTCCCTATGTACAAAGCCGATGGCCTGATGCTCCAGCAATTTCATTTCCTTGAGGAACTTTTCCGTAATCTCTTTGAGGGCCTTGGAGCTAAGTTTCTTTCCGTCCTCGATGGTAGGGCTGAGGACAAAGCTCAGGGTATTGTTCGTGCACCTGGCATTCTGCTCTTGGATGATCTTGAATTCTTCCGTAATCTGTTCGGGGTTTTCCCCGGCCAGATGTTGGGAGAATACGACCTCTGCATCCTTCTCCTGTTTCCAGCCATAGGACATGGAAGCCCCGGTGTGCGATATAGATTTGCCCTTGCCTATCATTTTTTGAAATTATAAAGGTGGTCCCGTATTTCTTCGGCCAGTTTTGTGACCTCTTCTGCTAGTTTGGGATTTCGTTTTCGGAACATGTTCCCGATCAGTTTAAAGTTAACCGCATACTTGATCAGCATCTTATAGATATCTATCTGTTCTTCGGTCAGACGTTCGATAATCTTGTCCCCGAAAGCGGCACGACGACAATATTCGCTGACGCTCAGACCGCTCTTTTTGGCCTTGATTCTTAGCAGTTTCTTCTCGAATAGGGAACATCTGAATCTGATATAGGTCCTTTTCATTTTTTACTTCTTTGCGACCTTCGGGAGCAAAGCAAGATCGTCTTTGTGGCAACAAAGACACATCTTGAATTCCTTCCCTGAAGGGTCATAGTTTTTTCGACATCCACCATGCGTTCACATCTTTGAAATCCTTGTACACATAGGACATGTCCCTGAATTTTGGGCTCTGTTCCATTAATATTCCAACTGCTCTTTTTCCAGCTTTGTCATTGTCCAGATAGAGCGCTATGGATTCATAACTATCAATTAGTCCAAACGCTTTTTCTACAAAGGCCAGGGAGTTCAATATCAGAAGGTCGTTCCCCTCTCTTAGTTCTTTGTCCCGTTCCAAAAGGCTCAACATGTCGAACATACCCTCGGTGATGACAAGACCACGGTTACCATAATTGATGTATGTCATATCCTTTGGGGAACTTGAGTTCTTTACATATTTATTGCGTAGTTCCCATCCATAAGAATCGTTCTGCAACCCGATGGCGAAGTACATGCCGTCCCTCAAGCTATAGTGTACTTCCCTGCATAGTCTCTTGACAGTTGTTAGGGAAATTCCCCTTTTTTCCACATACTCCTTTAGGGCAAGATGGCGCAGTTCCATTACATCCCTGATTTTGATCCTCTCTTCCTCAAATCCGTTAAAAAGTTGCTGGTGAAAAGAAAAAGAGATCTGGCCGTTTTCCAACCAATCCAAGGTTTCCTTAACCGATGATCTTTTCAGAAGACAGATCAGGTCGATCACGTTGCCCCCTTTCCCCGCCCCATGGTCGTACCATCTGTTCAATAACCTGGACACCTTGAAAGAGGCTTGGGTTTCTGACCTGAAAGGACTCAGGAACCAAGCTTCTTTGACCGTTGTCCGGGTGGGAAAGTGCCCGAGTTTTGCCAGCGCCTTTTCGATGGGAAAATCCCGGGCTGTTTCACACCGTGTCCTAAATGTTTTTTTTCTTTTCATCAGCCGGTTCTTTTGTTGGGTTTTCTCTTACCTTCTTACCTAAGTCCCTGTTTATATAGGTTAAGAACCTAGGTAGTACTGATTTTGATGTTACCCATCCTACCCTAAAAGGTAGGTTAGGTAATACCTAGGTAACCAAAGGTTAATATATCCTACCTTAAGGTAGCACCCGCTGTTGGGAAGGTCATGGTCCATTAGGTAACTAGGTAGGTACTTATGCACTTTTTTTAAACTTCCATCTCCAGAGGGCTATCAGTAAATACCGGTCTGGCCAGATACCCATAGACCTGCCGCTTGGGATGTTTTACCCTTTGGAAGTTGAACCCGGACAGTGCCCGCCCCAGGTTGATCTGGTTCAGTCTCAGATTGAGGTGCCTTAACTTCACCAACACGTCCGAGGCTGTCACGAAATCCACTATGTCGTTGGATTTTTCAAAGTATTTGGAGACCAGTTCCTCCTCGGTGGTCAATTTGGTGTATTTTTTATTGCGCTCCTCGTTCTCCAAAATATCGGTCAAGGTGAGCTCCGGATTGAAATTGGGATCATGATAGGCGAGATGGTATGCCTGCATCCAGACGTCCTTGATCTCCATTTCCTTGGAATAGGAGAAATCTATCCTGTCCTTGAGTTCAAAGCACAGCCAACGCACGGACCCGGTCTCGTCGTTCAGAAAAGAGGACATATTGGTGGAGCCCAAAAAGGAACAGATCCTGGGAAGGGTCGTATTCTTCCTGTCATAGGGAAGGCGTTCATTGATAAAGGTCTTGGAAAAGAATGCTTTCAGGGCGTTCACATCCTTTTTGGTCAGTACGGCCAATTCGTCCAGGTTGTACAGAAAATTGCGGCACAATTGGATGCGTGCGTCCTTGTCGTTGCTGATGTCCTCTGCCATATAATCGGAGAGTTCCGGGGGGCAGATAAAGCGGCACCAGGTGGATTTGCCCGAGCTTTGTCCCTTGTGGCTGATGATCAGGGCCTGTTTATTGAAATAGGCCGGTTCCAGGGCACATTTTATGGCCCTGACCAACCATTTTTTGAGGTGATAGACAAAGGCCGTATCATCATAGGTGGGAACGTAGGAGGCCAATTTTAAGATATGGTCCTCCCCGTCCCATTTCCGAAGTGAATCAAAATACGCCCTGATAGGATTGTATTTCGGGATGAGTTCCGATCTGATCAGGATTTCCAGTTTCCCAGTGCTGATATCCACACCTGCCTTGGCCAGTTCAATGATCAGGGAATTGAGGTTCAGATAGGACCATTCGGTTGACTGTTTACAGGATATCTGGAAATCATGGGATATCTCGTTGTACATAATGTCATACTTCTCTTCCAGGTATTCGATCGTATAGTCATAGATGGTCTTTTTTTTGGCATCCTTTACCTTGTAAAGGCCATCTGTCCTTTCACCAGCTAACATGAACTTGAATTTTTGGAAGTATCTCTCTTGGTATTGTTCTCGATATAGCCTGGGGACAAAATACTATTTTGCAGTAGCCAGTCGTTCAGCTTCTTCTTTTCAAAGAAGATCAGTTTCCCGTTGGGCTTGGAATGTGGAATATTTCCAGAGGAAGTAAGTTTGTAAAGATAGCTTCTGGATATACCGGTATAGTCACAGGTTTCCTCAAAGGTCAGTACCTCTTTATGGGCCGTCAATAGTCTTTCCAAACGATCCAGTCGTTCGAGTATAAAAATATTGTCCATTTTGTTTCTTTTTTAGGGTTACAGAATGAACAAAAGCGCTTTTGTTTTCCTACAGTATTGTAGTTGGTTAAATGTATGAAAATAGGAAAATGAAAAAGGGAAGAAACAAAAATAGTTATCCACAACTAATTGAATAACAACAAATTACCACAAACTATACCTAATAATATTGCCTTTCATACTTAATGATTTTATTTGATGTCATATGATATCAATTGATGTCAAAAAAAATCACTGTTAAAATGACCCTTTATTTGAATAATGGCAGTTATTAACAATTAAACGAAGTAATCAGGACAACTATAATCTCAAAAAAGAGGGATTTAGGGATTTGGATCAATCGAATTATATCCATTACTCAAATATCAACAATTTCAAAATACCTTACTAATAACACGATCAACCAAGATCACAAATGCCATCCACAACATGACTAGTATTGATATCAAATCAATAATTGTGGGATAGCCTAAGATCGTGGGAATTTAAACTTCAGTAAGTGACTTAGATATGGGGCGTCATGGTACCAACTGCATATTGGGACATTCCTTTAATGAAACATTAATAAGAGCAATTCAACCTATCAACTGTTTTTGTGAAACAAAAGGCTGATGATAATGTCGTTGTCCAGTGGCTTTATAAAGTGCATTGGCCAATGCCCCGAAGACGGGTGGGAACGGGGGTTCGCCCAATCCCGTGGGGTCGATGTCGTTCTTTACGAAATGGACTTCTATTTTATTTGGTGCTTCACTATGGCGGATCATCTTGTACCTGTCAAAGTTTTTCTGCTCGGTTCGGCCTTCCTTAAAGGTTAGCTCTCCGAACATGGCATTGCCAATTCCGTCCACAATG
The DNA here is from genome assembly GCF_023016025.1 of Arenibacter sp. S6351L. Lineage (NCBI taxonomy): Bacteria > Pseudomonadati > Bacteroidota > Flavobacteriia > Flavobacteriales > Flavobacteriaceae > Arenibacter > Arenibacter sp. S6351L. Next base: position 398,320 of record NZ_JALKBB010000001.1, on the reverse strand, counting down.
GCTCCTTCGGCCATATTGGTTGCTGCATCGGGGTTTACCACAATGCCACAATCAACGGCACAGACCACCTTCTGGACTTTTGGGGTGTCGCCCTCAATAACTACGTCTACCACATGGGCGGCATAGCTGTTGTGGCAGAAATAGGCAGATACACCTCTATGGACCCCTGATGGAACTTCTTCCCAATTCGATTTTTCGCGTACCAGTTTGAGAACACCTGCCAATCGGTCTGGTTCATAATCGTTTTCCTTACCAACCGGATTGTTTTTGACCCTTTCCAACAATTCCAAACGGAAATCGATGGGGTCCTTTCCAGCGGCTTCGGCCACCTCGTCCAAAAATGCTTGTTCCACCCCGGCTACAAAATTGGATCGCGGGGCTCTAAAGGCCCCAATGGTGATATTGGATTTTACCTCCCATTGTTCGGCAAGATAATTGTCCACCGCCCCAGCGGGGAAACGGTTGGCGAACAACGGAGTTTCCGGAATCCCGCCTGCTTTTACATGAAATGCAACCAGATTGTTGTTTTCATCCAATGCCGCCTTGTAGGTGGCGTGATAGGACGGACGGTAAATACCAGCGGTCATATCATCCTCACGGCTGTAGACCAATTTTACAGGTGCTTTCGCCTGTTGTGAGATAAGTGCCGCTTCAACAGCATAATGTCCGTATGCCCTTCTACCAAATCCACCGCCCATACGGGTCAGTTCAATATCGACTTTTTCCACGGGTATTCCCAAACGCGATGCCACCGTAGCTCCTGTTAAGCTTGGTGCCTGTAGGGGTCCTGCGAGCTTTGCTCCCTCACCGGTCACATGGGCAAAAAAGTTCATAGGCTCCATACAGTTATGGGCTAGAAAGGGACAAGTATAAGATCTTTCAATGACTTGGACAGCGTTTTTGAAAGCTATCTCCGGATTACCATCCTTACGGACCGCAGTGCCAGATTTCCCGGCCATTGCCTTCATTTTTTCGTAGTGTGCCTCCGTACTCTCCAGTCCTTTGGGCACCTCCACATCAATTTCCGTTCCAAAGCGGTCCATTTTGAAGGTAGAATCGGCAATAGGCTCCCATTCCGCCATCAACTTCTTTTTGGCGTTCATGACCTCCCAAGTACTTTTGCCCACAACCGCGATCAGGTCGGTGAAGGCGTTGGTGTCAAAATATCCGCGTTTAAAGTCATCCTCAAGTGTCTTTATAGTGAACACATCCACAATGCCGGGCATGGTGCGTACCTCGGTAGAATCGTAGGTTTTTAACTTCAGGCCAAATGCGGGAGGATGCTCGACCATGGCAATTAAAGCATCTTCATACTGATAATCTATACCAAAGAGGGGTTTCCCAGTAACGATTTTGTGGTTTTCCACGCTCTTTTTTGATTTCCCGATGATGGTAAAGTCTTTTACCGCCTTTAAGGGAACTTCTTCGGGAACCTCCAGTTTCGCAGCAGCGGCAGCCATTTCGCCATACCCTGCCGAACTTCCTGAGGCCCTATGGCTCAAAACACCTTCAGAAACTATAATCTCGGCTACCGGAACCTGCCAAATCTGGGCCGCGGCTTCCTTCAACATCTGTTTTGCGGCGGCCCCTGCCATACGTAGACTTTCCCAGCCTCTACGTATCCCCTGGCTACCTCCGGTAAATTGTGGGCCATACTCCTTGGAATCATAATTAGCCTGTTCTACCAATACATCCTTCCATGCGACATCCAGTTCATCGGCCACGATCATGGGCATCGACGTGATGACCCCTTGCCCAAATTCCGGGTTGGGCGCCATAATGGTAACCAATCCGTTTTCCCCAATTTTAAGGTATGAGTTTATCTCAAACCATTCCTTGGGCATTTTCCGTATTGCTATGGTCTCTGTCTGCTTCGGCTTACAGGAATTGAACATATTAAAACCCAAGACCAAGCCGCCACTTGCCAAGCTTGTATTTCTGATGAAGGCGCGTCTTCCAATTTTTGTCTTTACGAGTGTCATGGTTTTATATTTTTAGAATTATGAATTGGTTGGGTTACCTGCCGCCAATTGCACGGCCTTCTTGATACGTGTATACGTTCCGCATCGACATATGTTCCCGTCCATGGCTGTTTCAATCTCCGTGTCCGAGGGTTTCGGGTTCTGAATGAGCAAAGCCGAGGCGGTCATGATCTGTCCTGCTTGGCAATAGCCGCATTGGGGGACATCGACCTCCAGCCATGCCTGTTGTACCGGGTGGTCGCCGTTTTCGGAAAGCCCCTCGATGGTCGTGATTTGCTGTTCGGCCACAGCCGATACCGGTAATTGGCACGAGCGTACCGCACTGTCGCCCAAATGGATGGTACAGGCCCCGCATTGCGCGATACCGCAGCCATATTTTGTGCCGACCAATTTTAGGTGGTCACGCAGTACCCAGAGCATGGGAGTGTTCGGGTCGACGTCCACCTCCTGTGTTTTTCCGTTGATGTTGAGTGTAAATGATGCCATGATATTCTTGTTTTTATAGCGACTGTTCTAAAGTTACTGATTTTATGGGATTTAGTATTTCAAAACCCTCTACTATTCTGTTGATTTTTATTGAATAAATGTCATTTTCACATCTTCATTGCGTTTTCATCTTCTTGAAGATACTTGCCATGGTTTCCTTATCAATCGCTTCCATTTCCACCAATTGCAAGGATTTTATCATTGGTAGGGTAGTCTCTTTATAATGCTTGAAATGAGGACTCTGCAAATGTGATTCGTAGGCGCCCTTGTCCGCATAGATTTCCAACAATCGGATTTGGGTAGGCTTTTCTTTCTGGAACATGGGATAGATACAGATGACCCCTGGCTCCAATCGGACGGAGGCTTCCGCTTCCTCTTTAAGGAGAGCTATGTATTCCTCAAGGTAATCCTCTTCCACTTCGATCTTTGCGATTCGAACCATCATGTTTTCCAATGTATATGTTTGCTTATCGAACGCATTTTCTTGGCTAGAAACAATAACGGTCATCATACTACATAAAACAATCGAACAAATTTTATATAAACTTAAACGTTTCATGCAATTGTTGTTATCGAATTATACTTCTTTGAAATACAGTAATTTAGTCCTTTAAAACCTGTATTCGTTTCAACCACTGTTGTACCGCTTCCCTGACCTCGACTTTCCGTTTTCCTTCCATCACAAAATAAATACCGTTCCGTTCCACTCCCCCCTTTACTGAAAATTCATCTAGAATGGTGCTCTTGGGGCTCAGCTCCCTCAATGTCTTCAGGCTGCTCCCCAATCCATATCCTGCATTGGTATTAAAGGGAATGATCGTCTTGCCTGTCAAATCGTATTCCTTTAAAAAGCTTTTTACAGGCGGCGGCAGTTGCATGCCCCAAGTAGGGAATCCCAAGAAAATGGTATCATAAGTATCCATATCCAACTTCGTTTTCAAGGGGGGCAGGAACCCGCTTTTGTTTTCTTGGGCCACCTGCTGTACGATGGCATCGTAATCCTCCGGATAGGGGTTCTCCAATTCCAGCGCAATCAGCTTACCGCCCACCTGCTCATGTATCATTTTGGAAACGGCCTTGGTATTGTTGGTGCGGGAGAGATAAATAATCAGCGTCCTTTCAGGAATCTGGCAATTTCCTATTACACCGAACTCTCCCCACCCCAAATTGGCTAAGCCAAGGGAAAAAAATAAACACAAAGTGTAGGCTACAAATTTCATGACATCGAATTATTCTAGTCTCTTGTAAGGAGTTTGCTGAAGGTCAAGTCTGCCAATTTCCATCTGTCATTTTGCTTTACATAAACTTCTGTTACCATGAAGGGTGTGGTAACCTCATTGTCACCAACGACCGCCAATAGTGTTATTTGGTTCCAAAGAATGACTGTATTATCGTTCAACACTTCGACCATGACTTCATGGACATCAGCCTTTTTGTAATGGATGAATCCGTTTCTAATGATGTCCACTTCACGGTCTTTGCCCCAGGTGCCGCCCATGTGCACAAACTTGGCCTTGTCATGGAAAAGTTCCGCAAGTTTGTCGGCATCCTTGTCGGCCATCCATTGCCATTTTTGTTGGGATAACTCCGTGATTTCTTTTTCTAGGTCCGTGGATTGTGCCAAGACTATTTGTCCGCTTATAAAAAAGACAAAAAGTCCAAAAATGGTCGCTTTTATGTTCATGTTATATTTTTTAAAGGATTAAAACTTATTAATGTTCAATTTCATGTGTGTCCCTTACACTGCTAAAGGTCAGGTCCAGCAATTTCCAATCATTCCCTTCCTTCTGATAAAATTCCGTTACGGTAAACTCCGTCGTAACATCATTTCCCCTTACGTGCGCCGTGAGCGTAATGCGGTTCCAGAGTACCACGGTATCATCCCCAAAAACTTCCACGGCCACATCATGTACGTCGGCATTTTTGTACCAAATGCTTCCGGTTTTTATGATTTCAAGTTCCCTGTCCTTTTTCCAGGAGCCGCTCATGTGTACAAATTTTGATTTGTCATGGAAAAGGGTTGCCAGCTTGTCCACATTTTTATCGGCCATCCATTGCCATTTTTGTTTGGAAAGTTCCTTGATTTCTTCGTCGATTCCGGCGCTTTGAGAGAAGGAAGGTGCACTCAACAACGCTAAAAAAAATCCTATTACTATTACTCTCATATTATAATTATTAAACGGTTTATTATTACAAAAAATACCTTTACCAAACTTATATTATATAAAAGTCAGACCGCATACCTTAGTTACGGATTATTCTACCATTATTACGGATTAAAGAAAGGTAAATCATTTGTTATCAAAATATTAACTATAATTAATGCAAAAGGCCTTTTTAAAAAAGGGCTCTTAAACTTATACAGGATTAGATTATTGAAATCGATAAGCTATAAATAATTGATCTTGAACAATCACAAGATTAAATATCATTAACCTTTACATTATCTTTATCTTTTTCATTCTTTTTAAAGGCGTGTTTCGTAACCTTTAAATCTTTAAAATACCCGATAGTACCAATATCAACATAAAGACCAACTGCTCCAATCTTATTAGTTCCTAACAACTTATCTACCACAAAAGTAGAGTACTTTGCATTATTGATGAACATCTCTGCAAAATCTCCGTTCACTTCAATTCTCATAGTAATCCATTCATTTAAATCAACTGGGGCAGAACTTTCGTATTTTCCCGGATCTGATTTTCGCAACATGTCAAATTTTGCATGTGGATAAGAAATATATTGTACAGTATGATTTCTGTACTGCTGATTATTTACTCGACCTACTTTTGGCCTAACATAAATCCCATCAAAAGCAGAGTCGTCATCTTTAATCCTAAAATACACCCCTATGAATCCAGCAATACCAGGGTAGGGTGCGGGATCTTGTAATTGGCTGTACATTTTGACTTCAATTGTACCATTTTCAAAATCTTCCAGTCCAATTAACCGGGCATAGTGGGGTTCATCTACAGTTGCTTCAATATTATTCTCATCAAAAGGCAACGCCTCTAGATCCCGTTCAATTTTCAGTACTTTTTTTCCTTGAAATTTAATAATGGAGCCTCTTGCATTGTGTAATTCAAATTCCTGGTTCTTTAGTTTTAGGTTCTGACCTATAGAGCTAGTTGCCCATAGACCAATGAATAATACAAGGTATAATTTCATGATTTTAAATTTTAAAATAATATTACAAAGATGGAAAGACCATGAAAGTATTACCCTTAAACTAGTTTAAGAAAAATGAACAGCCCATTATTTTTTGGATCTCCCCTTTACCATTTCCTTTCGAATAATGCTCAAAAATTCGGGGGTTATACCCAGATAAGAAGCAATTTGTGTATTAGGCAATCTGGAGGCCAAATGCGGGTATTTCTCTTGGAAATATGTATACCGTTGCTGTGCAGTAGAACTTATGTTTTGAAAGACCCTGTTTTGTAACTCTACATATTTTTCTTCGGTAATCACTTTAAAGATGCGGTCTAGTTTCGGAATGTTTAAATACAAATGATACAAGTCTTGTTGCGCAATCTGAACAATTTCGGAGGGTTCAATAGCTTGAATATTAGATTCGCCTGGTTTGGCATCATGAAAACTGGTAATATCAGCAATCCAATCATTTTCGCCAGCGAATAGAATATTATGTTCCCTCCCGTTTGGGTCAATCCCGTACATCCGCAAAACTCCTTTGACCACAAATGTGTAATGTCTACAGATGTCGCCCGTAATTATAAGGTGTTCACGGCGTTTTAGTTTACGACTCGAAATCCTGCTTTCGATCAATAAAATTTCAGATTCTTCAAAAGGGAGGTAGGTTTCGAAATGTTTAATTAAAGGTACGGATTCCATACTGAAAGTTACAGCTTTTCCAACGTTATAACCAAACCCGAATTGGGTTGCTATTTTCACCTCACTCTTAAACGGCTTTAAGGCCTTTCCCACCAATTCTTCATTGATGTAAGGACCGTACACTTCAGCGGTATCAAAAAATCGACTCCCATTTCGAGCTCATTTCGCATCAATTGAGTCATTTCCTTTTCATCCTTGGCAGGTCAGTAACCATAGCTCATTCCCATACATCCAAGTCCGACTTCAGATACTTCAAGATCTTTTCCTAGTATTCTTTTTTTTCATCCTACTCTTATTAAAAAGTTATCTCCTAAGTGAGTCTGGAATGTATAGTCGAACCCTTGACTCCCCTACTTATTATTCATCTCACACAAAGGTAGTATGTCAATAACCAAAAAAGCATACCCAGATTACGGATATACCTACCATGATTACAGATTTCGAACATGAAGCTTGATTTACTGGTAATCAATGGCTTATATTTAACAAAAAATCACAAGTCCATGAAAAATGTACTGCACATCAATACGGTTGGTGATTACCTAAACTTGAGAAATCAAGAGGTTTTGCATCCATCGGTGGGTATCGTTGATTTTGTGGAGGTGAACAAGAAAGGATATGTGAACAAAGATTATGATGCCTTTCATTTTCATTGTTATGCTATTTTCTTGAAGGATGCCAAGGGATGCAAACTGCAATATGGAGGCAAACCTTACGATTATGACGAGGGAACCCTGGTCTTTATGGCTCCCAACCAGACCATAGAGCTTGGCGGTTTTGATCCCGATTACGTGCCCAAGGGCTATGCGATGCTGTTTCATCCAGACCTATTATTGGGTACCGAATTGGGAAAAAAAATGCATAGCTATAATTTTTTTGCCTATTCAAGTAACGAGGCGCTCCATCTCTCAGCAAAAGAACGTAAGGTGATCTTAAGCTTATTGGAAAAAATTCAGTTTGAACTGGAGCAGAACCTGGACAAGCACAGCAAAAAACTGATTGTAGCTAACATCGAGCTCTTTTTGAACTATTGCACACGTTTCTATGACCGGCAATTCTTGACCCGTGAGATTGAAAATATTAGTTCCATGCAAGAATTCGATGAATTTTTGAACGAATATTTCACTTCAGATAAGCCGCATAAGTATGGCACTCCTACGGTAGGTTATTTTGCAGAGCGATTACACTTATCTTCCAATTACTTTGGAGATCTGGTAAAAAAAGAGACAGGTATATCCGCACAAGAGTATATTCAAAAAAAAATGATCGAAGTGGCCAAAGAAAGGGTATTTGATTCTTCAAAGTCGGTTAGTGAGATAGCGTATGAACTAGGTTTCAAATATCCACAGCATTTTACCAGACTCTTTAAACAGCGGGTAGGTCATTCGCCGAGTGAATTTAGGAATTTGAATTGAGTCTCGACTAGTTTCGATGTATATGAAAATCAGATGGATTCATTCAGAAAGGGATTGGAAATAACGATTACAACATATGCCTACTCTAACAAGGATGTCAAAGGCAATTTAACTTTCATAAACCCTGTATTGGATCCGTGAACAAGAACGGTAATATTATGAATTGTATTAGACAATACGTAAAATGGCCATAAACACTGTATGTTTGTTGAAGGGGTAATTGAGGATACTCCGCCAGCTAACGTACAAGCGTAAAAATATTCCTTCCTCATCCATTCTTTATGGCCATTCGAGCCACCTGTAGTTTATGTTCAAACAAATCCCAACAAACCAGATTTTGAGGTGAGAGGTGCTAAACTAGGCAATCCCATATGAGAAAATTATTAAGTATTAAATTGTTTGAACATTTCTGATTCGATCAGTTTTCCAATTCTGGTACCCCAACTTCAATATCTACTTCCAATTTCTCCCTTAACAATTGCATATCATCTGATACCTTTCTCTCGATGACCTTGGCGTAAATTTGAGTTGTTGCCAGTTTCGTATGCCCCAGCATTTTAGAAATGGTTTCAATGGGCACCCCATTGGTTAAGGTGACAGTGGTAGCGAAAGTATGCCTAGCCATATGAAAGGTGAGGTTCTTTTGGATTCCCGCCGGCTGGGCTATTTCCTTTAAATAGGCATTTAGTTTTTGATTTGATATTTTCGGGAACAAGGTGCCGTTCACAATAGAGCGTTTATCTTTCATATAACTTTTTATCAGGTCAAAAGCTTTTGAAAGCAACGGAATTTTGACTGCATTGCCCGTTTTTTGCCTCTTGGTAATGATCCAGTATGTTCCGTCTATTCCCAATACCACACTTTGCTTGGTAAGCAGCATTAAATCTGCATAGCTGATACCCGTATAACAACTGAATATGAACATATCCCTTACCGTTTTTAATCGTTCGGAGTCAATTTCCAATTCCTCCAAGTTCTTCAGTTCTTTGGCAGTTAAATACCCCCTGTGTGTGGGCACCAATTTTTGTTTAAATTTACGGAAAGGGTCCTTGTCTATCCATTCAATTTGATATGCCAGGGTAACCATTCTGCGAAGTCGCTGTATATGCTTCATGACCGCATTATTCCCTATTTTCTTTTGATAATGCCGTGGGGTATGCCCACGGAGGAAATTCTCAAAGTTCAGGATAAACTGGTAGTCCAGTGCGGCCAGCTCAATGTTATCCAACCTGTATTCTTTTTTTAAAAAAAGTAGGATATACTTTTGGCTAATGAGGTATAGCCGTGAAGTATTGTGATGGAGTTTGTGGAACATTTTGGCATTGTGATATTCGATAATATCCTTTATTGTGTAATGCACTACTTTAGCATCCCCAACAAATTTGGATTTGATTATCTGGGGAGTGATACGCCTGCCCTCTGCCCTTAATTCCTGATAGCATTGAAAAAGATTGGAATGCACCTCGTCAAGGTATTGATTGTGGTCCCGAGCATTTTTACCCGTTCCCTTTATCCTTTGCTTCTGAGGGTTCCAAAGCTGTATATCGATTCGCCTCTTAAGGCTAATATTGAGCTTTTTCCCATCTACGGTTATTCTTGCATAGAGCGGAGCAAGGTTGTTCTTGGTTCTTTTAGCGTATATCCAGAATAGGATAGAAAATGTTGTGGTAGAGCGCATAACAATCATCTTTAAGTTGAACTAAATTGAAGACGAAAGTCAAATCACCAAAAAAAGTTCATCTTAGACCTTGAAAATAAGTTGCTTCAAGTTACGAAAACATTTAAAAAAAATGTTGACGATTTGTGAACTCTATCGTTTGATATCAAATGACATCATTTGATATCAAAATATATCTAAAACACTGTAAATCAGTTAAATTTGTATTAATTTAACCCACTTTACAAGTTAAAAAGTGACCTCACCAAGAATCGAACTTGGATCTAAAGTTTAGGAAACTTCTATTCTATCCGTTGAACTATGAGGCCATTGGCAGTTTATTATCTAAACCGCGGGTGCAAAAGTAAAATTTATTTGATAAAAATACTCGATACTTTATGGATAGTTTTTGAATAATTGCAATGGGCTGCGATTTTTGAGTGACTTTTTACGACAGACACCCTGGAAAATCGCATTTTAGGGCCTCAAAAAACCTCAATTATTCATCAATATTCCCATTTGTTAAAAAATCAGATTTATAACAGGAGTATGGAGATAATTTTTTACATTGCTTGCTTAAACGTTTAAATTAATTTAAATAACTGATCCAACCACTTATGCAAAACCGGAAATATACCCTTGGGGTCGACTATGGAACGGATTCCGTAAGAACCATGATAATAGATACCAGCAATGGCCAGATTATGGGTCAGGCCGTTGCCTTATACGAAAGATGGGGCCAAGGCATGTACTGCCGACCGGAAATCAATCAGTTTAGACAACACCCCTTGGATTACATTGAAGGCCTAAAAAAAGCCATTAAAGAGACTGTTGCTCCCCTTTCCCAGGAAGTCATAAACGGCATAGCTGCTATTTCCGTCGCCACCACCGGCTCAACACCCATAGCTATAAACAAGGAGGGCACCCCCTTGGCAATGCTCCCAGGTTTTGAAGAAAATCCACACGGCATGTTTATACTTTGGAAAGATCATACAGCCGTTGGGGAAGCCAAGGAAATCAACGAATTGGCACACCAAAAAAATGGCGTTGACTATACCAAATACAGTGGTGGGGAATATTCCTCAGAATGGTTTTGGGCCAAGATACTGCATACCCTGCGCGTAGATAAAAAAGTACGTGAAGCGGCCCACTCCTGGATAGAACACTGCGACTGGATTCCGGCCCTCCTCACAGGAAATACCGATCCCCTAAGCTTAAAAAGAAGCAGGTGTGCGGCAGGGCACAAGGCCATGTGGCACCCAGACTGGGACGGACTGCCCCCGGAAACCTTCTGGTCCAGATTGGACCCTCTCCTAACCGGATTAAGAGAGCGTTTATATAAAGACACCTACACCTCGGATCAGGCCGTTGGAACCATTTCCGAAGATTGGGCACAAATATTGGGACTGCCCAAAGATGTAATTATTGGCACAGGATCAATCGATGCCCATATTGGAGCCATTGGCAGCGCCATAAAACCCTACCATATGGTAAAGGTGATCGGCACCTCTACCTGCGATATGATCGTTGCTCCTACGGAAGAAATAGGAAATAAGGCCATCCGCGGTATCTGTGGACAGGTAGATGGGTCCATTCTTCCAAATATGATCGGACTGGAAGCCGGGCAATCTGCCTTCGGCGATCTTTATGCCTGGTATAGGGAATTGTTGCTGTGGCCCGCAAACAAAATCATTGGGGACAGCAACTTATTGGACAGGGAAACCAAATCAAAATTGTTGGAAGAAATGGCCGATGGCATCCTTACCGAATTGACTTTGGCTGCCAGTAAAATAGAAATCGACACTTCTGGAATAATTGCGCTCGACTGGATGAACGGCAGGAGAACGCCGGACTCCAATCAAAATCTTAAAGGCGCCATTCAAGGCCTGACCTTGGGAACTACGGCCCCACATATCTTTAGGGCCTTGGTAGAAGCTACGGCATTTGGTTCCAAAAAAATAGTAGAACAATTCCAAGCCGAGGGTGTCCGTATAGACGGTATTATCGCGATGGGCGGAGTGGCCCAAAAGTCCGAATTCGTAATGCAGATCCTGGCCGATGTCCTCAACTTCCCTATTCGGATAATTAAATCGGAACAGACATGTGCCCTTGGAGCGGCCATGGCAGCAGCGGTAGCCTCGGGAATCTACAATACCTTTCTTGAAGCACAAAATGCTATGGGCAGCGGATTTCAAAAAGAATATTACCCCATCCCCGAAAATGCAAAAAAATATATGGAGCTATATGACAATTACAACGCATTGGGCCACTTTGTAGAAACCCAAGAATTACAGAAAGCCTAAAAAAATAATAATTAATACAAGAAAATTTAAGCAATGCAAAACAAACACAACCATCTAGGAGCAATACCAAAAGTAGGAATAAGACCGGTAATCGATGCCCGTTTGGGCGGTATAAGGGAGTCATTGGAACAGACCACCATGGCCATGGCGCAACGAGTAGCGGATTTTCTTTCCAACAATCTTAAGAACTATAACGGAACAAAAGTAGAATGTGTCATTGCGGACACCACCATTGGACGGGTGCCGGAAGCACAAAAATGTGAGGAAAAATTTCTTAGAGAAGGGGTAGGACTTTCCATCACAGTAACATCATGCTGGTGTTACGGAACGGAAACTATAGATATGAACCCCACGCGACCAAAAGCCATTTGGGGATTTAACGGTACGGAAAGACCAGGGGCAGTATACTTAGCGGCCGCCTTGGCCGGACATGCCCAAAAAGGGGTGCCTGCCTTTAGTATTTACGGAAAAGAAGTGCAGGACAGCGATGACGAGAACATCCCTGAAGATGTTCAAAAACTGTTATTGCAATTTACCAAAGCCGGATTGGCGGTGGCCATGATGAACGGTAAATCGTACCTATCCATAGGTTCTGTTTCCATGGGGATAGCCGGTTCCATAGTCAATGAAAGTTTTTTTCAGGATTACTTAGGGATGCGCAACGAATATGTAGATATGAGCGAGGTAAACCGTAGGATGCAAAACGGCATATTTGATCCGGAAGAATTTAAAAAAGCATTAAAATGGACCAAGAAGAACTGCAAGGAAGGTAAAAATTACAATGCAAAAGACCTGCAGAAATCCAGGGAACGCATGGATGAAGAATGGGAAACCGTCGTTAAAATGACCTTGATTTCCAGAGATTTAATGATCGGCAATCCAAAATTGGCCGAATTGGGCTTCGGAGAGGAAGCGCTAGGGCACGGCGCCATTGCAGCCGGGTTCCAAGGGCAACGACAATGGAACGATTATATGCCCAATGGCGATTTTATGGAAGCCATCCTAAACTCTTCCTTCGATTGGAGCGGAATTCGACCACCATTTATGATGGCCACCGAAAATGACAGTTTAAACGGCATCTCCATGTTATTTGGTTATCTATTGACCAACCAGGCACAGATGTTCTCCGATGTAAGAACCTTTTGGAGTCCAGCTTCCATAGAAAGGGTTACTGGTCACAAGCTTAAGGGCAAAGCAGCCAATGGTATAATCCACTTGATCAATTCCGGATCTTCAACGTTGGACGGTACAGGACAACAACAAATAAATGGGAAACCTGCCATGAAACCGTTCTGGGAGATTTCAGAATCAGAAGCTAAAAAATGCTTGGAAGCCACAGACTGGCCACCAGCTATGTACGAGTATTTTGGAGGAGGCGGATACTCCTCCCATTTTGTTACCAAAGGCGAAATGCCCGTAACCATGTGTAGGATCAATGTGGTAAAAGGATTGGGGCCTGTAATGCAAATAGTTGAAGGATGGACGGTAGAACTACCTGAAGAAGTACATAAAACTTTAGATGAGAGGACCAATCCTACTTGGCCTACTACTTGGTTCGCCCCAAGATTGAACCAAGATCAAGCATTTAAGGATGTCTATAGCGTTATGAATAATTGGGGAGCCAATCACGGGGCTTTCAGTTATGGCCATTTTGGAGACGAAATAATAACACTCTGTTCTATGCTTAGGATTCCTGTAAACATGCATAATGTTGAACCCGAGCGTATTTTTAGACCCAAGGATTGGGCTTCCTTTGGAATGGATCAAGAAGCAGCCGATTACAGAGCTTGCCAGAATTACGGCCCGCTTTATTAAGCCAGTAATAGATTTTTCGGACTACAAGGAACCACCATATTTTATATATTGAAGAAAATAAAAACTATGTCCTCACCCTGACACAAAATATATGACTAACAATAGATGCACTTTGATTATTGCGCTGCTGTACTTTTTCTGTACCCTCAGTCTACATGCACAGCTTGCACAAGAATCTGTAAAACATGTAAAAGTATATTATGAGTCCGGTATGTTCGGCGGCTGGCCCGCCAACCATGGCGCATGGAATTGGGGCGATGAGATTTTGGTAGGTTTTTCAAAGGGCACTTACAAGGATTTGGGTCCCGATCGTCATAATTTCGATAAAGAAAACACGGAACTCCATATGCTGGCCAGAAGTCTTGACGGGGGTGAAACATGGACGGTGGAAGACCCTGGAGCGGTAGACGGAGATCTCGTGGTTCCCGATAACGGCAGTTACCATGGGCAATTAAGAAAAGACGTAAAGGCTCCTGAACCCATTCCTGCCGAACAAATAGATTTTACCAACCCCAATCTGGCCTTTACGGTACGTATGACGGACCACCACGGGGCAGAATCACGCATTTGGTATTCCTATGACAGGGGACACGATTGGGAAGGCCCGTATAACTTGTCCAATTTTAATACACCTGGAATTGGAGCACGAACCGACTATATTATTGATGGTAAAAATGAGTGTATGCTATTTCTTACTGCAGCCAAAGCCAATCGAAAAGAGGGTCGTGTTATGTGTGTAAAAACTATTGATGGTGGAAAGAATTGGGACTTCGTTTCTTGGATCGGACCTGAACCAGAAGGGTTTTCCATCATGCCAGCTTCCGTTAGAATATCCGATAAAGAAATTTTGGTAACTACGCGCAGAAGGGAAGAATCGGGCCAATTTATTGACGCCTACCTTTCCCAAAATAATGGTTTAACCTGGAACCCCTTGCCCAACCCAGTGGAAAATTGTGGACAGGGCAATCCCCCAGCCATAGTTAAAATGAAAGACGGAAGAATATGCCTGATATATGGATACAGGGCATTGGAGAAGGATATCAAAAACAAGCGTGACAAGAGTGAAATCAGGGCAAAAATCAGTAAAGACAATGGACGTACATGGAGCAAGGATTATGTACTGCGTGATGACGGTTCCGGAAAAGATCTTGGTTACCCCAGGGTAGTGCAACGGGCAGACGGCAAAATAGTGGCCCTTTATTATTTTATGGACAAGAACACCGGTCCGGAACGCTATATTGCGGCTACCATTTGGGATCCCCCATCCACTGAAGATTAAATTTCATTATCATAAACATACAGCCTAAAATAAGTTCCCATTTATTGATTGTCAAATAGATAAAACAAAAATCACCATGAAAAGCATTCACTATTTTCTAACAGCACTCACTTTTATCATTTTCTCCTGCAAGAGCAAAACGGAGAAAACTGCAACAACAGAAGAACTTAAAAGCGGCAACGATATTACAGGTAATTTCACATTGCCCCCCTTGTCCCAACCTGGTCAAGGCGCCTACCTCAGCGGGGAGCTTATCTACCCCTTGGATAACAAACCCACACCGGAATGCCATGCCTCTACCATAGTGGAAACACCCACCGGGCTGGTGAGCGCATTTTTTGCAGGCACCCATGAGAAGAACCCAGATGTTGGTATTCGGGTATCACGCATGGTAGATGGTAAATGGACATGGCCGGAAGAAGTGGTGAATGGCGTGCAAAATGACACTCTGCGTTACCCTCTTTGGAATCCAGTACTGTTTCAGCCGGCAGAAGGTCCGCTGTTGTTGTTCTATAAAGAAGGACCTGACCCTAGGACATGGTGGGGAATGTTGATGACTTCTCCCGATGGTGGAATAACATGGTCCAAACCAGAAAAAATGGGAACCGACGAGAAAATTGGACATTTGTTAGGACCTGTCAAAAACAAACCTATACAATTGGAAGACGGAACTATCATTAGCCCTACCAGTACAGAAATTAAATTAGAAGATGGGGATGTGGATTGGATGGTACACTTTGAAATAAGTAAGGACAACGGCAAAACCTGGGAAGTTGTAGGCCCAATTAACGATGGGAAGGAATTTGATGCCATTCAGCCCAGTATACTTACCTATCCCAATGGTAAAATGCAAGTTCTATGTAGAACGAGACAAAATGTAATTTCCCAAAGTTGGTCCGAGGATCAAGGCCGGACCTGGAGTAAAATGACGGCGACAGAGCTTCCAAACCCCAATTCGGGAACAGATGCTGTGACCCTAAAAGACAACAGACAATTACTTATATACAATCACACCACAAAAGAGGGAGAAGAACCCAAGGGGAGAAATATGATCAATCTGGCGATATCCGATGACGGCATCAATTGGAAGCCTGTAATGACCTTGGAAAATGTACCGGCCGAATCAGGATATTCATACCCTGCCATTATTCAAACAACTGATGGCTTGGTTCATATCACCTATACCTATTTAAGGCAATCTGTTAAACATGTGGTAATAGACCCAAAGCAGTTGTAGTCTGCAAATAGTAATTGGTCCAAAGAACAACTGACAAGATATTTGTTATAAAGAACACTTATGACATCCAAAAGATAAGCATGGAGAATTATAAAATATTTAAAAAGTGGCCGTCTATTGTTGTCATGTTTTTGATGATGCTTATTCTACTTGTATTCTCTGGATGTAAAGAGGATAAAACCGAAGATTATCCGAATCCGGTTTCCAATCCCACCTCTAAATTGATGCTGCAGGGAGAATGGCTCCAGGATCCACATAAAATTGATTTTGATGAACTGCCTAAAATCCCAGTGGAGCATGCTATGGTAAGCGATGTTACCCCAGATGGTGTTAACCAACACAATTATTTGGCCTATCATGACAATCGTTATTGGATTATGTGGAGCGATGGCCCCGGGGTTGAAGATAGAGTGGGTCAGGTAGTTAAATATTCCACCAGCACCGATGGTCTGCAATGGGACAAACCAAAATTCCTAACCACTTATCCTGAAGGCTCGGGCCCGGAATCCCCCAATTACAACACTAGAACAGATCAGGGCCTCAGGTGGATTTCGAGAGGCTTTTGGGAATACAAAGGTGAATTTTTGGCATTGGCCTCATTGGACGAGGCCAAAGGCTTTTTTGGTCCAACCTTGGCCCTCCATGCCTTTAAATGGAACAAAGAATCAGAATCATGGGAGTACCATGGCATAGTTATGGAAAATGCGATCAATAATTTTCCGCCCAAAAAATTACCTACAGGAGAGTGGTTAATGTCGCGCAGGCCTTTTGACTATGTTGAAAAAGGTGTCGATTTTATGGTGGGTGCAGAAGAGCAGTTTGATCAATGGGAAGTTTACCCTGTTTTTGGAACAAATACACAACTGGAAGCGGAGGAGCCTTATTGGTGGATCTTGCCCGACAATAAAAACTTGATGGGGCTATTTCGGGACAATCGCAAAAGTGGGTTTTTATATCGCTCCTTCTCAACCGACAATGGCCGTACCTGGAGTCCACCGGTGCAAACCAACTTCCCCGATGCCCGATCCAAATTTCACGGCCTCCGATTACAGGATGGAAGATATGTCCTGGTCTCCAATTCCAATTATAAAAAAAGGGACCCTTTAACCTTGGCTATTAGTAATGATGGGATGGTCTTTACCAAAATGGGTTATTTGGTAGGAGGAAGACACATAGATTACCCCCATGTATTGGAACACGATGGATATTTATTGATAGCCTTTGCCGGGGATGCCAAACAGAAAATAGAAGTGGTAAAAGTAAAGGTCTCGGATTTGGATGAAATCAAAATGAACAATAAATAAACTTCATCCTCAACATATAGAGGGCAGTGTAATTTAAGCCTACATAACCAGCATCCCCTGAAAATAAATCCACTTTCTTTTGATATTATGAATTAATTAATTATCATTGCTTAATCGATAAAGCAAAAATTAATAATCTGAAAATCAATTTCGTTAGGCAAGACCAATTAATCCAATGTCTTGACCATTAAAGTAATTTGAGGATTTTACAATTAACCAACACTTAAGTAGAACGAATATCCTACTTTTAGAGCTTATACCATATAACCTAAATAGCCAACAATAATGAACAGTTTAGATTTAATCGTATTCTTTATTTACATAGGTGGAATAGCCCTTTTCGGAGGCTCATTTTTTAAAAAGAGTAGAACTTCCTCTTCCTACACCATGGGCAACAACGATATCCCAGGCTGGGTAGTTACCATGTCCATTTTTGCAACCTTTGTGAGTAGCATAAGTTACCTTGCCCTGCCGGGGAATGCCTATCAATCCAATTGGAATGCCCTGGCGTTTAGCCTCTCCCTTCCCATTGCCTCCTTGATAGCCGTAAAATATTTTGTTCCCCTCTACAGAAAGATCAATAGTCCTTCTGCATATACCTATATGGAACAACGTTTTGGCGCATGGGCTAGAATCTATGTGTCTCTTTGTTACTTATTAACCCAGTTAATGCGTATCGGAACCATACTCTACCTTTTGGCCCTTACCTTGAACGCCATTGTTGGTTGGGATATGGTCACCATCATTATTTTTACCGGTTTGGTAGTATCCATCTACTCCATGTTGGGCGGAATTACCGCGGTATTATGGACAGACGCCATTCAGGGCATAATTCTAATTGTTGGTGCCCTAGTCTGCGTTGGCTTTATTCTCTTTAATATGCCCGAAGGTCCTGGACAGGTTTTCGACATTGCTGCAGAGAATGATAAATTTGGACTTGGAAGTTTCAGTCTTAGCCTCACCGAACCTACTTTCTGGGTAGTCTTGGTCTACGGTGTATTCATCAATTTGCAGAATTATGGTATAGACCAGAATTATGTTCAGCGCTATATGGCCTCCAAATCTGATAAGGAAGCTCAAAAATCTGCATTGATAGGAGGATTGATCTACCTGCCCATTTCTGCTATATTTCTTTTTATTGGCACCTCGCTTTTTGCCTATTACCATTCAGCGGCCACCTTACCGGTAGAGTTGCAGGATATAAATAAAAGCGATAGCGTATTCCCTTATTTTATAGTGAATGCCCTGCCTGCAGGAATAACCGGACTAATGATAGCCTCCATTTTTGCGGCAGGAATGAGCACCATATCAACAAGTTTTAATAGTTCAGCCACCGTTTTTCTTACGGATTATTACAATAAATATTTTAAAAAGACGGCATCGGACAAAGAGGGAATGCGCGTACTTTATATTTCATCGGCTATCATTAGCGTAATAGGAATCGTTATCGCCATAGCCATGATAAACGTAAAAAGTGCCCTTGACGCATGGTGGAAACTCTCCTCCATTTTTAGTGGCGGCATGTTGGGACTGCTACTTTTGGGACTATTCTCCAAAACTAAAAATGTAAAAGGAGCCCTTATCGGGGTATTGGTGGGTATTTTGGTCATTGTTTGGATGAGCCTGTCAGGCACCCTTTTCGGTGAGGATTCCCTAGGTGCTTCCTTTCACACCTATTTGACTATTGTATTTGGGACTGCGGCCATATTCTTAGTGGGCTTCCTAATATCCATATTCAATAAAAAGACCGATGAAATCTATGAGAATTAAATAAGGTGGTAGTTTCATTGGATGGAAAGGGTACAAGAATGGAATTTTGTCTTTAATCACAAAATAAAGGCCAATATTTCTATTTAGTATGAATTTCGTAATTTTGTCCTTTTGAAAATATTTGCCCCCGTACCTATAACTTACTTATTAACAATATATTACAAACAAGATTGGCGCCCATCGGGCAACTTTAACCAAAGAGGCACATGAAACCTAAAACATCACTAAAGGATATTGCAAAAATTGTGGGTGTTTCCATACCTCTGGTTTCATATGTATTGAGCAATAAAGGTAAGGAGAACAGGGTTTCCGAAAAGACCGCCAAAAGAATAAGGGAGGTGGCCAAGGAATTGAATTATCATCCCAATTGGAACGCGAGAAGCCTTAAGACCAATAAAACAAGGTCCATAGGAGTTATTGTGGCCGATATTTCCAACCCCTTCTTCTCCAATCTGGCGAGGACTATAGAGGATGAAGCTTTTTCCCAAGACTATACAGTGATATTTGGATCTTCGGACGAAAAGGTAGAAAAATTCAACAAGGTTTTGGATTTCCTTAAAATGAGACAGGTAGATGGTTTTATCATTGCAGCACCCGAAGGTTCCAGAGATATAATTGCCGATCTGGCCAAAGCAGGAATTCCTTTTGTATTGATAGATAGATTCTTCAATGACCTTACCACCAATTACGTCACCGTAGACAACTTTAAGGCCTCTATGCAGGCCACCAACTATTTGCTGGGAAAGGGAAACAAAAAAATAGGGGCCGTACTTTACAATTCAACCTTGCACCACTACAAAGAAAGACATCAGGGCTACGTAGAAGCTCTTAAACAGGCCGGGTTGCCCGTTGATACCGAATTGATAAAAAAAATTAATCACAGGTCCCTAAAAGCGGATATGAAGAGGGTGGTTAAAGAGTTGGTACAGGATGCCGGAGTTGATGCCATCTACTTTCATACCAACACCCTGGCCGAAGAAGGATTGACCCAAATGTTGGGCTTGGACAGGAAGATACTTAAAAAGGTAGATGTGGTGGTATTCGACCAAAATTCGTCATATAATTTCTTGGAAGACCCTATCCCCTATCTCCATCAACCTATAAAGGAAATAGGACAAAAAGCATTGCGTATCCTTATAGAACAGATTCAGGAACCTACCCAAGAGCTGCAACAGATATCTTTTGATACCAGATTGGAAAGCAGTTCATTGGAACCCTAAAATCCTTTAGGGCCCCAATGCCTACTAGCCTGTAATATTTCTCAAGAAAAAGAATTACTAAATAAGGTGATTTGGGAAGTCCTTTACATCCTCACAGCAAATCTGTTCCATTACCTGTTGTAATTCAGTTTTTAAAAGTGAAATGGTATGATCCCCACCTTTGGCGCCCAATGCCGCTACCCCGTACATAAAGGAGC
Organism: Arenibacter sp. S6351L; assembly: GCF_023016025.1. NCBI lineage: Bacteria > Pseudomonadati > Bacteroidota > Flavobacteriia > Flavobacteriales > Flavobacteriaceae > Arenibacter > Arenibacter sp. S6351L. The sequence continues at coordinate 377,806 of NZ_JALKBB010000001.1, read as the reverse complement.
GCCCCATAAAAGTAAACTCCGCACCACTGGCCATGGTCCTGGCAATATCCGGACCACCTCTAAGGCCACTGTCCATCATCACCTTTATTTGGTCGCCATATTTTGCAGCTATTCTTGTTAAAGGCTTTATGGTAGATTCGCCGGCATCCAATTGCCTACCGCCGTGATTGGAAACTATAATACCATCCAAACCAAGTTTAATGGCGCTTTCCGCATCGGCCTCGTTGGCAACCCCCTTGATCACCAATTTACCCTTCCACATATCCCTTATAGGTTTTATCTTCTCCTCATTCAACCTACCTGAAAAGGTCTGGTCCATGAATTTCCCCAATTGTGCCAAATCCAAGCCTTTTGGCATATAAGGCCTAAGGGTTTCGAAATTGGGCTGTCCATATTTTAAAGTATTAAATGCCCAACTTGGCTTACCAAGTACCTGAAGTATATTCTTTACCGACATTTTTGGAGGCATGGCCAGTCCGTTGCGCACATCCCTTGGACGGAAACCGAAGGTTGGCACATCGCATAAAATAACCAGTACCGGACACTCCGCGGCCTCGGCCCTTTTAATAATATCATCCCTAACAGCATCTTCTGTAGGATGATAAAGTTGAAACCAGGCCCTGCCCTCGGTAATCTCGCTAATGCGTTCTATACTACTGGTGGTCACCGTACTTAAAATAAACGGAATATTATGCTCAAAGGCCGATTTAGCCAATATTTCCGGGGCATTGGGCCACATTAATCCTTGGAGACCTACTGGGGCTATTCCAAAAGGGGCATCATACACATGTCCGAACAATTCGGTCTTCATACTGGACCCCGTATGCTTGCTAAGGTAATAGGGCAATAACTCTATATCCCTAATTTCAGCAGTATTCTTATGTAAATTTACATCTTCATTACAGCCCCCATCCAAGTACTCGAAAGCGAACTTGGGAATCCTTTTTTGGGCTTTGTTCCGTAAATCAACAACGGATGGATATTTGCTGTTGATCTTTATTTCTTTTTTTTTCTCCATGGCATTTTAATCTGCAATTGTTCTTGAATATTTCTCTTTTGCTTTCCCTCTCCCAAATTATTATTGCAAAATTTGAAGGGAGAAAATATTTTTATTTACTACTCATTGGATAATTCTCTAATGGACACCCCCAATATTCCTTTGGCCAGTTTGTCCAGTTCACCTTCGTCTCCCACGAAATGAAAAGTCTGATGGATATGGCTGCTGCTTTCGTTGGATTTTAGATCCATTGCCGGGGATGAACTTTCCAATTCATAGAATGGACCTAACCCACCACCATCGTTATATGCATTTACGGCATCACCCGATAAGGGAAACTCCTGCAACTCCCATAGTGAATTAACGTAATCCGTAGCACCTTCGGGCAGACTAAACATGGCAATGGTAAGTACCCTGTTCTTGGCATCGAAACTCCCTATCACCGGAAGTGCCCTTTGGGGGGAAATTCCTATTTTACCCCGCTCTTTTCCGTCTGCCTTGAAAAACAGGACACTATCCTGGACCTGTAAACGCTCGCTAGGAATCTTCCCAAAATAATCGTCCGTTACCTTCTTGCCCAAAATATCCTCATCCCCTTTTTTAAATGGTACAATTATGGTGGTTTGGTCGGAGGAATTGAACATGCTCAATATCCAAATAGACATTAGGCCTGTTTTCTTATCCCAATCTTCCGGTCCTATATTGGTCAAGTTGTTTTCTGAGGCAAATCCTACCATTTTTAGAGTTTCAGGAATATTGAGCCCGAGAATTTCAGCGGCATCTTCCTTGTCCAAAAGAGTAATATTCCTTTGCACGCGTAAATCGAAGGTAGTTCCGGTATAATTCACCAATTTCATTTCCCTTTCAAAGAAGGCCTTATCTTTCCTGCTTCTTACCAAATTAAAGGCTTCGGTATCCAATTCCTTGGGAACGTACCAATTGTCCAACTCAAACTTGGCATCCTTTTCAAAGTAGAGGGAATACTGTCCTCCTTCAGGTCCCAACCAAAAACGCTCTTCACCACCTGTGGGATTAAAATGTTCCTTTTTTTCTCCCGATGCAATAAGATCATGATTGATCCACCCAAAGCTTTTCCCCTCGTCGCCAGAGGCTGTACTCGTCATAACCCGTCCCTGAAGTTCCGGAGAAATCAAGATGCTCGACTCCCCATTTTCCAGAACTACCAAGTCTTTATAGTGCTTGGACAAAAACTCCCTGTCATACCCAAAAGAACCTTTTGCATAACCCTCCTTTTCTACCCCAACAGCATTTGCGCTCTGCTCATTTTTAGTTTTACAACCCAAAGAACACAGGAAAGCACAAAGTACTATTAATCTTAGTACACTTCTAAATCCATAAAAATTAGCAATACTTTCCATGCTGGTATCATTTAGCTTTTGCCTTTGCTTTTTAGTTTTTATAATTGAAAAACCTTTTCCATCTGCATCCATTTTTCCCCGGGTTTTGCAAATGGTAGTGCCTGTTGGTATTTCCACATCAATTCCTCCCACTTCTCATTTTCTGGATACTTGGCATCAATCTTTGCCTTTTTTTCAAAGGAAAAATTGTCATCCGCATCAATGATCATAAACATACGGTTCCTCACCCTATAGATTTCCATATCCTGTATACCGGACTCCCTAAGACTTTGAAGGATCTCTGGCCAAACTTCCTTATGGTAATCATCATAGGCCTTAATCAACTCGGGATCGTCCTTAAGATCCAATGCCAAACAATATCTTTTCATTACTTTAAAATTTTTTGGTTTATTTTTATTAAATGCCGCCCAAGAGACCAATCCGGTTCCTTAGGCTTGCAATTCATACTTTTTAAATACACGTAACCCGTACCAGGCGATATACACAAAACAAAGCGCAGGAAGGATGAAGGAAAAATTCACCTCGGTAGCGCCCATAATCTGTATGTCGTTAACGGCATTGCCCCCAGCATCAATAATCATTCCCTGAAGCTTTGGCATAAGGGCTCCGCCTACAATTGCCATCACAAGACCTGCTGCACCAATCTTGGATTCCTCCTCATTAAGTCCGTTCAGTGCAATTCCGTAGATGGTAGGGAACATAAGGGACATAAAAAAGGTAATCCCCACCAAGCAGTACAACCCTATTATACCTTCAATATAAATGGTGCCAACACAGCACAGTGTTGCAAAAACGGCAAAGTACATCAACAGTTTTCCAGGGCTCATAAATCTTAGCATATAGGTACCAATGGCCCTACCCACCAAGAAAAGGATGAAGGCCGCAAACTGGTAATTGGCAGCATCCTCACTGGAGATCCCTATGGCTTCGGCATATTGATAAATATAAGTCCAACACATGATCTGGGCACCAACGTAAAATATTTGGGCCACAACACCTAGCACATATTTTTTGTTCTTGAACAAACCGTTAAAAGTATCCCCCAAACTTGGAATACCACCTTCATCCTTGGCCTGTGGCATTTTACTAATAACAATCAGGACAAAAACAGCTAGAATCACCAAGCCCAGAATAACATAAGGATCGCGAATTACCATTAGATCCGTAGTCCTGATCAAGGCCTTTTGTGCCTCCTCCAAAGAAGAATAATCCGCAATATCGTCCGACTGTAATTTTTTTAGTACAAATTGCTGTGCCACCAATAGACCCAACAACAACCCCACTGGATTAAAGGCCTGTGCCAAATTTAAACGCTGGGTAGCCGTTTCGGGTGCGCCCATAGCCAAAATATAGGGATTGGCAGTGGTTTCCAAAAATGCCAACCCAAAGGTAAGCACGTAGAGTCCCAAGCAAAAGAACCAAAATTGTTCCGTTATGGCAGCGGGGTAAAATAATAAAGCACCTCCTGCGTACAAGGCCAACCCAATTAACACCCCCACTTTATAGGAGTATTTACGCACAAAAAGTGCGGCGGGAAGCGCCATACAGAAGTATCCCCCATAAAACGCCATCTGCACCCAAGCAGCTTGGGAATTGGAAAGTTCCAATACTTTTTTAAAGGCTTGTACCATGGGATCGGTAACTGCATTCGCAAAACCCCAAAGGGCAAATAAGGAGGTAATTAAAATAAAGGGAATAAGTACCTTTTTAGATACTACAGGTGGTCTTTGGTCTTTCATTGGATTGTTGATTATTATTTTTTTACTGATTTATTGGTTTAAACTATTTATTTAGATATTTATGAAATTGATCGGTCCAAATGGGTATATCCGCCATCTACAAAGAGTAATTGCCCAGTGGTGTGACTAGATCTATTGGAAAGCAAAAAGGCTACTGTACTTGCAATTTCCTCAGCCGTAGTCATTCTTTGTCCCAGTGGAATCTTATCTGTTATAGTCTTTAATTTTTCTTCGGGATTATCAAAGGTCTTGATCCATCGATCGTATAATGGAGTATAGCATTCAGCCACAATAACTGCATTGACCCTTATATTATATGGAAGTAATTCCACGGCCCATTCCCGGGTAATGGCATTGCGCCCTCCATTGGCCGCGGCATAGCCCGATGTTCCACCCTGCCCGGTCACGGAGGTCTTGGAACCTATATTAACAATGGCTCCCTGGGTTTTCTTTAATTCTGGCAACGCATAATGGGCCATTAAATAGTAATGGGTAAGGTTACGGTTAATAGACCTCAAGAAATCTTCATAATTCCCATTCTCCAGGCCAACACCATCATTGATTCCTGCATTATTAACGACACCATCGATCTTACCAAACTTTTCAACGGTGCTTTCAACGGCCTGTCTACATTGTACCGGATCGGTTAGTTCTGCCGTGGCAAAAGAGGCTTTTCCTCCACTTCTTTCGATATCCGCAACCACCTCCAGCATACTTTTTCTATCCCTTCCAATAATGACCGGGATTGCGCCTTCAGCTGCCAATAGTACGCTTATTCCATGACCGATTCCTTTGGAACCTCCAGTAACTATAATTACTTTATCCTTGAGTTGTAAATCCATTTTTCTTTATTTAAAGTCCTTATTCTGCAACGAAATAGGCACTAAAATCCTTAATATGCCCTAAACCGTCCGAATCTATAATTTTTATTCGTAATCTACTTAATTTTACAGTATCAAATTTCTCAATTCTTTTATTTCCAATGCTCTCCCCATTGGCCAAATTAATCCAGTGACCTCCTGAGTAACCTTCAATTCGATACTTTCTTATTCTTTCTCCTTTTACAATATCCTCCTGAAGTATTACATGGTTTACTTCCACGGGTTCCTTCAATCTTAACTCCAATAATCTCCCCTTCCCATTTGTACTTGCCAAGGGATTGGAAAATCTCCTTTTTATCTCATCTCCCCACTCCTTCAACCTTTGCACATCTGGTTCGGGCAGGAGTCCCTCCGGATCTGGAGTAAGGCCTATTATTAAAGTGGCGTTTCTTCCAACGGATTTATAGTACATATCCATTAATTTTTCCAAAGGAAATATGTGGGCCTCATCCCCTGGTTCCCAAAACCATTCGTGTCGGCCGTTATACCCCCTTAAAGGAGCATCTGCCATTGCAGGAACCCAATACTTACCCTTGGCATCCCCTTCTTTCAGCAATTGAAAGTTGTTGTCCACTATATTCCTTTTGGCGCTTTCCCCTGCTCCTGTGGCCCTATAAGGAAAGGTAGACCAATTGGGATACGCAACCGTGCCGGATTCCGAACCGCCCCACCGAGCTTCTGCCAATTGCCCGTTGTGATAGAACAAACAATTGGGTTGGTACTGCCTTACAATAGGCAAAACATCCGGCGCACCATTTTTTGGATGATCGGCACCACCATCGAACCAAATTTGGAACAACTCCCCATAATTGGTACAAATTTCCTTTACCATTCCCTCAACCATCCTATTATACCATTCCTGTCGATTCTTCTTGAAATCGCCCTCACCATTTACTTTGAAGTCGTGCACCCCCAAAAATGAATTCCACCTGATCCCAAGATAGATGCCCGGTTTTATTCCATACTTTCGGCATGAGGCTACAAAATCTGCCACTACATCCCCTTTCCCATCTTTCCAATTTAGAGCCTTTACACTGTATGGATTTACCTTTGATTGAAACAAGGCAAACCCCGTCTCATGGGTAGCCGTTAAAATGGCAAACTTGGCACCGGCATCCTTGGCTGCCTTTACCCATTGATCTGTATCCAATTTTTCAGGATTAAAAATTTGATAGTCTTCTACTGGGTCGATTCTATTGTTTCCCTGCCCATATTTTACCCCATCGAACACATGAAGGTCATAATGAAATACTACACCCAGTTCTGCCTTCTGCCATGCCAATTGCCTTTTGTTGGGCACCGGGAATTCATTTTTGATTATGGGTATAAAGACAGTGTAGGATTCATCCCCTTTCTTTACCGCTACGGACAACACTTTTGGCTGACCGTTCTCGTGATAAATAAACGGACGTTCCATTCTATCCGGGAAGATGACAGTTCCATCTTCCAATAAAATTTCTTTATTCTTAAGAACAAACTCATTGGCCTTTTCCCAATCGGTCCCATTTTCCGAAGTTACCAGGCCAATATAATTATGCGCATGGAAAACGCCATAGAACCTATCCCGATTTTCATCGTACCAAATAGACATATCTTCGGTATCCATGTAATCTATTACCGGTTTCTCCTGAATCTCAAAGGGGCCATCGGGATGTTCCGAAACCCCCACCGCTTGGTTCCTAATAAATTTCTTTTCGTTGGGCTTATCGCCTTTTACAATTAAATAATACTTGCCATCCTTACCTCTATCAATAGCCGGATTAACGGTAAGTGTAGTAATTGCTCCAGAGGGTTCCACAAGAGGTTTGTCCAACCTTGACCAAGGTCCATTAAGCGAATTTGATACCGCCACCCCAGTACGCTGGCTGGGCCGTAAAATCTTCCAATTGGGGTGCGTATAACCCGTTTTTGCGGTTTCAATCAATTCCTCATCGGTATAATCCTTGCCACCCATATTGGTAGCTATATAGTACAAATAATATTTTCCCTCAAAACTTTTGATTTTTGGGTTATGCGCCGTAATGGCATCCCAATTACCTTGACCACTGCCGCGGAGCACAGTCTCCTTATATTTCCATGGTCCGGCCGGACTTTTACTTGTGGCGTGTGCAATTTCCGAATGGGTAAGCCACCCATTAAAACCGTATTCTTTTTTCCAGCGGGAATAAAACAGATGGTATTTTCCATCCCTTTCCTTGATTATAGAACTTCCCCAATTGTAATATCCTTCTGTTTTAAAAACATTCTCTTGGGACACTGCTTTAAAATTATCGTATAGGTATAGGTCGTCTTCCCCATTTTGGGCAAAACCCAAAACAAGACCAAAACAACAAAGTACAAACAATCTTAGCTTCATATTCCTTTTACCTATTGGAGGTATTTAAAACCTCATCCGGAAAGGCAATCTGCTCCCCGGTATCTTTTTGTGAGGGTATTTGGGCCTCCACTTTCCTTAAGTAATTCGATAATATCTTTGCCAACTCCCGTGCTTTTGCCGGCTGCTCTTTTACCAAATTTTTGGTTTCACCAATATCCTCCTTGATATTGAACAACTCCATGGTACCGTCCTTATAGTAATAAATAAATTTCCAGTCTCCCACTCGGGTACTGCTGGAAGCCCCTATTCCGGGACCCGACGGTCCCCATTCATTGGGATAATGCCAAAATAAGGGACGGTTAGCAGTAGCGGTATTTCCTGAAACTACAGGAACAAAACTAATTCCGTCTACCTGCTGCACAGTTGTATAGTTTTTAACCCCTGCCATTTCCAAAATGGACGGGTAGAAATCTTCGATAATAACTTGTTGATCGGTTACCGAATTAGGTTTAATTTTCCCTGGCCATTTTACCAACATTGGCTCTCTAATCCCCCCTTCATGGGCCGAGCCCTTCCCGCTGCTCAAGGGTTTGTTATGGGTGTGTTTTTCCCCGCCCCTGGCCACAGCACTTAGTCCACCATTGTCCGACATGAAAAGGATAATAGTATTGTCCGAAATCTTTTTATCATCCAGATAATCCATAATGTCGCCCAAACTCTTGTCCATTCCTTCTACCAAAGCAGCGTATTTGGCCTCTGTGGAATCCAGCCCTTTGTCATAATATTTCTGTACAAATCTGCTATCGGGCATAATGGGTGTATGTACCGCATAATGTGCCATGTACAGAAAGAAGGGTCTGTTTTTTTCCAAAGCGGAATCCATGGCCAATTTTGCCTCTTGGGTTATGGCCTCGGTCAAAAATATGTCCTTGCCATGATACTTTTCCAGTCCAGGAACAGCCCATACTTTCCTTCCTTCCTGACCATTCCCAAAATTTTCGGTACCCAAATAACTTCCAGGAGCTCCGGCAGCATGGCCTGCTATATTTATTTCAAAACCTAATTTCAAAGGATCTTCGCCTGGGGTTCCGATGGCACCCAAATGTGCTTTTCCGGAATGTATGGTATAGTACCCCGCTTCCTTCAATACCTGCGGCAAGGGAGTAGCATGTACCGCCTTTTCTACCCCTGCAACCGGGCTTAACCCATTTACGTTCCATTCGGGAAATTGAAGGGTTTTGTGGTTGGTTTCCATCGGTTGCAACTTATCCTTGTAAAGGGTCCAGTTGGTTACCCTATGTCTGGCGGCATTCATCCCTGTCATAAGACTTACCCTGGTCGGTGAACATACTGCGGTGGCGTAAGCCTGTGTAAATTTCATACCCTCTTTTGCCAAGCGCTCCATATTTGGGGTTTGGTAAAGATCATTATACTGCGTTCTTTCACTCCAAAATGGAACTGAAGTGTCCTGCCAGCCCATATCATCCACGAAAAAAAGTACAATATTGGGGGTGGCGGGTACATCAACGCTTTTAGGAATCGCTTTCTCCTTACAGCCCAATGCTAGAATACCAACACTTAAACACCACAATACATATCCTTTCATCTGTATACTTTTTCTAACAATGGCTTAATTACTTTCTATCACAGCACCATCTTCGCGATATAGATCTACCTTACCATCCAGCAAAACGGCAATAACGGTCATATTTTCATCCAGAACATGTTCTGGCAACTTTATATAATTTATCCCTGGGTAATGGCTCCAATAGACCTTACCAATAACCTGATGAGACAACTTGGTCCCCTCGCCCACTACATAAATACGGTTGATCCTATTTTTAAGTCCACGTATAACTACCTCACCATTCGAATTGCCTTTAACGAACAAATAAAGAATGTTCCCGTCTTTGGATAAGGTAGTAGGACCATAAAAATGTTCTTTGGGAATCCCGGAACGTGTGCCGTAGATAGCCTCTTTATGCTTGTTGGTCCATCGCCCCAAACCTTCCAATATGGCGACCTGTTCCTCAGGAATACTTCCATCGCCTTTGGGACCTATGTCCAATAGCATATTTCCTCCATTACCGATTACATCAGCAAAAATTCCAATAATCTGGTCCGTAGTTTTATAGTTGTGATCGTTTTTTTGAAAACCCCAGGAGTCGTTCATGGTAAGGCATAGTTCCCAAAATTTGTTCTTTGGCCTTGTAATGGGCATACCTTGTTCTGGAGTGGCGTAGTCGCCTTGCTCCCGCAGTCTGGAATTTAAAATGGTATTGGGATTCCTATCAAAAAGCATTTGCCGTACCTTGGGCACTTCCCATTCCTCGGAGTTGTGTTCCCAATCCCCATCAAACCAATATAGGTCGGGATTATAATTATCGGAGAGCTCCTTCAATTGCCCTTGATAATATTTTAGGAACTTGTTCCATCGTTTGGGTTCTTCGGAGATTTTATATCTAATGGAATCTCTTGTAAAGTGGGTGTAATCATGGTATGACCAATCTGGCAAGGAATAATAAATGCCCACTTTTAAATTATTATTTCGGAGTTCGGAAACAAAGGGCGTTAACACATCTTTTTTTGCAGCCGAGCTCTTAATGACGTTAAAATCTCCAAACTTAGTGTCCCAAAGGGCAAAACCTTCGTGATGTTTGGAAGTGATTACCGAATACTTGGCGCCACTGCGCTTTATTAAATCAGCCCAAGCTTTTGGGTCGTATTTTTTAGCGGTGAACCCCTTGGTTTGCTTTATATAATTTTCATGGGAAATATAGCCATTATAGAACGACCAGGATTCATCGATCCCATTTACGGAATACAAGCCCCAGTGGATAAAAATTCCTAGTTTGGCGTCCTTGAACCATTGCATCTTTTGCTCGTTCTGCAAAACGGTATCCATGACCTGTTCTTGGGCAAAATTCACCGTGATGGCCAAAAGTAAAATAGAGGTAAATAGTTTTTTCATGTAATCTTATCAGTAACTAATATAATTTATTTCAACTCCCAATTATCCGTTCTAAAAGCGGAGGCAGGTAAACCCTCTGAATTAAAAAGATTGGGCAATGCCCCATTGGTAAAAGCAAATCGGACCGCCGCTGGTTTTTTTACTTTTGAAGAGGATACTTCTACCGTATTCTCTCTAATTTTGGCCTTAGCGGCATAAAACACCCCGTCTTCCCCGGCAATAATAAATTCCCGTAGGTCCTTTCCTTTTTTCATTAATCCCTTATCGGCATGATCAAAATGAAGGACTATTTTTTTTCCCTTAATTTCCATGGACCTGTAAACAGGACCCGAATATTCCAGGCCATCCTTCCCATAGGTTTTACCCAAGGCCCAAAGCGCCAAACGGTGTCCTACGTCCTGCTTGTTTGTGGGGTGTATGTTTTCTAAATTTCCAATATCATTGGTAACCACCATACCCGTATTATCCAAATTTTGCATTGTATACAATTGCGCATCCCTTACATGTGCCGCATCCGTATCCATAGGGTCGTCATATTTATAAGGGGCTAACTGTACGAAATAAAAGGGTAGGTCCTTGTCCCATTCCTCCCTCCAGGACTTTATCATCAAGGGAAAGGATTTGTAATAGGAAACAGGATTTACCCTATTGGATTCCCCTTGGTACCAAATACAACCTGCTATATTGAATTTAGTAATGGGGTGTATCATGGCATTGTAGGCCAAGCCCGGATTACTTGGCCACCAGGCAACCTCGTTCAGTTTTTCTGCGGCTTTTTTCAATTCAGTATCCTCCGTAATCAATTCTTTTTTCAACCAAACTTCCACTGGCGTGCCTCCCCAGCTGGAGTTGATAACACCAACAGGAACACCCAATTTTTGATGCAATTCCCTACCAAAAAAATAAGCTACAGAACTAAACTTCTCCATAGTTTCAGGGGTGCAAACCTCCCATTTACCCTTTAGTTGGTCCTGGGGATTGTCCGATATTTGCTGTGCTACCTGAAAAAAGCGTATTTCAGGGTAATTGGCGTTTTTTATTTCTTCTTCCGCATTGTCCAAACCATGTTTTGGAGTCCATTGCATATTGCTTTGTCCAGAACCCAACCAAACTTCTCCTATTAGCACATTCTTCAACTCCAATTTCTCGTGGCCTTCCACCATAACGCTATAGATGCCCCCTGCTTTCGGGGTAGGCAATTGTAAGGACCAAACCCCTTGAAAAGCCTTGGTGGTCACTTTTTCATTATTCCAAGTGCCATAAACCGTTATCTCTTCGCTGGTAGCCGTTGTCCATCCCCATATAGTAACGTTCGACTCTTGTTGGAGTACCATATTATCCGAAAGAATGGAAGGAAGCCAAATTTCCCCATAGGTATTGGAGACAAAAAGCAAGAGCAATAATCCTAATAGTTTTTTCATATTTCAGTTCTTAGGTAGATATTATTTGGTTTTAAATTCCCAGGTCACCTTTTTGTTATAGCTATATGGTTTCCCTTTTTCAGGGCTACCTATTGTGCCTACAAGTTTTCCTTTCCGGTCCTTTTTGACTTGTATTTCTACATTGGTAAATTGTCCCTTTTCAAAATCGAAACTTAGTCCGTCGTCATCGTAGAGGGTATACTCCCCTTCCTTGGTCCCATAGTGACGGATAATCAAATCTACTTTCTCGCCCAATTTTGGAGCCTGTCTTTGAACCGGTCGCATAGGAATTATTCCACCATCCCTTACAAACAATGGAATTTTTTCCAAACCGGGAGCAACTGTAATCACTTCATTTTCACCTACGAAATTGCCATCGTAGAAATCGAACCATTTTCCTTTTGGCAGGATTACCTTTCTCTCCTTTTCCCCTTCAAACATGGGGGCCACCAAAATATTATCGCCCATCATGTATTGATCCTTTATCTCACTTTTAATGGCTACTTTATAGGGATTTTCCGTAGAATCCAATTCCCCTTCGGCTACCTTCTGGTCATAGGAAAAGCCCTCCACCAAATTCATGGCCCTAAAGGGTGGTAAACCTTCAAAATAATATTGGGAAAAAGTAGAATAAATATAAGGCAATAGTTGCATCCTTAAATTGGCCACATCCCTTACCGCCTCTTCCACTTCAGGGAATGACCAAGGCTTGGTACCGTCCGCCCAGGCATTGAGCATGGCCATTGGTGAAAAGCAAACAGATTGCATTCTCCTTAACCACTCCTCGGCCGTCTTGGAGGCCCTTACCTCCGGCGTCCATAGCACCCCAATAAAACTGCTATTGACCAGGGCCGTTATAAAATCTTTATGACTGTAATAATCGTTATATATTACATAGGGCATAGCACTGGCTCCAGCATTGGAAGCCCTTACCAAACCATAAGTTCTCTGATTCCTTTCCTTGAACCATTTGGCGGTCATGTCCTGGATTAGTAGACCATAGACCTGTCGCATTTGCTCCCCACTATACCCTGAGGGAAATGTAGCTACATCTGGCCAAATCCAAAAATCAAAACCATCCACCTCATCTATTTTATAACCGCTGACCCCAAGATCCAAATGATTTTGAACAAAGTGTTCCTTAAAAATATCCCGGGTTTCGGGAAGCATCAAATCCGGAACAATTCCATTCCACACCGTATGTGAAGCGGAAAGATTTTTTAATTTCGGATATAAGGAACTTACCGGGGACACATAGGGATTCAACCATAAATTTGTTCTAATCCCATCTGCCAATAATTCATTATTGAACTTTTTTGGATCTGGGAATCTTGTCCTGTCCCATTCAAAAGTACAGGGATAGGCCATACTGTGCCAGCCTGGCTCCACTCCAATAAAATCTAAAGGAAAATCGTGATCTTCAAACTCTTGGGCTTCTTGGGCAATATCATACTGACTGTAAAGCGTAGGTACCCTTTGGGTAAATCCAAGGCCCCATTTTGGGGGTATATAACCACCTCCGTTATATAAATTATAGCGTTGTACAGCCTCCATGGGGGTAGAACCTCCATATACATAAACATCGGTTCCCTTTGCCGGTACCAAAATTTCCACGGCATCGGAATAAGGTTGCGCCTGCCATTGGGGATCAGTGTTCCTGTCCCTCAAAACCGGTTTGTCGTCGGCATCTACCCTAATACCAGTCCCGGCATACACGGTAATATATCTGGCCGCGTCTATCAACACGCCATACCCTTTGGAAGACACATAAAAAGGAACTGGGGCATGTGTACGCCCATCGTCCCTTCCTCCATAGTGGTCCACATGCAATTGCATGATGCGGCCTCTCTGGTGTACTGTTTTAAAATTGAGTCCCAAGCCATAAATCTGCTCCTCCCTGCTCAAAGGAAATTGCAAATAAGTCTTTCCATCAACTATTTTTGTTTTGATCCTATATTCCGGAAAAGGAAAATCGGCGGCGGGCAGTTTGTCAAGTGCCTTAACCTTGGGCCGTATATCCGCAGCCTTAAGCAAGCTTATATCCTCTGGCTCCCCAACACTGGCTTTCCAAATTCCATTTTCAATCTCGGTCCACTTCAATTCTTGCCCATTAACCTGAGGGCACACGGAAAGCAGCGCGCATAAAACGATGAAATGGAATTTGGAAATCATGCCGGTTGGATTGGTTGGTTTAAGTGGTTCTTATTTCCCGCTATAGGTCTTAGCCGTTTGCTTGGAACTTCCAAGTCCCTCAATTCCCAATTCTACTACATCCCCAGCCTTTAAATATTTAGGGGGGTTGAAACCTAGTCCCACTCCAAAAGGTGTCCCAGTAGAAATAATATCCCCTGGCAATAGAGTCATAAACTGACTGATATAGCTCACCACCTCTTGCACATTAAAAATAAAATCGGAAGTTGAACTATCCTGAACCGTTACCCCATTTAATTTTAACCACAAGTGTAAATTATTAGGGTCTTTAATTTCGTCTTTGGTGGCAATAAAAGGTCCTACAGGAGCAAAAGTGTCACAACTTTTTCCTTTAACCCATTGTCCTTCACGTTCTATTTGAAAGGCTCTCTCACTGTAGTCGTTGTGCAACACATATCCGGCAACATGATCCAAAGCGTTAGCTTCCGACACATAAGATGCCTTTTTGCCAATAACTACGGCAAGCTCCACTTCCCAATCTGTTTTTTCGCTTCCTTTTGGAATAATCACGTCATCGTTAGGACCAACGATTGCAGAGGTAGCCTTAAAGAACAATACTGGCTCCTTAGGCACAGCCATGCCACTTTCTGCAGCATGCTTGGCATAATTAAGACCTACACAAACAATTTTTGATGGTCTCACCAACGGTGCGCCCAAACGTACACCATTGTCCACTTTAGGACAACTGCTTTCATTTTTTGCCAACCAATCTTTTAGCTGGGCCAAGCCATCCGTCCCAAAGAAATCCTCGTTGTAATCCCTTCCAAAGGCCGATACGTCCAATCGGGTACCATTTTCCAATTGCACTCCCGGTTTTTCCTTTCCTACTTCTCCAAATCTTATTAGTTTCATTTGTTTCTATTTATTGAATTACTATTAATATAATTTTTGTTTCTCCTTACTCATTTCTGAAAATAAACATTCAAATTGAGGAATTTTCAAATTTTAAAATCAATTATAAAATACCTCCAATTGTTTCCAATCCTTAGTACCGTATCCTTCAGCGTCGTTCTTTTGCTTTTCCCCGACCCTACTTCTTCCATTTTCAATATAGGTGACCATTAGTCTGGTCAGGGCACTTTCCACTTCATGAAACTGACCGTAAACATTATTCTCTTCCCGCGGATCCTTACTTAGGTCGTACAGCTGAAATTTTGGGAGCTCCCCTATCCCTTCCGAATTAGGTTTGGGATCACTCCACCCACCCGACCCTGGGCAAAAAATCATTTTCCAATTATCCTTTCTTATAGCAAAACTCCCGTTAATGGAATGATGCACGGTAGCCTCCCTAAGATAATCTTTGGACGCGGGATTGGTCAACAGCGGTAAAAACGAAAAACTATCCTCCCCTTCGTCATCTTCCAATTCAACATCCACTATATCTGCACAGGTAGCCAACAAATCTGTGGTACATATGGTCTTGTCCGATTTGGAATCCGGCTTAATTTTGGCGGGCCATTTCACCATAAAAGGCACTCGATGTCCCCCTTCAAAAATATCTGCCTTATGGCCTCTTAAAATGCCGTTGGGACTATGCCCTTTGGCCAACATTTCATCGATCTTGGCAGCAGGGGAACAGCCATTGTCGCTTGTAAAGATCACCATGGTATTGTCTTCAATTCCTGCTTGTCTTATCACCTCGGTCAACTGTCCCATATAGGCATCTATCATCATCATAAAATCCCCGTAAGGGTTTAGATCACTTTTTCCCTTCCATTCCTCTGTTGGCAAAATGGGCGTATGGGGTGAAGGCAATGCCAAATACAAAAAGAATGGTGACTTTCCTTTTGCTTTTTCTTTGATATAACCGAAGGATTTTCTAAAAAAGTTCGGCGTAACATCATCAAAATCAAAATCCCGGGCGGTAGGCCCCTTGCGCCACCAACCATATTTAGTCTTACTTTCGGTAACGCTATCCGGGACCATGGTGGGCATACCGTTTTCCACGTACACATATGGCGCCATATCCAATGAGCCACAATGCCCATAAGAGTATTTAAAACCAAGGGTTTTTGGCGAATTCTTAACCTCCTTGGAAAAATCTATATTATCAAAATCCTCTGGATTCCAACCTTCACCAGATTCCAAACCGGGATTCTTAAGGGCCCAGTCCCACCCTAAATGCCATTTGCCAATAAATGCGGTTTCGTAGCCCTCTTTTTTGAGCAAGGAGGCTACGGTAGTTCTGTTTCTAGGAATCAATGCCTTGGAATTCCCTGTAAGCACTGAACTTTTTAAGGGACTTCTCCAATTATACCTTCCGGTAATAATTCCATATCGCGTAGGGGTACAGACAGCAGAGGAGGTATGTGCATCCGTAAAAATCATTCCTGCGGATCCCATAGCATCCAGATTGGGCGTTTTTATTTTACCTTCTGGATTATAGATGGCAATATCACCATATCCCAGATCATCGGCCAAAACATAAATAATATTAGGCCGCTTTTCCTCTATACTGGTTGTTTTAACATTAAGACCATAGATAGTTCCACCGATCAATACTGCTACAATAAAATACTTATACCAACCCTTCATAATTCTTTTTCCTTACTTTTTAGTGGTCAATGATAGCTGCTTTTCTTTTTGATTCCTAAATATAGTTAGATTCAATTTCCCTTTCCAATTATTATTTTGGTAAGTTTTCATTAAATCTGCCACCGTATTTATTTCATCGCCTTCGGCGGATATAATAACATCTCCTATCTCTAGTGGGGATTCACCAATAACAGTCTGCGGTTCTATGGCCAACACAAGGACCCCTGCTGTCTTGTTTAGGCCTGAAGCCGACCTCTCGGCCATTGTAGTAATACTTTTGATCTGTGACCCCAACCATTGGACCACTGCATCCTTTTCACCGCTATCGCCAAAAAACATAGTAGGAATCGTAGGGGTTTTGGCCAAGGACTTAAGCTCAATATTGGTAACCCCAAAGCTATCCATATCTATGTTTTTAAATCCTATTTTAAATGCAGGCGATTCCTCTTTAACCTTATAGTTCCCCAATTTTGCATCAACAAATAATGCATCGCCGAAAATGCTGTTATTATCCACCCCTTTTTTTTGGGTTTGCTTCAAGGTTGCCTCATCTGGAAAGAGGTTATAATCCACTTCCTTGCCCCAAGCCTGTAATCGTATATCCTTGTGCTCAGTGAAAACAATATTGTGCTTAAAAACATCTCCACTGTTCTTGAACCATACATGTGGATGGAAGCCGTTATTTATCATAATGTTGTTTTCCACGGTGCGATAAAATCCTTCGCGCAATTTAATACCACCATTTAAACATACATTGTTGTAAATGTGGTAATTGGAAGATCCGTCGTCCAGATCTATATCCCAGCCATGATCACAACGAAACCTATTATTTCTGATTACCGTAGTATGAATGGCATCCCACTTGGGCATTTCCGGGTTGGCGGCCACTATTTCATTCAAAGTTTCACGTTTGGGGTGCCAAAATCGGTCCCTTCCCCAAGAATTAAAAGCCCCATGATCTCCAGATTCCAAGACGGTATTAAAAACATCATTGTATTCAATTATATGTCCGCCCCAAGTGCCATCTCCAATATTAATCCCGGCCCTTGGAACGTCGTATATACTGTTGTGACTTACTGTAATATCCATGGCCATGGCAATCTGTACCCCAGCCGTTTGCTTTTCTACCCTTCCTATGCGATAAATTAGATTGTTCTCTGCTATGGAATTGCTTGGATATTTGTTTGATTTTGGTCCGGAAACGGTATCCATTTCCGCCAAAGGAACAAATTCTTCATATTGAAACGAAGGCGACCTCACAGCTTCTGGACTACCCACAAAACTGATACCTGACGCCCCTACATCATGTATATGATTTTCCGCAATGCGCAGCTCCCTATTGTAGTTACTTGCCAAAAGAGCATTACCTCCCAAATTGGTCAGTTCGCAATTTCTAATTTTCACGTTTTGTGTCCCTTCAAGAAAAAGGGCAGCCCCTCTGTAAATGGTCCAATCGCTTCTTAGCAATGGCTCATATTCTTCCATAAAAGTACGCTGGGCATGTTCAAATCTAATTCCGCTTATTTCTATATCCCTAACTGGATTCTCCTCAGAGCCCACTATTTCTACCAAATGTTTTTGTTGGACCCCTTCTACCAAAACATTACCAATGTCCGTCCCCTCTATAGGCCAATAATATAATTTATGGTCCCCATCCAAGAACCACTCCCCAGGAGCATCCAATTCTTCGAATACATTTTCTACCATACGGTACTTGGCATGCATTTGTGAGGGACGATTATTCTGATACCCCCCTGACAATATAAGCTCGCCATTTTCATCTACCCCTGTGGAAACATAATGAAATCCGCCCCACTCTCCCCTATGCATAGCATGCACTATGACTCCTGCAGGATTGCCCCAAGTCTTTATCCTCTCCGGGGAAATGGCATCTTCGGCATGACCCTGCCAGTGTCCACCATTCTCATCGTAATTGGGGTAACGTGCCAATATTTGTTTATTTCCATTAACGAAGAGCTGATCAAAACTGTCCTCCTTCTGCAATTGTGCCATCCAAATATGGTCATTGTACTTTTCCCATTTAGGGTTGAGCAATTTGGATCCCTTAATAACAGACTTCCCTGCACCTTCCCCTATCAAATTCAAAGGACCAAGTTCCGGTGATATCCTTATAGGAGCGTTTATTCTATGTTCCCCTTCCATAATATGAAGGGCCAGGGTATTTTTATTACCCTCTTTTCTAAGTTGGGTTACAGCGTTTAAACCTTCGTTGATAGTACTAAAAACCAGCTCCCCATTTTTATAAGCCTCCTTGTTGGCAGTAATATAAATATCGGATACAGTTGGTGAGCAACCGATCAAGGATAGGGCAAATACAAAATAATACAGGGCCTTTTGTTTCATTAAAAAAATTTAAAAAGAAATCGTATTCAAATTATTAATCCAATAAAAAATCCAATTCCGCAATGGCCGCGGTTTTACCGTTTCCGGCAATCACTTTAGATTCAATCCCAATATATCGGGCATTGATCTTGGACTTGAACATATGGGTCCTAGTGGTTGGATCGTTTATTAAGTTTCCAAACTGGAAATCTTCAACATTTTTCCAGGTTTTTCCATCTGCACTTATCCTAACAACACCCTTTTCTATCATCCCTTCGGACGAAGAAGTTTGGGGGGTGTATGTGAATCCACTCACGGTATATTCCTTCCCGAGATCTATATTGATGAAGTGCGGCCCAGATTTTTCAACGGAGCTCCAGTAGGTTTCGGGATCACCATCGAAGGCGTTTAAAGCAGAATGTTCCCCCTTAATACTATTTTCCCCTAGGGGCTTCCAATCCTTTTTTACGATTCCGAAAAGCTGCGAGGCAACACTCCCCAATTTTCCATTTACTTCTGATACCGCCTTCACCTCACCCGAAGGAATATTAAAGGGCAGATGATAAATTTCTGAAGCCGCAGTAGGTTCGCTACCATCGGTAGTAAAGCGAATGTTGTAACCAGAATTTATGTTTCCGGCTACATCTTCTCCGTGCGGTTTCCAACCAAAACTGTCCTTTTTGGGGGATATGGTTACTGCCCCTTCTACCGATCTTTCAATACTGAGCCGTGGTGGCCTTGCCTTATAATAATGGGCGGATACGCTTGCAATAGCTGGATAAAACCGGGATTCCAAGATTCTAATGCGCAATTTTTGGGTAGTAACTTCCGGGAAACGTAAAATTCGCTTATAACCTATATTGGTGGCCGTGGCAATTTCTTTCCAGGCATTGTCTACCCAAGCATCCAAAGCATGCTTTTCCACACGCTCACTGTGGGTGTTAATTGCTTCCTGAATGGCCAATCTGTTTATAGTAATCGGAACATTGGTTTCAATGACCATCTCTTGAGCTCCCTGGCCCATCAATTTAAAAGTAGACAGGTCATCATCCAAAACCTCTTTAGGCCCGTTAGCTCCGGACAGCAAATTAGAACCATAGGTTTCGTTGATCCTTGCACCAACCTCTTCCAATACGGAGACATCGGCAGGTGAAAATTTACCATCCCTATTAGGTGGAATATTGAGAAGGAAAGTAGAATTACCCCCTACGGATCTTTCATAAATATCGAATACATCGTCTGTACTTCGGACTTTCTGATCAATGTCATCCCTATAAAACCACCCCTCACGGATAGAAGTATTGGTTTCCGCCTGTTGGTAATGAAGAAATTTGCCCTTATAAAGATCTTCCCTACTTCCTAAGGATTCCTCGGTCAAATCTGCAAAGCTGTTCATCTGGTCGGGGTCTTCCAAATAGGGAATTACATTCCATTCCGTATCCCTGGTTTTACCAGCTTCATTACCGCACCAACGAATATCCTCTTTTCCGAAGATTACCGCCTTTGGCGCCAAAGCCCTTATCAATTCTTTCCATGCCAAATAGTTGTAGGTCTGGCCGCCTTTTCTTTTAGGGTGGGCACCATCGAACCAAACTTCATGGATAGGTCCGTATTCGGTAAGCAGTTCAAAGAGCTGGTTTAAAAAATATTCATTGTAATCGTCCACTTTAAAAGTGAATGTAGTCTTATTTTCAAATGGTCTGCCTTCCACCGGTCTCGGAATGGTTCTTTCCGTATACTCGCTTAAGTTTCCATAAAGGCCTTCCTTGTTTTCTATTTGGAACAGATCTGCAGGGGAAAGGTACACCCCTAATTTTAGTCCATATTTTTTACAGGATTCGGACAACTCCTTTAGAACATCCCCCTTTCCTTCCTTAAATGGCGAGGACATTACCCCGTGTTCCGTATAGCGGCTTTGCCATAACACAAAACCATCGTGGTGCTTGGCGGTAAATATCACCATTTTCATACCTGCATCCTTCATGGCCTTGCACCATTGATCC
Source organism: Arenibacter sp. S6351L (assembly GCF_023016025.1). NCBI lineage: Bacteria > Pseudomonadati > Bacteroidota > Flavobacteriia > Flavobacteriales > Flavobacteriaceae > Arenibacter > Arenibacter sp. S6351L. The sequence goes on along the minus strand of NZ_JALKBB010000001.1, from coordinate 357,009 downwards.
GTATCCAAATTCTGGAGGTCGAATATTTTGGGATCTTCCATCCCATTTCCCCACTCCATTCTGGTAAAGGTATTGGGGCCAAAATGAATGAACGCTATAAACTCGTTTTGCAGCGCCTCATACTGATTAGCTGTAGGCACCACATGGGCCGCCTTAAGCAAAATGGAATCCTTACTGTCCGTATCCTGGACTTCAATGGTATTCGACACCGGCATCACCAAGGCATTTGGCTCCGATTTCTGGGAACAAGCCGCCAAAAGACACATTATGGCTACGAATTGAACTATTTTATTCATTAAGAATTGTTGTTTGAAATCATTCCGAATATTCCCAAAGCAGGCGTTACTGGTTTCATAAAATGGAACTAAACATCAAATTGACATTTAGTTCCATTTTTAAATTGGTCCAAAAACAGGTTTTCAGTTAACCTATCCGTTTAATTTTATATACCCTCCATCAATAGGAAAATCGGTTCCTGTAATAAAAGAGGCCTCGTCCGAGCAGAGATAAACCGCCAAATTTGCCACTTCCTCAGGTTTGCCCATCCTTCCGATAGGTTGGGATTTGGATAATTTCTCGAACATTTCCGCTTCCTTACCAGGGTAGTTCTTCTTTATAAATCCGTCTACAAATGGCGTATGGATTCGTGCCGGGGAAATACTATTGCAGCGAATACCTTGATCCAAATAATCCTTGGCCACAGAATAGGTCATAGTAAGCACCGCTCCCTTGGACATGGAGTAGGCAAATCTGTCCGAAATACCAACAGAGGAGGCAATGGAAGCCATATTTAAAATGACCCCTCCTTTCTCCTTCATCTTGGTGATCACGGAATGCATACAATTATAAACCCCTTTGATATTTACATTATAAATGCGATCCATATCATCTACGGCGGTTCCTTCCAAGTTCCCCACATGGGCTATCCCTGCATTGTTTACCAAAATATTGATATAACTCTGGGCACCAATAGTGGAAATTATTTTGGCTACCTGTGCATTATTGGAAACATCGCAAGCGTGAAAATTGGCCTTTCCGCCTTTAGCTTCTATTTCCCCAACAACACGTTCTCCATTTTCCACATTAAATTCCAAGATATGCACATGGGCACCTTGGCGGGCAAACGCTTTGGAAATAGCTTCACCAATACCACTGGCACCACCGGTAACAACCGCTGTTTTATTTTCTAGACTAAAAAGTGACATATTATTCTTTAGATTATTTATCTTATTTACTATTATACTTTTTTCCCTACTATTTGGCCATTACTTCATCCTTCCAAATTACACCATCCGGAAAACTATAGTCCTCCAAAGATTGCTCTTTCATAGTGATGCTATAACCGGACATGGACGGCGGCATATAGGCCCCATTTCTTATTACCACAGGGTCATAAAAATGTTCGTGCAAATGATCCACATATTCTATTATTCTATTCTCCAAAGAACCGCTTATGGCAATATAATCTATCATAGACAGGTGTTGCACATATTCACAGAGACCAACTCCCCCTGCATGTGGACAAACAGGAATATTGAACTTTGCGGCCATTAAAAGAATGGCCAATATTTCATTTACCCCTCCTACCCTGCAGCTATCTATCTGACAGATACCAATGGCGTCGGCCTGCATTAATTGTTTAAATACAACCCTGTTCTGACAGTGTTCTCCTGTGGCCACTTTAATAGGATGAACGGCCTTTGCAATTTTTGCATGGCCCAAAATATCGTCCGGACTGGTCGGCTCCTCGATCCACCATGGATCAAACTTCTTAAGCTCGGCCATATTGGCAATAGCCTCATCCACATCCCATTTCTGGTTGGCATCCATCATCAGTTTCAAGTCGTTACCGATCTCTTCACGGATTATTGCCGCACGCCGCATATCATCCTTTAAATCCGACCCTACTTTTATTTTCATATGCTTAAAACCAGAGGCCTTGGCTTCTTTGCATAGTCTCCTCATTTTTTCATCAGAATAACCAAGCCAGCCGGCAGAAGTAGTATATGCAGGATATCCTTCCTTTAAAAGATGGTCTATGCGCTCCTGTTTGGAGGCAGCTTTACCCTTAAGAAGTTCCAAAGCCTCCGCAGGGGTAATTGCATCTGTAATGTAAGTAAAATCTATACAAGAAACCAATTCTTCAGGTGTCATGTCCGCCAATAGTTTCCACAAAGGTTTCTTTTCAACTTTGGCATAAAGATCCCAAACGGCGTTGACCACAGCACCTGTAGCCAAATGAATCACTCCTTTTTCAGGACCCAACCAACGCAATTGACTGTCCCCTGTGATCATCTTCCAAAATGCCCCCATATTTGCAGTAAAACTCTCCAAAGATTTTCCTTTTACCAAGGGCGCCAATGAATGAATGGCCGCTGCACATAATTCATTTCCCCTACCAATTGTAAAGGTCAATCCGTGCCCCTCCAGTCCATCTGGATGGTTGGTCTTCAGTATTACATAGGCCGCGGAATAGTCCGGATCCGGATTCATTGCATCTGATCCATCCAGTGACTTGCTGGTAGGAAATCGGACGTCTTTAACCAGAACATCCGTAATTATAATTTTGCTGTTCATTATTTATAATATTAATCAAAACAAAACTAACCCCAAACCTTGTCTATAACAACCACAAGAAACACCATTTTCGATACTTTTTTTGCCAATATTAAGATATTTGTCAATTTTGAGTATGAAGTTTAATATAATCGGAGGGCGACATCCCAGTTATGGACTTAAAATGTCGGTTAAAATTTGAAATGTTGTTAAACCCGGATTCATAGCACACGGGTGTAATGTTATTCTTATTCTCTATCAACAATTTACAGGCATACCCAATTCGTATTTCGTTTAAATAACGGGTAAATGTCTTTCTGTGGATACGTTTAAAAAACCTGCTAAAGGCAGAAGGATTCATTTTGGCTATCTCCGCCACATCTTTGGAGCCGATAGGTTGATTGAAATTTTTAAAGACAAACTCATAAATTTCATCCAAACCTTTATTGTCCGTCTTATTAAAGGAATTTAAAAACCCTGGACTTGACAATAGCTGATACTCCTCATGATTTGCCAATTTGTACAAAATCTGAATAAGCTTTATTGTTTTATCAAAAGGTTCGTGGTTATGGAGTTTTTTAATTTTTTCAATAAGCTTAGAATCAATATTGGAAAATTTAATTCCTTGGGCAGCCCTTTTGATCAATTGCAGTATTGGTTTCATTTCTATGGCATTTAGAAATTCCAGCCCTAAAAAATCTTCCTTAAAATGTATGGCGATTGCCTCCGAAACCAAGCCCGAATCAGCCTCAAAATAAACCTCATCATTAAGCCACATATGTGGTAGGTTTTTACCGATCAAAACGAGATCTCCTTCGGAAAATTTTTCAATTCCGTCTCCAATAAAACGGGTTCCTGTACTTTTTGCAATGTAAACCAATTCCAATTCCGGGTGATAATGCCAAATTTTTAAAAAATGGGAATATTTGTTATGCGTAACTGTAAAGGAACTGTTCTGTAAACTAGCCCTATTAAGAAGGTGTAATTTCATAAAAAATAAATAACAAAAGGCGTATTTGAGATTTTAAATATACATCTTTTTTTATATGAATAAAGAATTGGCAAAAAAAGTATTGCTAAATGTGTAATTTTTAGTTGTAATGAAAGAAAATACCTCTTATTTTCGAATGTTACCTTTAGAGGTTATTTTTTTCTAGGAAATAACCTACCTTACATTATTCTAAACAAAACTCAAATCATTTAAATGCTTGCGAAATGTCAGGAAAAACCTTAGACCAATTGATTGCTTCCTTGATAAAAGGAAACAGAGCGGCATTCAAGACCATATTTGAACTGTATGAAAAAAGGTTGTATTATTTCATACATTCCATTACGAAGTCGGATTATGCCTCCGAGGAAATACTACAAGAAGTATTTATAAAGATTTGGACAAAAAAAGAAACCATTGATGCAAGTCATTCTTTTGATGCCTTTATCTTTACTATTGCAAGAAATGCAGCATACAACTATTTAAGGAGTATTGCCTGCCAAGAATCCTTAAAAAAGGAATACTATAAAAACATTACTTCATTAAACGAAGAAACGGAAAATAGTATACTACTTGCCGAATATGAGGATTTGGTCAACGATATCCTAGAAAATATTCCCACTCAAAAACGCAGCATTTTCATTTTGTCCAAACAACAGGGAAAAAGCAATGAGGAAATAGCAGATCTTTTGGGAATAACACAGAAAACAGTGAAAAACCATCTCTGGAAAACCCTTCAAATTATCAGGACAGAATTAAAGCCACACATGGTGGACACCGTATATTTTTTTCTAACAATCCTCCTGATTACGGGATAATTTATCTATTTCGTAAAAAAAACACTCCTAATTTGGGACTTTTGCATTTTTGAGGTGTATTACTTATACAGCCCGTAATACGGTTATCAAAATACTATAGATGCACAACGAGAACAAATTGGATAAGCTCTTCCAGAAATTGGTGGACAATACCATTTCCGAAAAGGAATTGGATTGTTTAATGGAGCTTATTAATAGTTCCGATCTGGATAACGTTAAGAATGGCATATTGGCCAGACATTGGGAAAATGTAAAGACAGGAAACCTGCCCATTAAAAAAAGAATAAAAGGTGATTCCGAAGTTTTATTACAGAAAATACTCTTTAAAATAGAGGACATTGAAAATAAAAAAAAAGCTAGACCATTTTTTCAAAGCGCAAATATTGGATTTTGGTCCGGTATTGCAGCAACCTTCTTATTGCTCGTGGGCGTTTACCTTTATAACCAAAATACAGTAGGGACATCCACCGCACCAATTACTCTTGAAAGCAACCCGAATTCTGGCGAAATTACTTTGCAATTGGCCAATGGCACGATTGAAACCATTTCCGAGAACGGCGAGCGGAAAATTACCACTACAAACGGAAATTTAGTTGCTTCACAGCAGGGAAATACTTTGCAATATACCGCCGATGAAGCTCCAGACCAATTGGTTTACAACACTCTAAATATACCCCTTGGGCGACAATTCGACCTGGTTCTGTCCGATGGCACCAAAGTAAAGTTAAATTCCGGAAGCTCCATTAAATATCCGGTGCGTTTCCTTAAGGGACAAGACCGAAAAGTCTATTTAAAAGGTGAAGCATTCTTTGACGTTACCACAGATAAGGCACACCCCTTTATAGTAAATGCGGACGAAATGAACATAAGGGTATTGGGCACCCAATTTAACCTATCGTTCTATCCGGAAGATGAGGACATCAGCACCGTGTTGGTAGAAGGGGCCGTAGTCCTATACAAAGAAGGGGCCGACACAAATACAAATACTTCATCCCAACTGGTACCAGGTCAAAGGGCGGCATGGAACAAGGTCAACAATACTATGACCATTAAAGAAGTGGATACAAACATTTATACGGCATGGAAAGATGGCTATCTTTTATTCAAGGCCTCCCCTTTTCATAGCATTAGATCAAAATTGGAACGTCATTTCAACATTACCATAGAAGATAGAAGCGGGAAACTGGAAAATCAGATATACACAGCAACATTTAGAAATGAGACTATAGAAGAGATCTTGGAAGCCTTTAAAGAAGACACTCCCTTTGAGTATCTACATGAAGGTTCCAAAATTATAATACTCGATACTAATATTAACCCAAAAGAAGATGCCAATGAAAACTAACTGAGAACATGAGCACTAGACGTATCACTTTTACAAAAAAACCGGAAAATGTTGGCGCATTCCCCGGCATAAGAAAGTGATATAAACAAACGAAATGTTTAATCACCAAACCTTTACAAAAGTATGAAAAAATTAAATTTAGTAGGGCCTTTCCATTCGGATTGGCTAAGCAAACATCATTTAAAGATGAAACTAACGACCTTATTATTAATAGTTTCTCTATTTAAAATTCAGGCCAATACCTATGGTCAGAATACAAAAATCTCATTAAACCTAAACAACGTAAGCGTTCAACAGGTTTTTGAGGAAATAGAATCCCTTTCGGATTTTAGGTTTTTGTACAACCACGAAAAGGTGAATTTAAAGAGAACTGTTTCCGTAAATGTGAAGAAAGAACCTATTTCAAATATTCTGGACAGAATATTTGAAGCAACGGATGTTTATTTCACCGTTAAGAACAAGCAGATTATCTTAAATACTGGAAAATTGGATAAATCCGTTGTTCCAATTAAGAATACTGTTGACCAAAATACCGTAAGCGGAACTATTTCCGATGCGGATGGCAACCCCTTACCTGGGGCAAACATAGTGGAAAAAGGAACTACCAATGGGGTTACTGCAGATTTTGACGGTAACTTTACACTTGATGTAGCCAATGAAAATGCAACCTTGGTGGTAAGCTATATTGGATTTGCATCAAAAGAAGTGCCTCTTAATGGACAATCCTCTATTTCCGTTAGTTTGGAAGAGAGTGCTGCAGGATTGGATGAGGTAGTATTGATCGGATATGGTACACAGAAGAAAAGTGACCTTACAGGTGCTGTGGGCTCCATTAAGTCCGAAGAATTGGCGGAAAGACCGGCGGCTTCCTTGAACCAGGCCATGGCCGGTAAGGTAGCAGGTGTAAACATAACTTCCGGCTCTGGACGACCAGGGGGTAGAACCGTAGTAAGAATCCGTGGTAATACCTCAGTTAGTATCGCCAATACACCACTCTATGTAATAGACGGTGTAATCCTTAATGCGACCGGATTATCTAACGGTAGTACCCCAATAGATTATCTGAACCCTAATGATATAGCATCCATTGAAGTTTTAAAAGATGCTTCCGCGACTGCTATATACGGTGCCAGAGGTGCCAATGGTGTAATTTTAGTATCTACCAAAAAAGGAACCACTTCTGGTGAAACCCGACTTAATTATGATGTGGATTTCAGCATAGGAACCTTACCTAAAAAACTTGATCTTTTAAATTCTGAAGAGTTTCTTCGTGTTGAGGAAATCGCATATGCCAATGCTGAAAAATTTGACCCGGAAGGATGGGCTGGTGGAAGATATACCGACCCTAGATTGAAGAGAACCGACCCTAGACTCTTTGATGCCAGTGGCAACCCACTTTATGATACCGATTGGCAAGATGAAGCTATTAGGGACGCTATTACCCAAAATCACCAACTTTCATTTACAGGTGGTAACCAAAAATCCAATTTTGGACTGTTTATGGGCTTCAGGGATGAAGAAGGACTTATTGTAGAATCATGGCTGAAGCGCTATTCAGGTAGATTTACTCTGGATACGGAGGTTACCGACTGGTTAAAAGTTGGAGGTAGCCTAAGCTACAACGACCAAGACGAAAAGCAAGTAGATCAACTTGGAGGTGGTGGTATCACCACAATGCGTCAAGTATATGAAGCCCTACCTATTATACCCGTACGTTATGAGGATGGCACTTGGGGTTCCAACATACATTATCCTGGAATGGAAGGTGGTGGCAGCCCAGTGGCGGTTGCGAACGATCGTAGATATTACCTCAAGACCCAGACCGTTTTGGGTAGCTTCTACGGAAATATTGAATTCAATAAAAACCTGATATTGCGTACTACCGTAGGAACCAATATCATTAACCAAAGAAACGATTATTACGGCGGTAAGGACCTAAGATATATAGCCTTGCCCGATGGTGCCGCAAGTGTCTCAAACTCACGTTATAATTCTTGGCAATTTGAAAACTATTTGACCTATAACAAGGATTTTGACAGCAATAATTCCTTAACGGCCATGGCAGGACTTTCTTGGCAACATGTTGATCAGTTTAGTGCAACAGCATCGACCCGAGGATTTGCCGATGACTTTTATGGCTTTAACAACCTTGGTGTAGGGTCTAACCCACAGACGCCAAGTTCGAGCAAAATTGCTTACGGGCTAAACTCATATTTTGGGCGTGTCAACTATAACTACATGAACAAATATTTGTTGACACTTACAGGTAGGGCCGACGGATCTTCTAAATTTGGACCGGAAAACCAGTTTGCCTTTTTCCCATCAGCTGCATTGGCCTGGAGAGCTTCCGAAGAGGATTTTCTTTCGGATAACCAAACCATTTCCAATCTAAAAATTAGAGCTAGTTATGGTGCAACAGGTAACTCTGAATTACCAGCTTACCAAGGATTAGCCGGCTTGTCCAATGGTTCGGTAATTTTTAATGGCGCCCGCTCCGCCTATACTGTCCCAGGTCGTATGGCCAATCCTGATTTGAAATGGGAAAAAACGGAACAGGTAGATGCCGGTGTTGAATTGGGTCTCTTTAATAATCGTATAGGGTTGGAGCTTGATGTTTACCGAAAGTTGACTTCCGATATGCTCCTCAATGCTCCGGTTCCCTCTTCAAGTGGTTTTACCAATGTATTTAGAAACGTTGGGAGTTTGGAAAACAAGGGTATCGAAATTAATTTGAATACTGTCAATTTTGATAATGACCTTTTTGGATGGAGCAGTAACTTCAATATTTCAATTAATAAAAATGAAGTAAAAGCGCTTTCAGGAGGTGCCGATATTTTCTTGGGGTCCACATTGATCCGTGTTGGCGAACCCGTGGGTACTTTCTTCGGATATATTGATGAGGGTACATGGAACACCGATGAAGCCGCTCAGGCAGCTATCTATGATAGATTGCCAGGCGATATCAAATACCGTGATCTTAACAATGATGGGGCCATCAATAGTGATGACCGTGCCATCATTGGGAAAGGTATTGCCGACGGTTTTGGAACTTTTTCAAACACCTTCAGATATGGCAATCTTGAGCTACTGGTAGACCTGCAATTTCAATATGGTAATAGTGTAATGTACCGTGACGAACACTCTGCTGAAGACCGTCAGACCATTGCCAATAGCTTCGCGACCGTATTGAATGCATGGACTCCGGACAATCAAGATACCGATATTGCCCAAATAAGACCAATTGCGGCCGGATATGACACCAACAACGATTCAGGGAAATTAAAGGATGGTTCCTTTTTAAGAGGAAGAAATTTAATGCTTTCCTATGTCTTCAAACCTGAATTGGTGGAGCGCTTGCACCTGAATCGTTTCAGGGTATACGCCTCGGTGCAGAACTTTTTTGTATCGACCAAATATCCGGGGTATGACCCTGAAAGTTCGAATGGCGGTGGCGCTTTTGATCAAGGATTCTCACTGTACGATTATCCTAGGCCCCGAACCTTTATGCTAGGACTAAATATTGGACTATAACCATATAAAAGATAAAAAAAATGAAATTCTATAAAAACTTTATAAGAGCTATAGCCGTCGTAACCACAATATCAAGTATAACGGCCTGTAGTAATTTTTTGGATGAAGAAGATGAGTCTAACTTCACCACCGACACTTACTTTACCACGGCCGCACATGCCGAAAGTGCGGTTAATGGATTGTACCAACCCCTGATTCCGATTACCAGCAGTGGATTTGGCGGAGGTACCTGGTTAATGCTCGAGTTTGCCACTGGTCTGGCCAATACCTCTTTGGGACAGGCTACCAATATATACCTGGTAAAGGATCTAATTAACAATTCCGACAATGGATATGGCAATAGTTTCTGGACCGGATATTATTCCGGCATCTCCAGGGCCAATCTGGCCATAGAGAAAATCCCTGAAATAAATATGGATGAGACCGATAAGGAAAATTATTTGGCCACAGCAAAATTCTTTAGGGCCTACTATTATTTTGGTTTGGTAAGAATGTTCGGGAATATTCCCATTATCACCAATTCGGTAGATTTGGGCTCGGAGCAGTTATACCCTGAACAATCGTCGCCCGAAGCGGTATATGATTTAATTGTCAGCGATCTTACAGATGCGGAAAATGCCAACTTACCTTGGAGGGATGCATCGGGAAGGGTATCTATGGGAGCCATTAAAACACTGTTGGCAGATGTATATCTGACCATGGCGGGCTACCCCCTCCAAAAAACCGAGAATTACGCACTTGCCGCCGCCAAGGCCAAAGAGGTGATCGATTCGGAAGAGTTTGGTCTTTTTGAAACCTATGACGAGCTGCACGACCCTGCGACCAAAAATACAGGGGAATATATCTTTATGACCCAGTTCGCGGCGGGTATCCAATCTGGTAACTGGCAAGCAGCGATTTTACCATATAACTTGGGAATTTCGGCCTATTCCGACCAAACCGGAGGTATCTTTTCAACAAATGCCTTTGTGGATTCCTATGAGACGGGCGACAAGAGGGCAGAAGAAAAGCAATTCTATTTTACAAGCTATTCCTTGGAGGCCGATCGCAACAGCAGTATCAATCTAGGAGCACCATATATCTATAAACTTTTTGATATTACCGCCAATGAAGGAAGTGCCCAATCGGACTTGAACTGGTGCATTTATAGATATGCCGACGTATTGTTGATGTATGCGGAAGCATCGAACGAAGCCCAAAGCGGGCCTACAACAGAGGCATATGATGCAGTCAATCTAGTTCGGGATCGTGCCGAGCTTGCCGATCTCACCGGTCTTTCACAGGATGCCTTTAGGGAAGCGGTACGAATAGAGCGAATCCATGAGCTTAGTTTCGAAAACAAGACATGGTTCGACATGGTTAGATGGAGAAAGGCATATAACACGGAAACCAATGCTTTGGAAGATTTTGTGGGGCATAATTTCTCGTACCTGCCAAATAAGGCACTTACCGCAAGGGAACTTTTGTTTCCAATACCAACATCTGAAATGCAGAACAATCCTAACCTAGTACAAAATACAGGTTACTAAATAATACCGCCTCTTGGAATACCTAAAACAGGTATTCCAAAAAGGCGAAAAAGCATTTTAGTATTTAATTCGCTTTTTTTTGAAACCCCAAAAGGTTCAATAAAAAAGGTAACTAAACAAGACACGGGCAGGAAATTTCTACCCGTGTCTTTGTTTATTATGCTTTATACCACCGTCTTTTATACGGCCCTCAGATAAGTAATTTAAATTCTGCCCGAACCCTTGGAATGTTTTAACCAAACCCAACTTTATAAGCGTTAAACTTTCCAATAGCAGGTTGCTGCCTCAAAAATATTAATCCTACTTTCTCCAAAATAATATTCAAAATATATACCCCAAAACAGCCAATAAAGATAAACGTGCAAAAAAAGTATCGGTGTTTGTTAGGAAATTGGTAGCTTAGAAGGGACTAACCAATTATCTTGCATAAGATTTCATTTAATAAGAAGTTAATTGTTAAAATATTCAGGTTTACTTCAAGTTCCTCTAAATAAACCTGATAAAATTGAGTTGAGTTAGTTTTGAAAAATCCGGATACCGCCAAGGTTCCGGATTTTTTTTTTTGAAGTAACCTCAAAGTTAATTTAATGTTTCATTATTCCCTTTGCAACCTTCTATAGGATTTAGGTGTAGCGCCAGTAAACTTCTTAAAAGTGGTAGCAAAATACTGGGAGGAACCAAAACCCAGACCAAATGCCACTTCAGTAACCGATTTAGTGGTCAGTAATTCCATTTTGGCCTGTTCAATCTTTAGTCGGTTCGCATATTCCTTTGGGGGCATCCCAGTTTCCTTCTTAAACCAAGCCTTAAAGTACCCCGTCGACATTTCCACCAAACTCGCCATTTCATCCACGTAAATCATCCTATGTAGATTTTTATGAATAAAGCTGTCCAGCAGATTCAGCTTTACGGACGGCGGACTTTGCAGGGGTTTATTGGAAAGTATAACCGTTTCCAACAATAATTGGGTTATCAACTGATGGACCATTATTCTCGATAACACGGAATCGGAATTCTCCAGCTGACCGAACAATTTCTCCAGAACAAATTTTAGTTGAAACGAGCCCTTGAAAACATGTTGTGATTTATCCAAAAGTGAACCGAGCAAGAAATCTGAATGCTTTTTGGGCATATTGCATAATTTACCTTTTGAGCTTTCTACAAGAAATTGAATCCAAAATAATTCTCCCTTATCTTCCGGAAACTCTCCGGTACTGTGCATGGTGTTTGGTGGCACCACAAAAATATCATTTCCGTTAAGTTCAAATAATTGGTTTCCGATCTTATAGTGCTGTTGGCCCTTCATACAATAACAAATTTCCAAGGCTCCTACATGCTGATGGCTCTCAAGACCCGGCTTTACCTCTTTGTATCGGTAATGACCAAAAGCCAAGCCCCTTTTTATTCCAAAATCCTGAAGATTAAACACTTTTCTATCTTGAGTCGGTTTATCCATAAAATGTATAAAAAAGTAATATAGTACAAAATTGATAGATATTTATGTATTTTAACTACATCTTTGATCCACACAAATCGGCAACATGGAAACAAAAAGATTAAAATTCATTAAAGATGGATTTATTAAAATAGACCAATTAATCACACCAGAGGAAGTGGACACCCTCAGGACCATATACGATACACTTTTACAGGACAAAGCTAAAACGGCCCACCTCAGAAGTGATCTTGCCGGCGCGGATAATAATGCCGACAGGAAGGTGGAGCGCATAACCCAAATTATGAGACCCAGCATCATAGCTCAGGAACTGATTAATAATAGTGCATATAAAAAAGCGGAACAATGGGCCAAGGATCTACTAGGAGAGGATATGGAACTGGATTTTGATATGATGATCAATAAGGCTCCAAACACCAACACCCCAACTCCTTGGCACCAAGACGCTGCCTATTGGATTGCTATGCCCGATAAAAGATCGGCTAGTTGTTGGATTGCGTTGGACAAGGTGTTTGAAGAAAATGGATGTATGTGGTTTATCCCCAAAACAGAGGGCAAACCCATTCTCCCCCACAAAAACCTACCCAATGGGGGCGCCCTATATTGCGAAACCGACAGCTCAAAAGCCTTAAGTATTCCTTTAAATCCGGGCGGATGTACTTTTCATGATGGTTTTACGCTTCACTTTAGCCAGGGCAACACTACCGAAACTCAAAGAAGAGCATTAATTTTAAACTTTAGACCCAAAAAAATGATCGAATTTGAAAGGGAACAAGGGGTAGACCATACTGGGGAAAGAAAGCAGAGAAATTAAAACAATACAATGCATGCAAATTAAATTTATATATCCCCGTTGGGGAAGTTCGGATTTAACGTGGTCCGTTTTTTTAAACAAGATAAAAAACGCCGGTTATCAGGGCGTAGAAATAGACCTTCCCTTAGAAAGTATTAAAAAGAACGAAATTTGTTCCATGCTGAAGGATTTGGAACTCGATTTTGTGGCACAGCATTGGGAAACCAAGGAGGTAGATTTTACCAAGCATCAAGAACAGTACAAAAGGCATTTGTACAATCTAGTGGAAACCAATCCCCTATTCGTAAATTCGCATACTGGTATGGACTTTTTTACACGCCACCAAAACTCTGCCCTAATTGAAACGGCCCATGAAATAGAATTGGAAACAGGGGTAATCATTACCCATGAAACCCATCGCTCGCGCTTTTCCTATGCCGCCCATGCCTGTTTACCCTACCTTGAGGAACATCCCTTTCTTAAATTAACCTCCGACCTTTCCCATTGGTGTTGCGTTGCCGAATCTCTATTGGAAAATCAACCCAAAGCAGTAAAAAAAGCCATTGAACATACCCACCATATCCATGCTAGGGTAGGTTCGGCCCAGAGTCCACAAGTCATTGACCCTAGGGACAGTAATTATAAAACTGAGTTGAATCTGTTTACCGAATGGTGGGGTTTAATGATCAAAACTGCCCTGGAAAAAAAACGTCCCTTTATCACCATTACCCCTGAATATGGCCCACACCCCTATTCAATATACAAGACCAATACTAAAATACCATTAGGAGACCAATGGGACATTAACGGGTTCATTAAGAATCATCTTGCCGAATCCATAAAACATATTCCCTCTATTATTTGTCCATAGCTTTTCCAAACATTCCTTGGTCATTTCAATTTTCTTGACTCCAAAGTCAACCACATATCAATTAAGCAATAGGCTATTCCCTTTATTCCGTTACTAAGCCTTTCGAAATCGCCATTGGTCGATATATTTACAAAGTCTTAACAAATAGTTAATATTTTTAATAATGTAAAGTGTGGATTTTTCACCTTGAACAAACAGACGCCAATGAGAAGAACCATTAGTCAGCTACAGCCAACCAGCTACTACAAGACCACTATTACCGAGATATACTTTTTCTTGAAACCAAAGAACCTAAAGAACACCATAATTTAGATATAAATCACAATGCAATTCCTAAAAATCTACTTACCCCTATTCCTCTTTTTCTCCATATCCACCCATTCGCAACATGCCGGAAAAGGGACTATAAGCCTTTCCGAATTGGATATTGAAAAACCTGAACAACCTTGGTGGTCTGCCCAAAAAAACAAGGCAATCACCGGAGTCCCGATTCAAATTGGGGGAGTATCATTTAAAAATGGCATTGGAACCTTATCCGGAAGCAAGCTCTTCTTTTTTCTGGATGGTAAGGGTGAAAAATTGAAGGCCCAGGTTGGGATTCAGGATAAGCAGAACTTTCCACAGAATGTGAAATTTAATACGCTGAGCGATGGCAATAAATTATTCTACACCCAACACGAAGCGGATAAAACATTTGTAGGTATTGCCAACTCGGAAGACAACTTGGGCAATGGCAGTGTTAGATTCGTAATAAAAGGAGATGGAAAATTGTTGTGGAAAAGCAAAAAAATTACGGGTGGAAGCAAGGCCATTCAAGTAAATTTAGATTTAAGTGGTATTCAGGTCATGGAACTCAGCGTAGAGGATAGCGGTGATGGTGTCTCTGGTGACCATGCCGTTTGGGCGAATGCAACCATCAACTTTTCCAATTTTAAACCACAATTGGTAGATGCCAACTATATTAATAAATTAAAAACTGTTGATTCCAATTTTAACAACACTATTAAACCTTTAATACAAAAATTACCCCTGGGCCAAAACATTTATAAAGAAGGAGTAAAATCGGATTGGTTGGTTGAAAAAATAAATGTTCCATCTCAAGTCTATCAACAGGCCAATGGAAAGGAAATTGTAATTTCCAATGGATTGATCAGTAGAACTTTCCGACTTACCCCTAACTGTGCTACGGTTGGTTTTACCAATCTTGTATCAGGAGAATCACTGCTCCGTGGTGTTAGTCCAGAGGCCATGCTTACCATAGATGGGCAGGAATATACGGTTGGTGGTCTGGACGGACAGATTGAATACGGCTATTTAAAAGAGGAGTGGCTAGAACAAATGTGGAGTCCGGCTGGATCGTTTCAACTTACCGATTTTAAGATTGATGAAATTCAAGAGCGTATAAACTGGCCAAACAAAAGATGGTCTTCCAAACCAAAAAGTACGACCCAAGGTAAACAAATAAGCTTTTCCTATACCCATCCAGAATTTCAAAACCTCATAGTGAAGGTACATTATGAAATCCATGATGGCATTCCTTTGATCAGTAAATGGTTCACCATTGATAACAGCGGGTCAAAATCCATTGTTTTAAACAATTTTAAAAGTGAAATCCTGGCCATGGTGGAGGCCGAAAGTGCGGTAGAAAAACAAAACGGTTGGGAGACCCCCAACATTCATGTGGAAAGCGATTTTGAATTTCATTCCATGTCCATGAAAAATGCCAACAAAGTTGTGCATTGGGAAAAAGATCCACGTTATACCTCACAAGCCAGTTATCTATTATCCACTCCTTGTTTATTGGAATGTAAATTGCCCATCGGACCCAATGAAACCATATCCCCAGGTACCAATTTTGAATCCTTCAGAATCTGGGAAATGCCCTTTGACAGTCACGATAGGCAGCGTAAAGGCCTTTCTACCAATGCTATGTACAAATTAATAGCCCCTTGGACTACAGAAAATCCCTTATTTTTACATTTGACCACCACCGATGATGATAAAGTAAGGGCAGCTATTGATCAATGCGCGGAAACAGGTTACGAAATGGTCATTTTAAGTTTTGGCAGTGGCCTGAACATGGAAGACCTGTCCGATAATAATTTAAATAAATTTAAAGCCTTGGCAGATTATGCCCATTCCAAGGGTATAGAATTGGGTGGATATTCCTTGTTGTCCAGCAGATGGATCAGTGAGGAGGTAGATGTTATTAATCCGGAAACGGGGAAAAGAGGTGGCGTAATTCATGGCAGTTCGCCCTGCCTGAACAGCCAGTGGGGAATTGACTATTTTGAAAAATTAACGACCTTCTTTGAAAAAACCGGTTTTGATCTCTTGGAGCACGACGGTTCTTACCCCGGTCAATTATGTGCCTCCACAACCCATGTAGGTCATAAGGGCCTGGAGGATTCCCAATGGAAATCCTGGAAACGAATTACCAATTTCTACAAATGGTGCAACGAAAAAGGGATTTCCCTAAATATCCCGGATTGGTACTATCTTAGTGGCAGTACTAAAAATGGAATTGGTTATAGGGAAGTTAATTGGTCCCTACCCCGAGAACGTCAATTGGTGCTAGGGAGACAAAATATGTATGACGGAACCTACGACAGGCTTCCAAGCATGAGTTGGACCTTTGTTCCACTAACAGAATACCACGGTGGTGGAGCAGAAGCCACTATAGAGCCATTGGACACCCATTTAGAGGCCTATAAGGCCCATATGGTGCAAAACTATGGTATGGGAGTTCAGGCCTGTTATAGGGGCCCCCGCTTGTACGATACCGAGAAAACAAAGTCGACCGTTATTGAAGTGGTTGATTGGTACAAAAGGTACCGCCATATTCTCAACGCTCCCATTGTGCACTTAAAAAGAGCCAATGGAAGGGAAATTGACGGTGTTATGCACGTTGACCCCAACCTAAATGAAAAGGGACTTGCAATGTTCTTTAACCCAACTAACGAGACCTTGTCCCAAACTATAAAACTCCCCCTTTATTACACAGGGCACTCCAATGAAGTCAGCATAAAGGAGCAGGAAGGAAAAAGAATAAGCTATGAATTGGCAAGGGATTATTCGGTAGAATTAAAAGTGGAAATTCCCGCCAACGGCAGTACTTGGTTTGTAATTTATTGAGCCATAAAACAAAACATATGACGACTAAAACAATGTACATCTTGGCCATAATTCTCTCCATGGCAAGTTGCGATTCCACGCCTAAAAAAGTGGAGCTAGACCGAATTCCCAAATACAAACTTAAGTTCAATCAATTGGCCACGACTTGGGATGAAGCCATTCCCTTGGGAAACGGAACTGTGGGAGCCTTGGTTTGGGAAAATGACGGGAAACTCCGATTGTCATTGGACAGAGCTGATCTTTGGGACTTACGACCCATGGAAAATCTAGATTTCTTGAACTACGGTTTTAATTGGGTAAAGGAGCAATGGGAAAAAGATACCTATAAAAATGTACAGGATCGTTATGATGTGCCCTATGACCAATTACCGGCACCCTCAAAAATTCCCGGGGGAGCCTTGGAATTCGACGTTAAGGAATTGGGAGAGGTAGAATCGGTAAAGCTGAATTTGGATTCAGCAATATGTGAAGTAAAATGGAAGAATGGTGCCATACTTAAAACCTTTGTCCATGCCACTGAACCTTTGGGCTGGTATACCTTTGAAAACATTAGCGGAGATCTGAACCCCACCATAATTCCACCTGCCTATGTCTCAGTAAAGCAGGCCGGCGCAGATAATCCGGTAACAGGGCAAGACCTTAGAAGACTAAATTATGATGGGGGTAGGGTTACCCAAAAAGACCATATTATTACCTATGACCAAAAGGGTTGGTCCGACTTTAAATTTCAAGTGCACACCCAGTGGAAACCTACACCAAAAGGATTACAAGGGAGTTGGAGCATAAGCTCCCAAACCTCGGGGAAAGATCCTGAAGAAACGGCTGAACAGGTGGTAACAAAATCGCTTCAACAGGGAATTGAATCCTCCATGGAAAGTCATATAGCTTGGTGGAATACCTTCTGGAACAAGTCTACCATCAAGGTTCCCGATCCTGTTCTGCAAAACCAATGGTATATGGAAATGTTCAAATTAGGCTCAGCAGCCAGACAAGGGGCGCCACCCATATCCCTGCAAAGTGTATGGACCGCTGATAATGGAAAATTACCGCCTTGGAAAGGCGATTTCCACCATGACCTAAATACACAATTAAGTTATTGGCCTACCTATTCCGGAAATCACTTGGATTTGGAACAAGGATTTATAGACTGGCTTACCCAATACAAACCTACTTTTAAAAAATATACAAAAGATTTCTACGGCACTAACGGACTTAACGTACCCGGGGTTACTACCTTGACCGGAGAACCAATGGGGGGTTGGATACAATATTCCTTCGGCCCAACGGTCGGGGCTTGGTTGGGGCAACATTTTTATCTGCACTGGCGGTATTCCATGGACAAGGATTTTCTTACAAACGAGGCCTATCCGTGGATCAAGGAGGTGGCCATTCATTTTAACGAATTATCGGTTTTGGGTGAGGATGGAAAAAGAAAACTGCCATTGAGTTCCAGCCCTGAAATACATAATAATTCCCGTGAGGCCTGGTTTGGCGATATAACCAATTTTGACCTTGCCCTGATTAAATGGACCTATTCCCATGCGGCAGAACTGGCCATGGAGCTAGGACTAAAGGAAGAGGCAGACCAATGGAGAGCTATACTAAAAGAATGGCCAGATTATGCTGTAAATGAACAGGGACTTATGTTTTCCCCTAGCCTATCATTCAACGAATCACACCGGCACTTCTCCCATTTAATGGCCATACACCCACTTGGATTGATAGACCCATCAAATGGATCAAAGGATATGGAGGTCATTGAAAAGACCATTGCCAACTTGGATTCCACTGGCTCTAGCCAATGGGTAGGATATTCCTTTAGCTGGCTGGCTAACTTAAAGGCAAGAGCCCATGATGGGGAAGGAGCGGTAAAAGCATTGAAGGATTTTGCCACCTCCTTTGTACTGCCCAATAGTTTTCATGTTAACGGTGACCAATCGGGTACCGGAAAATCAAATTTCACCTATAGGCCGTTTACCTTGGAGGGCAACTTTGCCTTTGCCGCAGGCCTACAGGAAATGCTAATACAAAGTCACACCGGAACCGTACGCATTTTTCCCGCTATTCCTCCAGATTGGAAGAACGTTGGTTTTAGCAAATTACGGACAGAAGGTGCCTTTTTAATATCCGCCCAAAAACAAGACGGAAAATTAAAATGGGTAAAGATCGTTTCTGAAAAAGGAGGAGAAGTTAAGCTTAAGAACCCCTTTCAGAAAAAAGAAATTTCCATAGACGATAAAATAACCCATACCTGGGATGGCGATACACTGATCATACAAACCGTACCAGGGCAAGAAATATGGCTTAAACCTTGGTGAACAATAACCTCTACCTAAGTATAAAAAATAATTTGATGCTTCAAATTATATCTGAAAGAGAGATTAAAAACGGCCAGAAATATGAAAAGAGAATCGCATCTTAAAATACTTTTTTTTGCTGTCTTTATTTTGATGGCCAACCTTTCCTTGGCACAGGAAATTAAAGAAATCTATGTATCGCCTTCTGGATACGACAGCAATTCGGGGACCTATGAAAGGCCTTTTAAAACTCTTGGTAAGGCAACTGCTGCATTGGTAACCATGGATTCCCGTAAACTTGAGAAAATTGTAGTTTGGCTTAATGATGGGATCTACCGCATAAGTAATCCCATTGTAATAGATTCAACCATAAAGAAAAGCGGTACTCCCTTCGAATTTAAGGCAGTTGAAGGCTCAAGTCCTACAATATCCGGGGCAGTGGAACTCAAGGATTGGTCTAATTTAGGTGATGGCATCTGGGTTTCGGAGGTTCCCAAGAATCTTGGGGTTTTTCGGGAATTGTTCGTTAAAGGCAAACGCGCAATGCGGGCCAGACATCCCAACAATGAATATCTTAGGGTGAAGGAAGTAGGGGCTGATAGACGAACCAACTTTACTTATCACACGGGCGACTTTCCACAACCAAAAATCCCTGGAGAGGTAGAACTGGTTGTTTTACACGATTGGTCCATAACGCGAATTCCGATTAAAGATATATCATTGGACTCCCACACTATTACAGCTTCGGATTCGATCGGGGCAAAAGGTTTGAATTTCTTTAATCTAGATAATTGGGAACCCAATCCTCGTTATTACTTAGAAAATGATATTGAATTTTTGGATGCGGAATACGAATGGTATTTAGATACTTCAGCCTCCAAAATTTACTTAAAATTACCAATGGACTTGGAACCTTCCCAACTATCCATAGAGGTGCCACTGGCGGAATCCTTATTGGCCGTGGAGGGCAGTGAACAGAACCCCATATCCAATATTAGCTTTGAAGGGATTAGATTCAAACACTGCAGATGGAATATCCCTAACCAGACCTATGCAGGAATACAGGCCTGTAATTTTGATACGCAACAGGGCAATAAAGAATGGGCGGTGGTGCCAGCCGCTATCCGGACAACATGGGCCCACAATATTCGGTTTAAAGATTGTGAATTCAATTCCCTGGGAGGAAGTGGTATTTGGCTAGGAACTGGAACGATAAATAGCACTATCACAAGTTGTAGGATCCGGGATATTTCAGGAAATGGAGTTATGATAGGCGAGGGACAAGACCGACTCGTTTCTGGTGAATCCTGGTGGAAAGCTGCACCCCAACAAGCTGCCCTTGGGAACACGGTAGAGGACTGCGATATTTCGGATTGCGGAGTGCAATTCTATGGGGCCGTGGGTATATGGTGCGGCTTAACTGCTGAAACCATACTTAAGAACAATGAAATATATAATCTGCCTTACACTGGTATTTCCATCGGTTGGATGTGGAGCCCGGAACCCACCCCCTGTAGGGACAATACCATAGCGGAAAACCATATTCATCATGTAATGCAAAAGCTTAGTGACGGTGGGGGAATTTATATGTTGGGCCTACAACCGGGAAGTAAATTGATTGACAATAATATTCATGATATTTCGGTGAATGCGGGGAGAGCGGAAAGCAACGGGATGTTTTTAGATGAAGGAACCAAAGACGTGCTAGTGGAAAACAACCTTATCTATAATATTGCAAAATCGCCCTTACGTTTTCACAAAGCCTCGACCAACTTCGTAAAAAACAACTATTTATTCTCGAATGGAGAAACTCCGGCCATAGCCTATAACAATACCTTACCGGAAAATATCCATCAGGAAGGAAACCGTGAAATTAGCACGGATGACCCCAATTATATAGTTGCATTAAAAAAAGCGGTATCCAAACATATCCCAACCCCTAACAAACCATAGCAAAACCAATGTCCATAACGTATAAAACATGGTCCATAACCCTTGCATAAAGACAATTTTTTATTGGGTTATCCAAAACTTTTAACGTTATTTATATACCTATAGCAAGCCAAAAAAAAACTAAACTCCTAAGTACCACATAATGCCTCCAGTAAAACAGCTGTTCTTTAACCCCTTTATGCTTTTCCTCGGACTTAGCTCCCTCGCCCAACAATCTGAAAACCCCTATAATCCGGTATCAAAATAGATGAATTAAGAGCTGGAAAAGGGAAAAATCCTAAACAAATTCATTTCTTGGTATTTGGATTTACACACGAAATAGAAATAATAAAAGATATGAAAGCTATAAAAAATGGCATCGCTGCCAATCCCGATAGAAGAAAGTTTTTAGGCACGGCATTACTGGGAAGCAGCGCCCTGGCCTTAGCCCCTCATTTTGCTTTCGCAAATATACAGGTCGTAGATAAAAAGGTTAGAATAGGTATTGTTGGAGGAAGATTTGGTGCCAGCTTTTATTTTCATGAACACCCCAATTGCATTGTAGAAGCAGTAAGCGATTTACGTGCCGATCGTCGTGACCGTCTTATGGAGGTATATGCCTGTAAAAAAAGTTATGAATCCTTGGATAAATTGCTGAAGGATCCCAAAGTCGAAGCCGTTTTTATTGCCACTCCAGCTCCAGACCATGCTGCCCATGTTTTGGCAAGCCTAAACGCAGGAAAGCATGTTTTGTGTGCTGTACCGGCAGCCTGGACCTTGGAGGAATGTTATGAATTAAGAGAGGCGGTGAACCGCACTGGACTTACTTATATGATGGCCGAAACCAGCGTTTATAGACAGGCTACCATATCGGTTAAAAAGTTTTATAAGGAAGGAGCTTTCGGGAAGGTGTTCAGTGCCGCAGCCGAATATAATCATCCAGGACTGGAGGAACTATATTTTGAGGATGGCAAGGCCACTTGGAGACATGGGGTGCCACCTATGTTATATCCTACACATTGTACTTCTTTCTTAATTTCCGTAACAGGGGAACGGCTAACCCAAGTTACCGCTATGGGTTGGGGGGATGACAGTCCATTATTGCAAAACAATCCGTACAACAACCCTTTTTGGAACGAAACAGCCTTTTTCAAGACCAACAAAGGAACACCTTTTCGTGTAGAAGTGAACTGGAAAGGAGCTCTACGTGAAGTTGAAAGGGGAGAATGGCGGGGCGATAAAATGAGTTTTTATATGTCCGAGCATGGAGGAGGGGATTCCACAATAGTAAGGGCATCCAACGAAATTGGAAAAGATGATGCCGGTTTTAAAAACAAAAAAAATAGGGTAGAAAAATATGATCAGCCCCTATGGTGGGAGACGGATATGTTACCTGCAGCACTTAGACATGGGAGTGGACATGATGGTTCCCATTCGTTTATAACCCATGAATTTATTGACGCAATTGTACATAACCGTGACCCAGAAATCAATATTTATGAAGCCTTAGCCTATACTGCACCAGGAATTGTTGCGCATAAATCCGCACTACAGGGAGGTGAATCTATGAATATCCCTAGTTTTGACTAGTATGGACAAACATTAACCCCGCCCTAGTTATATAATTATTTTTATCCTCCTTTAAGGAATGGAGGGAGAAACCTACAGTTCTGGATTCAGACAAGGACTTGAAGGTTTAATCCTGTGCACCATGAAAAATAGCATCGCCCTGGTTTACGATCGGCGATTGGTTGACACAGATGATATGGCCATTGATGTGGGATATAAGATTCCTTTCAAAATGGTCAAAGGGATTGGAAATACTCCCTAGGATCTCCCATTTAATTCTTGACAAATGACCTAAGAAAATACTCCTTCCCTTGGGTAAGCCTGTCCCGCGTTTTCCGCGGGAGGGGAAGGTGGATCTTCAGCAATCGGCTAAAGAGACGGAAGGGGTGCAACCTATTGGAATGGAAATATTAAATAAGTGTATTATACATATTCGCAATTGCTCCTTGGTCTGCAAGTCGTACGAAATGACTGTGGAGGTCACTTCGACAGAGTCCCTTTTTTGGGACTACGAGAAGTCGCACAGTCTTGGCTGGAACTTAATTTATAATATAACACTCGGTGGTTTTGCTTAAGGAATTGTATAGGCTATAAGCTTTTTTCACTTGTCTTGGACTTTCAATCCCTTCCGTCTCCTGCGCTTGGACGCAGGATTCACCTTCCCTTAATCAAGGGAAGGAGCATTATGCTGTAAGCATGTTTCCAAAAGAAAATTAAGCAGCCTAACAAATATATAAACAATTCTTAATCAGTATTTTACAAAATATATAATATCTAATAATTATCAATATGTTACTTGTAATAACTACAGGGCATCAAAAATTTAGGCCTTATAGCGACAAAAGTCGCTTTTAAAAACCCTTTTTATGGGCTGGGATGCTCTTGAAAATCTTTAACCCTTCTTGTTCAACGATATTTTCTATCTTTAGCCGAATCAAACCATTCAAAAATTAAGATGAAACTATTTTTTTTCCTTTTTAGCTGTTTATTTACCATGACCACTTTCGCCCAAAATACCGTACTCCCAATCTGGCCCAACGATATTCCCAACTCGATAAAAACCGACGAAAAGGAAGAAGCTGTTAGTACAGATATTGTGAGAATCGCCAAAGTTCAGATACCACAAATAGAAGTATATCTTCCGGCTAAAAAAATAGCAACCGGACAAGCAGTATTAATTTTTCCAGGAGGTGGTTACCATATTCTAGCCTATGATTGGGAGGGAACCGATTTTGCAAAATTCCTTAACGGAAAGGGCATTGCCGGAATCGTAGTTAAATACAGACTGCCCAATTCCAAGTCGGTCACAGAAAAACACAAAGTTCCGTTACAGGACGCACAACGCGCTTTGAGGACGGTTCGTTCTAACGCAGAAGAATGGAATATTGATCCAGATAAAATTGGCATTTTGGGCTTTTCAGCCGGAGGTCATTTAGCTTCTACTTTGGGCACCCACTATAATGAAGAAGTGTATACCAAACAAGATGCTATTGACCAACTTAGTGCCCGCCCAGATTTTATGACCTTGGCCTATCCCGTAATTACGATGGGGGAACCAAATACCCACGGTGGCTCCAGAAAAAACTTGCTAGGGGAAAATCCTTCCCAAAAAATGTTGGATCATTTCTCCAACGAATTACAGGTTACTTCCGACACCCCTCCCACTTTTTTGCTGCACGCCTCAGATGATAAAGGAGTACCCGTAGAAAACAGTCTTTTATTCTATACTGCCTTGATTAAGAACCAAGTTCCCGCTGAGATGCATATCTATCCAACTGGGGGTCATGGTTTTGCCCTGGGACTGCAAGAATCACATTTAGCTACCTGGACCGATCAATGGATCGGATGGTTAAAAAATTTGTAGTTATTAATATATCACCGTTGTCCACAAACTACGAGTATGCCTAAATACTCGTAATAAAGAATCTTAATAAATAAAAATACCTTGTTGTTTAGGTGAGGTCTTATAGGTTTCAGTTGTTATCTATAAAACATATAGCCCTAAACTTATGGAACGCAAAGAATTTCTCAAATCTATTGGCGCCGGAGCTGCTATGGCAGTTACCTTTCGTTGCCTCGGAAGTTGTTTAAGAGAAGAGTTGGACCCTACTACGGCCGAAGACTCATCTTCCGGTGCAAACAGCCCTTCCTCTAGTAGTGTACCCTTTACTGTTGACTTATCTGCTTCGGAAGCGGGGAAACTTCAAAATAATGGGGGTTACATCATTAAAAATAATGTAGTAATAGCCAAAAATCTGGAAGGCAAGTACGTTGCCGCCACTGTTATATGCAGTCATGAATTTAAAAAGAAAGTGGTCTTTAAAAACAACGAATTCTTTTGTGGGGAACATGATGCCCGTTTCGACCAAAATGGAAAAGGATTAAATTCCAAAGGTAGTAAGGGATTAAAGATTTATACGACTAGTATAAGTGGAAGTATTTTGACAGTTTCCGCCTAAAAATAGATACCTTTATGTTCTCAAAACCCCGCCCAATGCAAAAGTCGATTTTAATTATTTCTCTTTTTGTATCAAGTCTTTTAAGTGCCCAAAAGTGGGAAAACGATTGGTCTACCGCAGCTGCCCTTGCCAAACAAAATCATCAAAATGTAGTATTGGTCTTTTCTGGTTCGGATTGGTGCGCTCCATGTATTAAACTGGATAAGAGCATTTGGCAATCCCCTGAATTTCAGAATTACGCCAAAGACCATTGGATCATGCTTAGAGCAGATTTTCCTAGAAAGAAAGCAAATCAACTCCCGGATGACCAAAAGAATA
Organism: Arenibacter sp. S6351L; assembly: GCF_023016025.1. Taxonomy (NCBI): domain Bacteria; kingdom Pseudomonadati; phylum Bacteroidota; class Flavobacteriia; order Flavobacteriales; family Flavobacteriaceae; genus Arenibacter; species Arenibacter sp. S6351L. The sequence goes on along the minus strand of NZ_JALKBB010000001.1, from coordinate 331,412 downwards.
AAAACGCCCAACTCGCAGAAAAGTATAATAAAAACGGATACTTCCCCTTGGTCCTAGTTTTGGACCCCAATGGAAATATCTTGGGGCAAACTGGATTCAAAAATATTTCAGTCAAAGAATATATTGAACTTTTAAATTCGTTCGAAGGTTGAAAAACCCAACTTTAATCGCAATTGCATTTTTAATCCCATGTTTCGTTTTTGCGCAGGAAATAGCACATAGACGAACCACAAAATTAATGGGGAGCCGGTTCGATATTACTATAGTTGCAAAGGATGAAGTTACTGCTGACCACTATATAGATATGGCCATAGAAGAAATCACCAGAATTGAAAAGTTGATTTCCTCATGGATTCCTAGCTCACAAACCTCAGATATCAATCTGAATGCCGGGATTAAACCTGTAAAGGTTGATCTTGAATTAATAGACCTTATTGGGCGATGCATCACCGTCTCCAAAATTACGGACGGTGCCTTCGATATCACCTATGCCTCCATTGATAAGGTTTGGAGATACGATGGCAGCATGACGGAAATGCCATCTAAGGAAGCAATAACAAATTCGGTTGCCAAGATCGGTTATCAAAACATTGTACTGGATAAGAAAGCACAAACTGTATTCCTTAAATTGGAAGGTATGAAAATAGGTTTCGGTGCCATTGGCAAAGGCTATGCCGCAGATAAGGTGAGGAGCTTGTTAAAAGCCGAGGGCGTAAAATCCGGAATTATAAATGCTTCAGGGGATCTAACTACCTGGGGAAAACAGCCCGATGGAACCGATTGGATGGTGGGCATCACCAACCCCCTTAACAAAGACAACCTATTCTCTTGGTTCCCGGTAGTCAACGCGGCAGTTGCTACATCTGGCAATTATGAAAAATACGTCACCTTTGATGGGGTAAAATACAGCCATATTATTGACCCGCGAACCGGTTATCCCTCCACGGGCATCCTAAGTGTTACCATTTTTGCCCCAAGTGCGGAATTGTGTGATGCGTTGGCAACCTCTGTTTTTATTACCGGAACGGAAACGGGCCTTAACATGATAAACCAAATTAAAGGAGTGGAATGTATTATTATAGATGATGAAAATCAGATTCACACTTCTGAAAACATTGAATTCAACAAAACCCAATAGCATTATGCGACACTTAATTATACTTATTATGGGCATTTTATCACTTTCCTCATGCGTTGCGGTAAGGGAATATGACAAGGTATACCTCAACGATGAAGAAATGAACTTGGCTACCAAAAGCTTGGAGCGTTTCGAAACCAATTTTCACGTATATCGGGAAGCTGCTGCAGGGGCCAATGGGGGAAAAACAGGTGGTGGATGTGGATGTAATTAAAATAAAAATGATGAGAATAGGATTTATATTAATTTTTGGGTTGATTTCATTGGCAGGATTTTCCCAAGGGAACAACCAGGAATACGTTAAGAAAGTCTTGGAAACTCCCGAAGTGGAGCTTCTTTATAGCTATTATAGCCAGGATGGAGACAATGCCGCTGTCACCGGAGGGGAGGGAACAGAAAAACTAACCGATATGACCCCGACCATTATTGTTAGCATCCCAATAGGTGAGGACAATGTTCTTACTTTAGATGCGGGAATATCTGCCTATACTTCGGCCTCCTCGAGCAATATAAACCCTTTTGACGGAAACAAAACAGCTAGTCCTTGGGTTGAATCTTCAGGTGCCTCCAGAAGTGATGCCCTAACTTATTTCCACCCGACCTTTAACCATAGTTCCAAAGACCGCAATGTTATTCTCAGTGGTAATTTGGCCGTATCTGCGGAATACGATTATTTTTCAATTGGTTTCGGAGGTGGCTATACCCATCTCATGAACGAAAAAAATACAGAATTGGGAATTAGTGGACAGGTGTATTTGGACACCTACAAACCACAATACCCCATTGAACTTCGAGAAGGTTTTTTCGATGATAGAATTACCGGAACGGGCACCTATTCTCCTTTGTTCAACGAATTCAATCAACTGAATCGAAATTCCTATTCCATATCACTTAATTTTTCCCAGATCATCACAAAGCGCTTTCAAGCTTCACTTTCCTTGGATGTGATTTTTCAGGAAGGGTTATTGTCCACCCCTCACCAAAGGGTCTATTTACAGGACAGGGGCGACTTCTATATTGAAGAATTTCAGTTGGCGGATAATGTTGAAAAGTTACCCTTCAATAGATTCAAAGTACCTATTGGAGGCCGTATTTCCTACTATTTAAACGAACTTATAAGCCTTCGCGCTTATTTTAGGTATTATTATGACGATTGGGGAGTTACCGCTTACACCGGAAGTTTGGAAATCCCAATAAAGATATCCGATAAGTTTACGGTATTTCCTATGTACCGCTATTATACCCAAACAGCCTCCGATTATTTTTACCCCAAGGAAACGGCATTATCCACCTATGAATACTATACCTCTGATTATGACCTGTCCGAATTTGATAGTAATCAATACGGTTTTGGCGTTACCTATAAGGATATTTTTACCCAGAGCAAAGTGTGGAAATTTGGTTTAAAGAGCATTAGTTTTAGGTTTAACCAATACGAAAGGACTACCGGGTTAAGTGCCAGCATATTTGAATTGGGTGCCAAGTTTATTATGGACTAGGATTTGGTGACAACCCACACAGGATATTCTGACGTTCCTTATATAATATAATTACCATAAAAACGCCTCAGGAGTTCCCTCCCCTTGGGGGAGAGCCTGCCCGACTTTAGGCGGGGCTAGGGTGGGGACTTATACGAAGCGATTGATCTGTGAATACCTAATATTTATTTACAATGTCATAAAATCTTCGGCCAAAATCTTTCCGAGGTAAAAAACAAGTTCCTCTGCATTTTCCTGGGAAAAGACCATTGGGGGTTTAATTTTAAGAACGTTGTGGTCCGGACCATCAGTACTCATAAGAATACCATGGTCTTTCATACGGTTGGCCAAATAATCGGTCTTATTTGCCAAAGGTTCCTTTTTACCGTTCACCAACTCGATCCCCAAGAAAAGACCTTGGCCCCTTACATCCCCAATAATTGGAAAATCTAATGCCAAAGCCATGAGTTCCTTTTTTAAATAGGTTCCAACCTCCAAGGCATGTGCCTGCAACTTCTCACGTTTCACCACTCTCAAGACTTCTGCACCAATGGCACAGGATACGGGATTACCCCCAAAGGTGTTGAAATATTCCATACCATTGGCAAATTTTTCGGCCACATCACGGGTGCAGGCTACGGCAGCTAAAGGGTGTCCGTTGCCCAAAGGTTTCCCCATGGTCACAATATCGGGTACCACCCCATGCATTTGGAAGCCCCAAAAGGTACTGCCCATACGGCCACAACCCACTTGTACCTCATCAGAAATACAGAGTCCGCCCGCTTCCCTAACATATTGATAGGCTTTTGCCAAAAATCCCTCTGGCAACTCTATCTGTCCCCCACAGCTAATAATGGGCTCGATGATAAAGGCCCCTACTCCCCTGCCCTTTGTATGAATCTTATCTATTTGTACCTTAACCTCCTCTGCATAATGCTCTCCAGTATTTTCCCCTTGGTACTTTCCCCTATAGGCATCGGGAAGTGGAAAAATATGGGTATGTTCCGGAGCGCCCTTGCCTCCTTTGCCATCAAACTTATAAGAACTGATATCGATACACATATTGGTATTTCCGTGATAGCCTACTTCAGAGGCAATGATGTCGCGCTGACCGGTAGCGGCCTTTATCATCCGGATAGCCAACTCATTGGCCTCACTACCAGAGTTAACAAAATGGAGCACACTTAATTTTGGTGGCAAGGTCTCCAACAACTCTTTGGCCAGCTCATTGATGTTTTCATGCAGATAACGACTATTGGTATTGATCAAGGCCATTTGTTCCTGCCCTGCCTTTACTACCGCTGGATGTTCATGTCCCACATGGGCCACATTGTTTACGGTATCTAAATACTTTCTACCATATTGGTCCATTAGGTACTGCCCTGCCCCACGTACCATTTTTATGGGCACCTTGTATTGCAGGCTTAAACTTTTGCCCAAATGTTGTTTTCTATAGTCTATGATTTCTGAATTGGAGGAAGTTTTCCTCCCCACAAGCCCCTTGGTCTTAAACAAAAGGTTGGGATCTGGACAAAGACTTTTCCATACGGCAATCTGGCTATAGTAAGCCACTCCCGGAAAGTCAATCTTATATTGCAGCATGGACAACATAATCTGAAAATGCAGATGTGGGGCCCAATTGCCATTCTCTGGCCAATTCCCCAAAATGCCTATGACATCGCCTGCCTTTAAGTAAGTGCCAATCTTATTCCGGGTAGCACTTGCAACTGACAAATGTCCGTAAAGTGTGTAATACTCAAAACCTTCCCCTTGATGTTTTAAAATGACCAATCCACCATATTCCTTATCCCCTTCATCATTAACAGCAGTAACCACTTCCCCATCAAAAAGAGCATGCACGGCAGTATTGGCCGGCAACCAAAAATCCACTCCCAAATGAATACTCCTACTCTCCCTTCCGTTGTTCCCTATTTTATCATAGGAGGATGTAGTGTAAATGGGCCTCGGCTCCAGATATCCTCCAGCCAATATTTTGGAAGGATATTGCCCTTGCAACTTTTTGAGTTTATATTGAAAATAATCCAGGTCATTAAAGTCTTTTTCATGCCCTAACCAATTACTGGAAACGCTCAAATCCAGAGTATAAACTTCATTAAACCCTATATTGGGGAATAGCCTTTCTAAAGAAAAGGTTTGCCTTTGGGACCAAACCTTGAATTTTTCCTCCCCGGGATGGGCAGTAAATCCACAAGCCTCCCTAAAACTATAGTGTGCAAAATCGGCATTTATATCCTTCCATTTTCGCAATAACTCCCATGCCGGTTTTTCACTGATCAAAAGATAGGTATTGTCCGGTTCCTTCTTTTTATTGATGGCCGATTTGGTCACGGATATCACCAAACGCATTGCGATGGCCATATACAAATGCTCCAGTTCGCTTTCTAACAATGGAAAGGAATTGTTGTAGCCCCTAACAATAGGCAAAGCCGCCTGAAGCGGATCATTGTGGTGCATAATGGCGTAGGCACAGACTACGGCCAAATCATTGATTATTTGAGTATAAACAGAATCCCCGAAATCTATGGCACAAACTACCTTGGGAGTCATTAGATCTGGGGAAACAATTACATTATTGTCGTTGGCATCGTTATGAACCACAGCCTGCCTTAGGTTGTCATAACCGGGTTGTGCCAGATGAAATTGGTCCTGAAAACAGGAAATGACTTCTTTGTCCCCATTACTAAAGAGGTCCAGATATTCAGTGGTCCAATCCCCTTCTGCTATATCCCAAACAAATTTCCGATGGGCCTCTGGATGATCAAAACCCTGCAAGGCATATGTTAGTTTTCCACAATGCTCTCCCAAGCTGTAGCGAAGATCATCCAATTGCGGGTTTACACCACTCCAAACCCTACCGGCTATCCAAGACAACAGTCGCACTTTCCTGATTAGACCTGAATCGTCCTTAGTCTCCGAAATCAAGCTCCCATTCTTATCCGGAATTACGCTGGGAACAGTTAAATCAGAACCACTTTTTGCGATATATTGCAACAGTTTCTGCTGAAAATCCAAATAATCCGCGTTCTCGTCCGGACGGGATATTTTTAGGATATAGGCCCTCCCATCGGTTGCATCAATTTTAAAATTAAAATCGATTTCCCCGGGCAATGGTTTGGCCGTACCTTGAATGTTAAAATTTTCAATCGCAATATTGATAGCTTGATCCGCAGTAATTCGAATTTTATTGTACTCCATTAGCTTGGTTCCTTTTTCCTATACGCTCCTATGAACAAATTATCCAACAACCAAAATAAGCATATTATTTTCACCAGACCATTAGGACAAAGAATTAAAACACTTGTATATCTAAGGCCAAATTTGGGTTTTTTACCAAAAAATAAGATTGATATACTATCTTTAGCCCTTGATCCAACCAAACTAAAATTTATCCATGAAGAACACAGTTTCCTTCCCTGTATTTAAGTCATTATCCATGATTGTTTTGCTGGGGGCACTTACTACCCAATGCAAGCAGAAATCTGAAAAAAAAGCAGAACCCATCAATGAAACCAATATAGTGGTCCCTGATGGATTTTCCATTGAACTGGTGGCCAAGGATTTGGGGAATCTAAGACATATGACCGTCTCAAAAAATGGGGATATCTACGCAAATAGATCCAAACTAAAAGACGAAAAGGCTATTGTTTTATTAAAGGATAGCGATCAAGACGGAAAAATTGATCTAGAACAACCATTTGGCAATCTCCCTGGAACAGGCATTTTGATTAAAAATGGTTATTTATATACCTCCTCCAATTCTGGGGTCTATCGCTATAAATTAAATGAAAAGGAAGAAATTATCGATATTGAAAATCCAGAAAATATAGTGGACGGATTGGCGGACAAGGGCCGTGACAATGCAAAATCATTTGTAATGGACGATAATGCCAACATTTATGTCACTATAGGCTCCTGGAACGATTCCTGTCGTGAAGAGGGTACCGGAAAAGGTATTATGCCCTGTGCTATTCTGGATTCCGCTGGGGGAATATGGCAATTTAAGGCCGATAAATTAAATCAATCCTTCGCTGATGGTAAACGCTATGCTACCGGAGTCAAAAATGCAGTGGGTACCGCTTGGAATCACAAGACCAACTCCTTATTCGCGGTCGTTCATGGCAGGGGAGCTTTCCATGATTTTTATCCTGAATACTATACCGCCAAGCACAGTGAGGAACTTCCTGCAGAAACTCTATATGAGCTTCAGGATGGTGACGATGCTGGTTGGCCATATATCTATTACGATCAGTTTAAGAAGAAGAATATCCTTGCACCGGAATATGGGGGCGACGGTGAAAAAACAGGAAGTGAAAACACTATAGAACCTATAATGGCATTCCCGGCGCATTTGGCTCCCAACGACCTACTTTTTTACACAGGAACCATGTTCCCGGAAAAATATAGGAATGGTGCTTTTATTGCTTTCCACGGACAGTCCCCGGAGCTAAAAAAAGGATATTTCGTAGCCTTCGTTCCTTTTAAGGATGGCAAGCCAAATGGAAATTGGGAAATTTTTGCGGATAACTTTTCCGGCATCGACCTCGCAAATCCCAGTGGCCCAATTCAGCACAGACCTTGTGGATTGGCACAAGGGCCTGATGGCGAATTGTATGTAAGTGAAGATTTAAACGGAACCATATACAAAATTACCTATTGATCATCTCGATAGTACCCTAAACTATCACTTGTAGCTATTTCTCAAAGTGATAGGGAAGCTATTGACCTAAAAGGGCAATAATCCGTTAATGTAGTATTTAATTAATAAAAATCCCTTAAGAAATTTTTCTATAGGGATTTTTTTTTACCCAATTCCCAATCATCCAATAAACTCTAACTATTGGAATAGAGCATTTTAGCATGGGATTCAAACAATTTACAATTTCGCCATCCTTCAATTACAAAGATATCGGTGGATTCCACCAAACAACCTTTGTAAAATTACCTGCTCTATAATTAAACATTTGTAAGGTCCGATTTATGAAAATCTTAAGAAAATAAATATTCCATAATTATTATTTTTAGACGGTAAAAATGATTAAACAATTAAAAAACACCTGTAAAACTATGAAAACAGTATTAACAGCACTTTATTTTTTTTGCGGTATGACGTTACTGCAGGCATCAACAACAACAAACGAAATTGATGATTTGGAAGTTGGTTCGGTATTAATGATTGGAAGTCCCTCAGCAAATCTGTATGAACATATAGAAGTGCCAAGGATGAATTTTATCATTAAGAAAGGGGGAATCCCAAACTACAAAACACTTTTCCAAAGCAAAGTGATCGTTTCTAAAATGAAAGTGATGCCAGATGGCAGTAAGGTAGTGCACCTAAAGCGACAAAACGGAAAGCGCTTTTTTAATAGCCATAGCTATATAAAGGCCAAACTTAAAGAAGCTATTGACACAGAAGAGCTGGTCAGACTTTAGTCGGCAAGTATAGCACTTAGGTTGCCAAAACTTAATAGTGCGGCAAAGCTAAAAGCATTCTTATTTAAATTAAAAACCCTTAATCCTAAGGGTTTTTTTCTTTTTGGAATAAAATATATGGTAATTCTATAACATCTTTCCCATAAACAAATTTATTCCTAAACTTAAAGCGTGTCGGACAAACAGTCCCACTACGGAACCTAAAGGCCTTAATCCCCAACGGTATTGGCATATGACCTATATCATTGTTTTACCTATATAATTACTCTACTTTAATAATTGTCGGTAAAGCCGACAACTATTTTTCCCAATCCAAAAAGACCGCCATCTGGGCCGTAAAATTGTTGTGAACGAAAGTTGGTGTGTTTGGGAATAATTCCTGAAACATCCCCTAAGAGTACTCAATCCATAATAGTATTATAATGTTAGAAAAAGAAAAAAATAACGCCATTGCCATTCCTCTAAATCAACTAACATTAAAGGCTAATTTGTACATCCCTGAAAATGCCAAGGGTTTGGTCATATTCTCCCACGGTAGTGGTAGCAGTAGGCTTAGCCCCAGAAATAATTTCATTGCCAACATACTTAATCAACAGGGACTGGCTACCTTATTGCTCGACTTATTGACCGAAAGCGAAGACGAAAACTACGAAACCCGGTTCAATATTGACCTATTGACCCAACGCTTAATAGCAGCAACAAAATGGGTACAACTACAAAAAGAAACAAAGAGTCTTTCCTTGGGCTATTTCGGGGCCAGTACCGGGGCGGCATCGGCCATAGGAGCGGCCGCCTTTTTTAAGGATGATATAAAGGCCATTGTCTCCAGGGGCGGAAGACCAGACCTTGCCTTAGACGAAATACCCGAGGTTACAGCTTCAACCTTATTTATTGTTGGTGGAAAGGATTCGGCAGTCCTGGAATTAAATATCAAGGCCTATGCTAAAGTGGAATGTGAAAAAAAATTTGAAACCATACCAGGGGCAAGCCATCTTTTTGAGGAACCAGGAAAGCTGGAAAAGGTGGCCGAACTCTCCGCAACCTGGTTTAAGAAATGGCTGATAACTAAAAAACCTATAAAAAATGTTTAAGGACAGAATCGATGCCGGGCTGCAGTTAGCAAACAAGTTAATTTCATATAAAGACAGAGAGAACGTTGTTGTTTTGGCAATCCCTAGGGGCGGATTACCCTTGGGGGCCATTGTGGCCAAATCACTTAACGCAAGATTGGATGTTGCCCTTTCCAAAAAAATTGGTCATCCTTTCAACAAGGAATTTGCAATCGGGGCTCTTAACCTCAACAATATTATCCTAGACGATAACATTGAAATTTCTATCGCTTATATAGAGAAAGAAAAGAAACGTCTTCGCGAAAAGCTAAGAAAAAGACAAGCCCAATATTTTAAAAATAGATCTCCCATAGCCTTAAAGGATAAAATTGTAATCATAATCGACGACGGAATAGCCACTGGCAATACAATACGGGTCACCGCCCAGCTGGTCTATGACCAAAAGCCGCAAAAAATAATAATTGCCATACCAGTGGCTCCCAAATCAACAGTACAAAAATTAAATGCCGCTCCCTATATAAGCGAAGTAGTATGCTTGGAGACACCCTTTAATTTTCAGGCCGTAGGACAGTTTTATATGGATTTTGATCAGGTGTCCGACGAAGAAGCCATTAAAATATTGGAAGATTTTGATGCATAATTAAGGTTATAAGCGCTGGTCCAAGCACTTATTCCTGCACTTCATCAAGAAGAGATAGTCCTTAGTAACAGTATTAATTCATAATTATTGATTGACTTGCCAAAAGATTCTCTCTGAATTCAAGAAATTTTATTTTTCCTATTTGTCCCCATGTAACTTTTATGGCTGTTAAAACTAAATAGTTATATTTATAAGGAATAATCAATTTAGGACCAATACCATGATAAATCCATTTCGGATGGCCCGTTTCCTTGCTACATTAATAATCCTTTTTTTCTCCATATTCCTCTTCACCCAATGTGAAACACAAAAAAAAGAACCCGAGTTTTTAATGCGGACCGCTCTATTGGTCAATGAAGACCATGCCTGGTTCAAAGCCTTTGCCTATTTTGCAGAAATTGTGGAAGAACGTTCCAATGGGCGCATCAAGGTGGAGCTGTACCCCTCGGAACAATTGGCCAAAGAGATCGAGGCCATTCGACTAATCCAGGCCGAAGTTATCGATATGACCACCACCGGGTCTACCTTGACCAATTGGTTTGAAGTGGCTACATTCTGCGAGTTACCCTTTTTAATGAAGGATTCCACTGATATGAATCGCTATATTAATGGTCCCGTCGGGAAATTAATGGAAGAGGAAATGATTAAAAAGGCAGGCTTACGCGCTCTTGGCCATTTTGAACGTGGGCCACGGCATTTAACCTCGAATAGACCAATACGCCATCCGGACGATCTAAAAGGACTTATCATTAGGGTACCCAATGTCCCCGCATTTGTAACCACTTGGAGCGCTCTCGGTGCCAAACCAACTCCCATGGCGTTTTCCGAAGTGTTTACTTCACTACAACAGGGCACTATCGAAGCCCAGGAAAATCCCTTCGCCATGATCCATAACGCAGGTTTCTCCGAGGTACAGAAATACCTCAACCTAACAGGACATGTTATTAGTTGGGTGTACCCCGTAGTGGGTGAAAAGCAATTTCAGAAGCTGCCCCCAGACCTTCAGGAAATTTTTCTACAGGCAGGGAAAGAAATGCAAGCCTATGAACACCAGCTCTATCTTGAAAACGAAAAGAATGTACAGGAGGAATTAAAGGCTGAGGGCATGCAATTTATAGAAGTGGACAAAGAAGCCTTTGCAAAAAAAAGTGAGAAAGCTATTTATGAAAGCCTCTCTCCCGAAATACAAAAAATATATCGAGAACTTAAAAAAGACTAAAACGATGTTAAATAAAACCATTGGCCGCCTGCTTAAAATGGGGACCTTATTAAGTACATATGGTCTGTTGTTTACTGTGCTGCTTCAAATAATCTGTCGTTTTACACCCATAAATACCCCACCTTGGACAGAGGAGGCCTCACGTCTTTTCTTTATTTATGCCATGTCGTTCGCCGCAGGTCTGGCCATGAAGAATGAATTTTACGTGCATTTGGACATGTTTTACGAGCGTTTTCCAGAAAGGATCAAAAAAACATTAAACCTGGCAGTACCCTCAATTACCCTAATTCTTTTTGTGGTTATGGCCATATACGCCATTAAATTCGTGATTTTGGGAATACCTGAAAAATCCCCTAGTATGGGCTTCAATATGGGTATAGCCTTCTTTAGCATCTTTATAATGTCTATATCAATAAGTTATTATCTCCTTAGAAAAATTATGAAAATTATGAAAAATTCTAGACCATGATTTGGATACTCGTTGTCGTTTTTATTCTTGGTCTGATACTTCGCTTTCCTATTGCCTTTGCCTTGGGACTTGCCTGCTTAAGCTATTTGGTTATCAAAGGGGTTCCTTTGATCATTGTACCCATGAAAATGTACTCGGGCATAGATGTCTTTGTACTGCTCAGTGTTCCTGGATTTATACTTGCTGGAAATCTGATGAACCAAGGTGGGCTCACTGAAAAAATAATTAAGTTCTGCAACCATCTTTTAGGTCATATTCGCGGTGGACTTTCCCTGGTCAATATTGGTGCTTCAATGCTTTTTGCAGGAATTTCCGGTACGGCCATTTCGGATACGGCCAGTATGGGCTCCATTATGATCCCTGCTATGAAAAAGCAAGGTTACGATACGGACTTTTCATGTGCTGTTACAGCAGCTTCCTCCACCATAGGGCCCATAATTCCCCCCAGCGTGCCCATGATCATCGCCGCAACCTTGAGCGGCCTGTCCGTAGGGAAATTGTTTTTGGCAGGAGCACTCCCTGGATTGTTATTGGGCGTTGGTCTTATGTTTACCGCCTATTTTATATCCAAGCGAAAAAAATACCCAAAACATAAGCGCAGTAGCCTAAGGGATGTAGCACGCAGTTTTGTGGATACCTTTTGGTCGTTGTTGATGACCTTTATTATCCTATATGGAATTGTGGGCGGAATATTTACGCCAACTGAGGCCTCGATTATCGCTGTAGTCTATGCTATGATTATTGGCAAATTCGTGTATAAAAAATTGAATTTGAAAAACACACAGGTCATTATCCTGGACAGCATGAAGACTTCGGCCTCCCTTATGGTCTTGGTGGGTTTTGCCAACCTTTTTGGCTATATCTTGATTACAGAGCAAATTCCACAAGAGATATCCAAGGAAATCTTGGGGTTTTCGGACAATAAATATGTAGTCTTACTTCTGATCAATCTGCTATTGATCGTGGTAGGCACCTTTATGGAGACCATTGCCGCCTTATTGATACTTTTTCCAATCCTTTTAAAAGTGGCGGTTGCCGTGGATGTGGACCCGATCCACTTTGCCGTGATAGCCGTTCTCAATTTAATTATAGGATTAACAACTCCTCCTGTGGGGGTTTGCCTTTTTGTGGCTTCCAGTATTGGAAAAATTTCCATTGGTGCAGTAAGTAAAGCTGGTCTACCATTTTTGTTGGTAAGCTTTTTGGTGCTGATTTTAGTTACGTTATTTCCGTGGTTCTCCTTAGCATTGCCAAACTTGTTTATCGATTGATTTTTAAACAGTCAGATAAGGTTCAAACCTTGTTTTAAAATTGAAGGAAAATTGATATTTCAGGCCCCTAAATGAAACATAAAATTTTTACAAAGGATAATTTCTTAGTCGGTTATTATCTAAAACCTATAAATTAATATACTTAAAATTAAGCCTATGAAACCCATAAATACAGCCTTATGCTCTTTTGGAATGAGTGGATTCGTTTTTCACGCCCCCTTCATTGAAGTACATCCCGGATTTAATTTATACGGAGTTTGGGAGAGAACCAAGAACAACGCCCAGGCCAAATATCCAAATATAAAAACCTTCCGCACCTTGGAGGAATTGTTGGCAGATAAAAATATAGAATTGGTAGTGGTAAATACACCAAGTGTAACGCATTATGATTTTACCAAACAGGCCATAAATTCAGGGAAAAACGTAATTGTAGAAAAGCCCTTTACGGCTACCGTAGCACAGGCGGAAGAATTGACCCAATTGGCCAAGGAGAAAAAGGTAACACTTTCTGTGTTTCACAATAGAAGATATGACAGTGATTTTAAGACGGTAAAAAAAGTAATGGATGAGGGCTGGCTAGGAAATATTGTAGAGGCGGAAATCCATTATGATCGTTATGACCCAGGGCTGAGTTACAAGGTTCATAAGGAAATACCCACGGCCGCCGTTGGAAGTATATATGACTTGGGTTCACATTTGATAGATCAGGCTTTGATGTTGTTTGGTATGCCAAATGCCGTCTTCGGCGATCTGGACACCTTTCGCCCCAATTCCAAGGTAGGGGATTATTTTGATGTAAAATTGTTCTATAACAACCATAGGGTAATATTGAAATCCAGCTATTACGTTCGTGAGGCTTTGCCTGGAAATATTCTTCACGGAACCAAAGGCTCTTTTATAAAATCCAAAGCCGATGTACAGGAGGCTGCCCTTCAGGCAGAAAAAACACCAGGTACACAAAACTGGGGAGCAGAACCGGAAAAAGAAAAAGGAATGTTGCATACAGAAAAGGATGGTAAAATTATCAAGGAATACGTCCCAACTTTAAATGGGGACTATATGGCGTATTACGAAGGTATCTACCAAGCTTTAAGAAATAACAAGTCGGTCCCAGTCTCCGCAACAGACGGCATGAACGTTATAAAAATAATCGAGGCGGCTCTGAAAAGCAACAAGGAAAAGAGGGTCGTGGAATTATAGATGGGAACTGATTTTGAAATAGGAATTAACTGCCTCCGTTAAATACACTGGTGTTGAAAAGACCCAAGAGCGACAATCAAGTCCTGTGGACAGTTGGCACTTGGGAAGAGCCTCAAGCTAAATACCTTTTATTTTCTTGGCTCAAATCACCTTAAATCAAAATAAAACTATTAGAACCAAGATGGAAAAAATTGGATATAAAATAATTTCCACTACATTTGTGCAATCGATTACATTATTGCATGGATATGATTATAAAAGCTTAAGTGCATCCAATAGGATAATCGGTTCAAGACATAATAACATTTTAAAAAAGTAATATGCAACCATTAAACAGAAAAAACACCAATTTAGAGTCGACCCCACCAATTAAGATCGTACAATTTGGGGAAGGAAACTTTTTAAGGGCATTTGTGGATTTTGCTTTCCAAAAATTAAATCAGAAAGCTAATTTTGATGCCGGGATTGCGGTGGTCCAACCTATTGAAAAAGGTTTGGTAAAAATGCTTAATGAGCAAGATGGACTTTATACCCTGTTTTTGAAAGGAATACAGAAAGGTAAGGAAATTCAGCATAAAGAGCTTATTACCAATATTGTAAAAGGTATTGACCCTTACAGCAATTTCAAGGACTACTTAAGTTTGGCCAAGGAAGAGGAACTTCAGTTTATTATTTCCAATACTACGGAAGCCGGTATAGCTTATGTTGCCACAGACACATTGGATATGCAGCCACCAAGTTCATTTCCCGCTAAATTAACGGTGCTATTGTATGAACGTTTCAAACATTTTAAAGGCGATGCCAATAAAGGCCTAACTATAATTCCTTGTGAGCTAATCAATTATAATTCTGATACACTCAAGGAAATAGTATTGAAATACTCCGATGACTGGAAACTGGGCCAAGACTTTAAAACCTGGCTTACCACAAATTCCACATTCCATAACACCTTGGTAGACCGTATAGTACCGGGATACCCAAAGGATGAAATTGAAGATTACAATGCCCAACTATCCTATAAGGACAATTTAATAGTAGCTGCGGAAACATTTCTACTTTGGGTCATTGAAGGAGAGGATAAGCTTAAAGAAAAATTACCTTTTCATAAAACGGATCTGGACGTTAAGATTGTAAAGGATATGCAGCCATATAGAACTAGGAAGGTCCGAATATTAAACGGTGCACATACCTCAATGGTACCATTTTCCCTTTTATATGGGAATACAACGGTAAAACAAACCGTGGATAACGCCTTTACCGGCAAGTTTGTGAATGATGCCATTTTTAATGAAATAAACCATACGCTTCCTATGGGAAAAGAAGAGCTGGACAGCTTTGCGGAAGAGGTTTTAGACCGATTTAGAAATCCGTTTATTATTCATAACTTATCCAGTATTGCGTTAAATTCAATTTCAAAATTTAAGGTGAGGGTATTGCCAAGCTTATTGGAATACATAGACATCCACAAAAAATTACCAACAAACCTAACCTTCGCCTTCGCGGCCTTAATCCGATTTTATAAGGGAACCTGGAAGGGCGCGGATTTACCAGTAAATGATAGTGCTGACATAGTGGAGGCATTTGCACAAATCTGGAAATCCAATAATTATTTGGATATCGCCAAAAAAACCTTGAGCAATACATCGTATTGGGGGGAGGACTTAACCCAGGTGGAAAATCTCACCGAAGCAGTTGCCCTAGCTTTGGAAGAAATTGATGCAAATGGTATTGAAGTAGGCTTTGCCAATTACAGTAAAAGGTTTTAAACCATTAGAGTAAAACTTATAAGAGGAAGATAAAATGAAAAGTAAAATTATAAAGGTAAATTCATCGGACAACGTTGCAGTTGCTTTGGTTAATTTAAAGGCAGGGGAAGTAATATCATTTGAAGGTGAGGAAATTACTGTGATATCCGATATCAAATTAAAGCATAAAATTGCCCTGCAAAAATTTGAATCCGGAGACCTTATCTTTATGTACGGTGTACTCGTAGGAAGCGCCAATGGTGTCATAGAAAAAGGAGATGTTTTAACTACAGAAAATGTTAAGCACCAGAGCGAAAAAGTTTTTGGAAAAACGGAAACCATAGGTTGGACCGCCCCCAATGTGGAGAAGTGGAAGGATCGAACATTCTTAGGGTACCATCGTGAAGACGGACAGGTAGGTACCGAAAATGTATGGCTATTTTTCCCCTTGGTTTTTTGTGAAAACAGGAACATCGAAATCTTAAAGGAAGTTTTTGAAAAGGAGCTTTTAAAACAAAAAGTGAATCCACATCAAATGTTGCTTCGTTCCTTGGTGAACAACACTGCGGAAGAAACTTCCGTTGAAAACAATTCCAGTAATGTATTTGACAATATTGATGTAAAATTTATAACCCACCCAGGGGGTTGTGGCGGCATAAGGCAAGATTCCGAAAGTTTGGCCAAATTACTGGCAGGCTATGTAAATAACCCAAATGTGGCTGGCGCCACCGTATTGAGCTTGGGTTGCCAAAACCTTCAAATAAGTGTTTTTAAAGAAGCTTTGCACACCATAAATCCCAACTTGAACAAACCTGTACTCATATTTGAACAACAGCAAATGGGTACGGTGGATGAGATGTTATCGGCCATTGTCAAAGAGTCCTTTGAAGCCATTAAAAAGGCCAATAATGCAGTACGTAGACCTGCTCCATTGTCCAAATTACGGGTTGGCCTGGAATGTGGGGGATCGGATGGATTTTCAGGTATATCCGCAAATCCCACCTTGGGGGCCGTTTCAGATTTATTGGCAGCACTTAATGGTACGGCCATACTATCAGAATTTCCGGAACTATGTGGTGTAGAACAGGAATTGGTAAATAGATGTGTTGAAGACGATAAGGGCCAGAAGTTTCTAAAGTTAATGAAGGCCTACGAAAAATCTGTTGTAGACGCAGGTTCTGGTTTTGACATGAACCCTTCGCCAGGAAATATTAAGGACGGCTTAATTACCGATGCCATGAAATCTGCAGGAGCTGCCAAGAAAGGAGGCACCTCTCCTATCCAAGATGTTTTGGACTATGGCGAATACATTACCAAACCCGGTCTTAACCTATTGTGTACTCCCGGAAACGATGTGGAAAGTACTACGGCCATGGTAGGTTCAGGTGCCAACGTAGTTCTGTTTACTACAGGATTGGGAACACCAACAGGAAATCCTATTGCCCCAATTATAAAAGTATCTTCCAATACGGAACTAATGGAAAGAATGCCCGATATTATTGATATTGAAACCGGAGCGGTAATACGGGGTGAAAAAACTATTGAAGAAATGGCAGGAGAAATGTTGGACTTTATAATCGAAGTGGCCAGTGGAAAAATTCAGACCAAAGCCAAATTATTAAATCAAAATGATTTTATTCCTTGGCGTAGAGGAGTGTCTTTATAATATTTGTTAGACAATTGCCCTAATTATAAAATAATGGAAGGTTGAAGAATTTAAATAATTCTTTAACCTTCTTTCTGTTTTAATGAAGATTTTCTAATAATCAGTTGGGGTGTCAACACCACGTTTTTGGTTATTTTAGTGTCCTCAGTATTGCTTACTTCTTCCAAAAAAACCTGAGCGGCGGTTCTTCCCATTTCCAGCGGAAATTGATCAACAGTTGTAATGGTAGTAAGTTCCATAAATCTGGTAAAGGGTTCATTGGAAAAACCTACTACGCAAATATCCTCGGGAATATTAAGTCCACTTTCCTTAATTTCCTGAATAGCTCCCAAAGCAGCGAAATCGCTGGAAGAAAATATAGCGTCTGGTGGAGTTTTCATATCCAAAAGATGGCGGGCAGCTCTTCTGCCATCAAGAACGTTACTCTGTGTTTCAATAACCAAGCTTTCATCAAAATCAATTCCATTATCAGCCAAGGCCTGCTTATAACCTAAATATCTATTCCTAAATATTTCAAAATTCCGATCGTTGGATAGGTGTGCTATACGCTTACAACCTTGGTCCAACAAATGTTTGGTAGCATCGTAACCACCTTTAAAATCATCAATGGTTACAGAACTGATACCTTTTATATCCTTCTTCCTATCAAAAAAGACCAAAGGCGTTTTTTTATTTTTTAGAAGTTTGTTAAACCCCTTATTTTCTTCCAGATTGGCATTGGAAATAGACATTAATATGCCATCCACCTGCACATTTACAAGCGAATTTATTTTTTCGTTTTCTATATGTTCCTGGTTGTGGGTCTGACAGATTATTACGTGGTAACCCTTAGGGTACAATTCTTCTTCAATACCACGTATAACCGATGAAAAGAAATTACTATCTATCCTTGGAACAATAACGCCTACATTATAACTCTTACCGCTTTTAAGGGCCAAAGCCAACTTGTTCTGCTCATAATTCATTTCCAAGGCAGTCTCCAGAACCAGCTTGCGAGTATTTACACTTATTTTGGTATTGTTGTTCAGGGCCCTGGAAACGGTTGCAGCAGTGAGACCAAGTTTTGTCGCTATGTCGTATATGGTCGTTTTCTTTTTCATGAATTATCTAACTTGGTTCTTAAACAATATCACTATTGTCAGCTATTAATTGGGAACAAACTTAGTCCTAAACAGGCATAAAATTAAAGGAAATAAATGCAATAGGTGCGCATTCCTTTTCCCGTCTTCTATTGGACAAGGCCTTCCTTTTAAAGAGCGTTTAGGTATAACCTTGGCAAGATATACTATTTTAACCATTAGATTGTAATCGATTGCAATTTAAGCTGAAGGTGTAATTTGGGAGCCATGATTAAGGAGCTTTAGGTACAATTGTCTATCCTTAACCCTTACTTCAAGTACTTTTCTACAAAATCTTCCTTAAAGGCGCGCCCAATAGGTACATACGTTTCCTTGTCAAAAATGATACGCTTTCCAGATACCTTCACAATTTGCCGTGTATTCACGATATAGGATTTATGTACCTGGGCAAACTGGTCCAATGGTAGGGTCTGCAACCAATACCTTAAGGAATGGGAGGTCAGATGTTTTTTTTCAGTGGTGAAAATTTCGGTATAGTCCGCTTCGGATTGGATATAAAAAATATCTGCAACTGCAATTTTAAGATGCTCGTAGCCCGACTTTATAAAAATCACCTCTGGAACTGTCTTCCTTTCCAAATCCCTTTCCGCGGTAGATCTTTGTAAATTAGGTGCAGGAACTTTGGAAACGGCCATTACGAAGCGTTCAAAAGAAAATGGTTTTAACAGGTAATCCGTCACTTGATATTCATAACTTTCAAGTGCGTATTCTGAAAAGGCCGTGGTTAATATCACATGAGGTTTCTTGTTCAAAGTCTTTAAAAAATCCATTCCCGAAATCTTGGGCAAATGGATATCCAAAAAAATAAGGTCTACCTCTTCCGCTTTTAGATAATCCATGGCCTTGAGGGCATCCGCGAAAGTAGCCTTGAGCTCCAAACTCTTCATTTCACCTATATACTTTTGTAGTACACGCTGTGCGGGCGGTTGGTCCTCTATGATTATGCAACGGATCATGCGCTTCCCTTATTAAGATCAATGTTCAACTTAACAGAATACGTGGTATCTGTTTCCTCAATTGATAAACTATGGGCTCCAGGATAAATAAGCCCTAGACGCTTTTTAACGTTCTGAAGACCTATGCCATGGGAAAGATCGTCAGTATTGGTTTCACGCCGAAAGGAATTGGAGCATTCAAATTGTAATAGGCCATTTTCAGATACTTGGATATCTACGCTGATAAAAATATCTTCTGATTGACTAGCGGTACTGTGCTTAAAGGAATTTTCCACAAATACGGTCAATATTAGCGGCGCAATTCGGTATCCGGACCCTATAATATCTGTTTTAAAATCTACGGTTCCCCTATTTTCAATCTGCAATTCACTTAATTGGGTATAGTTTTTTAAGTGTTCTATTTCCTTGGATAGCGGCACATACTTCTCCTTGCAATCGTACAACATATACCGCAATACCGAGGATAGTTCCAAAATAATGGTAGGTGTCTTAGGGGAATTATCAATGGCGTATGAGTAAAGATTGTTCAAATTATTGAACAAAAAATGTGGGTTAATCTGCGATTTTAAAAATTGTAGTTCATTTTCCTGTGCCGACATTTTTAACTTTTCTACTTCACTTTGGGAACTTATGGCATCCCAAGCAAACTTAAATCCCGACAAAATTCCAATTACCGGCAAAACATCGAAAACGGCATAATAAATCCCAGGAACAATTCTTGCTCTTTTGGTTCCTGGATAAAAAACCAGTTCCAAAAGCTCTTCGGCCCAAATCACACCAAACAACACCAAAACCACCAATCCCAAAAACTGCCAATATTTTTTTCGGTATAAAAATCTGGGCATTAGGAAGTAGGTAATAAAAGCGGCAAAAACGGTATAGACCAAAAAGAAAACCAGTTGGGCAAAGGTAATCCCCGGATTGTTCTTGTCGAAGGAATAGAAAAGCAGCACCAGGATATGGAGCACGACTTGAAAGAACAGTTCCTTCCTGGAAATCATGGCTTTTTTCATAATCCAAATCTAAGCTATTGCTCCCATTTCAAAAAATAGTGCTACGTCAACGGCAAAATTAAACCCCCAAACGGCGTATGCCCTACATAAAAACTACCCGCTGTCGTTCAATGGAATACTTTTGTCGTTCACAGAAAATACCCCTCTCATCTCGGTAAAAAAATGAATCTTTGTAATTCTTACAATTAAAATTAATAAAGGAAGCCATGAAAAAAATTTTGGTACAATTGTTAATCGCTACTTCATTCATACTCTATTGCCCTGTTGCCATGGCACAGGTAACCATAAAGGGAACTGTGGTGGAGGAATCCAGCGGACAGCCTATTGCCTATGCAACGGTAATGGTCGGCGATAACGAAACCAAAAAACCAATAGATGGCACTACCACTATGGATGATGGCAGTTTTAGCTTGGAGACCGATGCGTCCGACTATTATATAGAGGTAAGTTTTCTAGGTTTCCGGACCAAAACATTTGGACCGCCACCAACACAGGGTAAAACTATAGATTTAGGGAAGGTTGCCCTTACAGAGGATGCAGAACAACTACAGGAAGTAGTGGTACAGGGCGAGGTTTCACGTACCGAATTTAAATTGGACAAACGAGTATTCAACGTAGGCAAAGATCTTAGTACTACTGGGGCAAGTGCCTTGGAAGTTTTAAACAATGTTCCATCCGTTAACGTTAACATTGAAGGTCGCATTAGTCTGAGGGGGAGCCAGGGAGTTCAGATTCTCATCAACGGAAAGCCATCCATCATTGCTAGTGAAGAAGGAAATGCCCTGGGAACTATTACGGCAGATATGATTGAAAAGATTGAGGTAATGACCAACCCTTCAGCCAAATATGATGCCGAAGGGACTTCAGGTATAATCAATATCGTTTTAAAAAAGGAGGAGCGCAAAGGACTCAATGGCTCCATCTCGGTGAATACTGGGGCGCCTGATAGCCATAGTGTTGGGGTAAGCCTAAACAGAAGAACAGAGAATTTTAACCTGTTCACGCAATTGGGAATAGGCCTTAGGGATATGCCCAACGACCTTGAAACCAGAAACGTAGATTTGGAAAACAACACCACCATTCTTAGTAATGGTACCGAGTACCGAAATGAAACCTATTATAATATAGTCCTTGGAACCGATTATCACATTAATGACAACAACGTACTAACTCTCTCAGGCAACTTTGCCATGGAAATAGAGGAACAACCCTCCAACACCAGTTTTGTGGCCTTAGACTCCAACAATACCATTAGCTCAGAATGGGAGCGAACCGAAGTTACAGACGCAAAAAATCCTAAATTTCAGTATGAACTACAGTATAAAAAGGATTTCGAGAACCATGAGGACCATACCCTGCTTTTTAGTGGCTTAGGAAATTTCTTTGGGAAGGACCAATCCTCCGAATTCTTGAATACCACCATTTCCGGGGATGACAATGATAGCAGACAGCAGACTAGAACAGATTTTAAAGAAGCTATATTTACCTTTAAACTGGATTATACCAATCCTATAACTGACGAGTGGACCTTGGAAACAGGGGCGCAATATGTCATGAACGACGTAAGCAATGATTATGAGGTAAATAATTTCACCGACGGTGCCTTTGTTAACGACCCCGGTCTGACCAACGTCTTTGAATTCGATCAAAAAGTGCTAGGCCTATACGGTACCGGTTCATATGAAGGAAAAAAATGGGGCATAAAGGGAGGCTTACGCTTGGAACAGACCGATCAGAATACCTTGCTTGTTACTACAAGCTCGACTAACGATCAAAACTACGGTAATTTTTTTCCCAGTCTTCACAGCTCCTATAAATTTAGCGACAAGGTTTCCGTTCAAGCTGGTTACTCCAAACGTATTTACCGACCAAGAATGTGGGATTTGAATCCCTTTTTCAATATCCGAAACAATTATAGCGTACGCCAGGGTAATCCCGACCTACAGCCCGAATTTACCGATTCCTATGAAATTACCAGTATTTACCTTTTAGGTCCTGCCAGTATAAATTTTGGGGTGTACCACCGCTATACCACAGACGTAATAGAGCGTATTACTACCTTCGAAAACAACGTTAGCACCACCAAGCCAGAGAATATTGGAACCAATAAAGCTACTGGAATAGAATTCAATGCGAAGTATAGTCCTGCCAAATGGCTAACCTTGAACGGGGATTTTAATTATAATCAATTTCAAAGGGATGGCATCTTCGAGACCACGGTTTTCGATTTTAGCAACCAACAATGGACTTCCAAATTAATGACAAAAATTAAACTTCCTTCCGATTTCGATTTGGAAATGACAGGCAACTATCAGTCCAGTTACCAAACGGTACAAAGTGACGTTAGTGATATGCTGTTTATGGATATGGGGCTTCGAAAAAATATAATGAAAGGCAAGGCCGTCCTCAATTTAAGCGTAAGGGACCTATTCGCCTCTAGGGTGGACGAGAGCCAAATTGCCCAGGCCAATTACGAGGTTTACAATCGCCGTCAAAGAGGCACATTTGTGGCCCTTGGCTTTAGCTATGGCTTCGGTAAGGGAGAGGCCATGCAGTATTCCGGACAACGTAGAAGGTAAACAAAGTCCTCGTATGGGCTAACAAAAAAATCCAACCTAGTTGAATAGGTTGGATTTTTTTGTTTGGATCGTCAGGAACTAATTTGGTATAATGCCCCAGTTCCCAATGAGCACTAACCAATTTTTAGTGGGAGCCCTATCCCTATTACTCCATTTCGAAACGCTCTAGGTAGACGACTCCTTTTTTGCCCTTAAGGGAAATACCCCATCCCGGAATTTCTTTGACCTGGTTGCCATCCTCCAAATGTGGGCGATAAAGGCCTGGAGCTATTGGAATTTTCTTTAGATTTTCTTCTATTGGGGAAAAGTTAATTCCATCCTTGGCCCAATGTATGGATTTACTCAGTGATGCCAGGGAAGCAATCCCACCATTTTGGTTCCAGATCAATACTTCATGTCCTCTATCGATCAAGGGTTCGGGGTGCTTTTTATAAGGTCCCTCTGGTTGGTCGGCCAAAGCGACCCCCATTTTTGTGAGCCCGGGCCCTTTTTTTCCATGAACAATAGAGCGACCCTTGTAATACAACCAAATTTTATCATCCTTTACCAACAAACTGGCATCATCTATCCGGTAACTATCAAAATCCTCGGGTACCTCACTAACTTCCAAAATCGGATTGTTTTTGACCCTAACGAAAGGACCTTCCGGGCTATCGGCAACTGCCAGGCCAATGGCGGTAAAGTCGTTCGTTGAATTATTTTCAAACTCCTTTTTTGCATTACCTGGGGTAGGTTTTACACCCGTGTAATACAAATAATATTTTCCCTTATGGGCCAATATATTGGGGGTAAAAACAGAGTGGCTGTCAAATTCGCCCTGCTGTCCAACATCCAAGGCCATGCCCTGCTCCTCCCAGGTACGCCCCTCATCCTTTGAGGTAGCATACCAAATGGTTGCCCAATACCCTGCCGTTGTTGGTCTATCCATTCGAGAATACCACACATAATAGGTGTCCCCTACATTTATAACATCACTATTGTCCCGTCTGTTGTACAGACTGTCTATTCCTATGCCCGGAATCTCCTGATAGGTAAATGTGGTAGTCGCTGCCTGTGATTGACTTGCAACTTCTTCTACTTCTTTTGGTTTCTCCTCGATTTTGGATTTACAGCTTGTCAAAAATAGTATTGATAATGCCATACAAACATTTATTACATTCAGGGGTTTTTTAACTGATTTTTGCATAAGTTTTCTTGTTATGAATTTTTCTTTAAAATGGTAGTACGGACGCCGGCGGAAGCGGCACTTTATTGTTTTTTCGCCAAGTTATTAGTTCATTCAACAATTGGGAAGCTATTTCAGGATTATTTTCCGCCAAATTATGAGCTTCCTTTAAATCTTTTTCCAAGTTGTACAATTCTACCTTACCATCGTTTAAATACTGGATCAGCTTCCATTTGTCCTTTCTGATTATGGAACAGGGCGGATTTTTATAGGTACTTGCCACATGCCAAAATAGCGCCCGCTCTTTAAATGCAGCTTTTTTCAACAAAGGCAGCAAACTTTCCCCATCAAGTTTTCCCTCATAACCCTTCACCTGGGCCAACTCTAAAAATGTGGGAAAATAGTCCATTCCGCATATCGGGGTTTCTGAAACCCCGGCCTCAACATAACCTTTCCAATTTACAAAAGCAGGTACCCGTATGCCGCCTTCGTAAATAGTTCCTTTGGCACCGCGCAAGGTATTTGTGCCGCTCTGCAAACCGTTAAATCCGTTATCGGAAGTGAATATCACTATGGTATTTTCCCTCAACCCCTCCTGATCCAAATAATCAAAAATGCGCTCCACATTTTCATCTATAGAGGCTATCATTGTGGCGTAGCCGGCAATTTCTTCACGGTTATTTTCTCCTTGACCTGTTATGGAATCAGCCGCTTTATCCATAAATTTCTGAAACGACTCCTTGTTTCTTGGCACTGTAGGGCGATGTGGTGCATAATAGTGAAGGTTCACCAAAAAGGGTTGCTGTTTATTGCGTTCAATAAAATTGATGGCCTCATCGGTCAACCGGTCGGTCAACCATTCATCATTGTCCCTGTCCCCAATAAAAGGATTCTTGAAAGGGGCCTTATAACCACCGCTTTTAGATTTATAGCCTTCCGTATACCCGCGGGCAGGATCGCCCCACCAGGTGCCTCCTACGTTCTCATGAAACCCCTTTCCCAAAGGATAGTATTTTTGAATATCGATGGATAAGTGGTCTGCCAACCAATCCAAGTTTCCGTTGGCAGGTTGCTTTAAGGGTTTTTCAAATGGATAATCTGTTTCCTCTTCTGGATTGGGACCTACCACATGCCATTTTCCCAGGTGGATGGATCGGTAACCTGCATTTTTTAAAGGTTCTGAATACATGGTATGTTCCAGGTCAACCGTCCAACGCGAAAATATATTGTGTTGGTTATCCCCTTTCTCCAGTACCGGCACATTGTATATTCCCGTCCTAAACGACTGTTTACCCGTTAACAAAGCTGCCCGTGAAGGGGAACAGGTGGGGTACATATAGGCATTGCTAAAGACAAGGCTTTCCCCTGCCAGCTGATCCAGATTGGGGGTTTCAAACCAATTACTCCCCATAAAGCCCACATCTTGCCACCCTAGGTCATCTGCCATGATGAAAATAATGTTCGGCCTTTTTTCTGACTTACAGGAAGACAGTATCCAACAACCGAGAACGACCGCTATCGCCTTTTTAATGATTCCCATCCAAATCTACCTTTTTGGTCCCTTTCAACGCCTTATTCGCATCCGTTTGTATGGCATTGGGAGCGTGTTGTACACTATTTGTTGCTATTTCAAAGGACCAGGCATATTTACTTTTTCCCAAGTCTGCAGGGCATATAATCTCCAAGCCTTCAGACGTTATGCTCCATTTAACCTCAGCCTCGGATCCTAGAAGTTTAACCGACTTCACTTCATTCTCTGCCCATCCTTTGGTAGCTTCAATAACTATAGAATTCACTGGTTTTTCCAATGCAATTGCAAAGAGCTTTGTTCCCTTGGTAGTAAAAGCAAGATTTCCCTTTTCCTGTTCATTTACCTTCCAATAGCGGGTTCCATAAATGGCCTCCCCATTTATTTCCAGCCACCTACCCATTTCGTTCAGTCGCTCCAATTGCTCCTCTGGAATAGTGCCATCAGCCTTGGGTCCGATATTTACCAAAAAGTTACCATTTCTGGAAATTACCTCTACCATCTCCTTAATAACGTCTTCTACGGTCTTGTAAGTGTCGTTTTCCAAATATCCAAAGGAGGTACCAAAGGTGGTACAGCTCTGCCATTTTGGGCCAATTACGTCCAGTTTAAGGTTGTCCTTTTCCAAACAGCCTACCCCATCGGGCCAGTTTCTATTGCCTCCCTTGTTGTTAACATAGACTTCCTGCCCCCTTTCCACTCCATTATTCATAAAATCGGTGATCATAAGACGACACTGGTCATAGAGATATTGGATTACTGGCTTAAATTCCTGGGGGTTTTTTCGAGTATCGTTCCCATCCCTGGTAAAAATAGGAATATCGTCTATCCATAAAAAGTCGGGTTGGTATTTCTCCTGAATTTCTTTCCACCGAGCTACATATTCATCCACGGCCTCTTTACTGAAACCAAACGGTCCATAGAGTGATTCCGCCTCCGGAACACGCTTAATTTCCTCAAGGATATCTGGCCGTGCCTCTGCGTCTACCACGTACTTTTCGGTGGTAAAAAAGCTGGTATGTCTTTCCCTATGATAGGATGGAGCATATTTTAAACCTTGTTTCTTAACCGCTTTTCCCAAATCACCTACGATATCCCTTTTGGGCCCCATGTCCATGGCATTCCAAGGCGTAAGGTCCGAATCCCAGTTGGCCCAGCCGTCATGATGCTCTGCTGTTAATACCACGTATTTTGCACCGACCTCGGCAAAGAGTTTAGCCCAGTCGTCAGGATTCCAATTTTCAGCTTTAAACTCGGGAATAATATCCTTGTAACCAAACTCCGGAGGTGCGGCACCCCAACGCTCTCTTAAATAGTTATAATAATATGTTGAATCTTCGTATATAAGTTTAGGAACGTGTTCTGCATACCCTCTTCCTTCTTTACGGTGACCGATAACACTGTATGGCCCCCAATGAATAAAGATTCCTATTTTCCCGTCATTGAACCAATCGGGTACTGGCATTTTTTGAAGGGATTCCCAACTACCGTCATAAGGTAATTTTACAGTAGTTTCTTTCTTTTTTTCTGAATTGCAGGACACCAATAATAATGTTGTAATGGCAAATAAGATTGAATTTTTAATTCTCATTTTTTATCTATTTGGATTTACTTATACGCGGTTTCAAAATCTTGACCTACTATCTTTAAAAGGATGTTTATTTTGTTGGCCGTATCCACATACAATGTCCGCCTCCCGGTGCCATTACGGCCTTAATAACATCTCCTTTTTTAACTTTGCCGTTCCTAACCTGGTAAGCTTCTGGATTGGTCTTACAATGGGTTTCACTAGTGTCTTCATAAAAGGTGATATCGTATTCTTTATCGGCCTCCAAAAAGTCGAGATCAATGTCCAGAGTTCCTCCCTGTTGGTTATAAACGCTTCCAATAAACCATTCTTTACCGTGGCGCCTTGCCGTTGTAATATATTCGCCTATTTTGGAATGCAGGATCTTGCTCTCGTCCCATTTCCCAACAGGCAATTTTTGAATAAATTCGAAAAGATCGGCCTTGGCTTCATACGCTTCCGGGGCATCTGGGATACAGACCAAACCACTGAAAATGATAAGCGTTCTAGCTGCTTCGGAGGTCACGGTTGAAAAATAAGTATTTGTTTCCCGTGGGCCTTTTTGTCGTAGCCCACTGTTGATCCCCGTTAGATCAAAATTGCCGTTGTTCATATCCAAAGGACCGGTGATGGCGTTTATCAGTGCCATTTTAATGAACGACTCGGGGGTAAAGGCCCTACGTGAATCTTGCTGGGCATGGCAGTATTCCCGAGTAATGGCATTAGGGTAGGTACGTCGTATTCCTGTAAAAGGTACCGGACTGTCATGGAAATCGATCAGCAACTCACTTGCTGCACTTTTCTGAATGGCCTCCCTGGTAAAATCCACATTACTGCCCATAAATCCGTATTTGATGCCTTTCATTCCCAAAGACTGGTAATAAGGAAAAAGTTCATCATCCCCATATTCTCCATGCCTCCTGTCATAATACAACATTAGATCTACCTCCTTTTCCGCGGCATAATCGATTACCTTTTTCAGGTCCAGTTTATCAGAAAGCTCAAAATGCCCTTTGGTTACCTCCTTATACCAGGAATCATCGATAAGAAAATAGTCGATTCCCTTTTCAGCGGCAAAGTCGATGAAACGGAAATAGCTTTCGGTATTAATGCCATACACAAACCCATCAGGAGCGGTGTAACCATGAACCCGCCAATCCCACAAGGTCTTTCCGGGCTTTATCCAATCCGTATTATCAAGTTTGGACGGACTTGCCAAATTGATGGGCACTGTGTTCACCACAAGGTCGCCAGCCGATTTCCCAAAAAGAATTACCCGCCAAGGACTGGTCCATTCCTTTTCACTTAATACTACTTTGTTAATTGATGCAATTTTTCCTTCCATCCCCCCAACATCAAGATGCATGGGATCCATACCATTGGCCACATAAAGATCCGACTCCAATAATGCCATAAAGGATTGGTCTGTAGATTCAACCACTAAAGGCACACTAATTTTTTTCTTTTTAGGACCTTTGTCCTGTAAATAATCGGTGAGTCCTTTATAATCCACGGGGCCCAATGGTTCACTTTCGCCTGCTGGTGTAAAATAATTACTTCCGTTGGGCAAATTGTAAGTGCATTTAAAAATGGCCTCCTTTGGTTTCTCGCCTTCGTTGAGGACAAATCTAAAAGCAACTCCTTCATTATACGCCCTGGCCAACAATTTTCCCTCTACTCCATCGATATTTAGATCCAATTGAAGTTCTTTATAATGGTCACGGATGCTGCTTTGCTGCCCCCAAACAGGATTCCAGCTATCGTCTTTTTCAATTTCTGTGGCATTCAAGATAGTCACCTTCGCGTTTGGTACTATTTCCAATTCCGAAGTCCCGACAAGTTCTACACCTTGAGAGCCAACCTGATAATTCAACTTATTATCAACAAGTTGTATCTCTATAGAACGATTACCATCTGGAGAAGTAAGGTTGATATTATCCAGGGATTTTTGGCAAGATACCAACGCTGTCAGCAAGGCAATAAAAAAGAACATTCTTCGCACTATCATTATAATTTTAATTTATACATTTTTAATCTTTGGTCACCATACTGCCCCACCAGTTGTTGTTGGGATCAAAATCATTGGATAACATTTCCATCCGTTGTTTTTCCAGTGCAGGCATCTTTTCATATTCCATTTTGTGCAAAAACTCCCTGGCCTTTTCTTCTGAATATTCAGGATCGGGCTTTGCGTATTTGGCCCCCACCTCTTTTAGATAGTCGAACAACTCCTTATTCAGCTCTTGTACCTTATCAGGATAGTCCGCCGCAACATCCGTTGTCTCACCAAGGTCTTTAGACAGGTTATAGAGTTCTTTTCTTCCATCCTCATAGTAATGAATAAGTTTCCAGTTGCCCCTACGAATAATGGAAGAAGGTTCCCCCCCTTGGTTACCGTAGTGCGGGAAGTGCCAGATAAGGGCACGCTCGGCCAAT
This sequence comes from Arenibacter sp. S6351L, assembly GCF_023016025.1. NCBI lineage: Bacteria > Pseudomonadati > Bacteroidota > Flavobacteriia > Flavobacteriales > Flavobacteriaceae > Arenibacter > Arenibacter sp. S6351L. The sequence goes on along the minus strand of NZ_JALKBB010000001.1, from coordinate 301,682 downwards.
GATTCCCCTTTAAACAAAGGGAGAAGGCTAATGCCATCACTATGTTGTTTTGGAAGCTGTTGTGCACCTGCCAACTCCAAGAATGTGGGATAAAAATCTGTTCCGGAAACGGGATAGTCAATTCTATCACCTCCCTTGGAGAGACCGGGAATTTTGATAAAATAGGGTTCCCTTATACCGCCCTCAAACTGGTATCCCTTACCAGCCCGCAAGGGTTTGTTAGTGGTAGAAAAATTATCCCCCGCTGCCACCCCTCCATTGTCGGACGTAAACACAATAATGGTATTTTCCTCAAGCCCCAACTCTTCGAGTGCTGAAAGCACCTGCCCAACAGCCTCATCCATTTGCTCTACCAAGCCAGCATAAATTGGGTTGTCCTGCACCTGGTGAATGGGCAAAAATTTTCCCATGCTATAGGCGCTTTCCGCCACTCCTTGTTGCACTGCCTTGTCCCGGTATTTCTTCCATTTTTCCTGAGTGGTCTGAATGGGCGAATGCACTGCATAAAAGGAAAGATAGGCAAAAAAGGGTTTTCCGGTTTTCTGAGGATTATTTTCTTGAATGAATTTCACCGTTTCCTTGGCAAGGCGATGCGAGAGGTTCTCCCCATCCTTCAGGTTTTCCAAATTCGGATTTTCATAGGGAGAAAAATAACCTCCCCTTGGCCCTCCGGACGTCCAGCCGCCTACGTTGATATCAAATCCATGATCTTCGGGCCAGGAACCCTTGTCCCCCAAATGCCATTTTCCGGCAAAAAAAGTTTTATAACCGTGCTGTTTCAACGCTTCGGGCATGGTAATATACTCCTTGGGCAGGTTATGGGTATATTCTGCAGGAAGCAGTTTTGTAAAGCGATTCCTTTTTCGCCAAGCTTCACCGGAAGGGGACCCAATATGTACCGTAATATCGTGTCTAGCAGTAAATTTACCGGACATTATACTTGCCCGTGAGGGACTACAGACCCTACTGGCGGCATACCCATTGGTAAAAATAGTTCCTTGATCTGCTATCCTGTCTATGTTGGGTGTTTCATAGTAGGTACTGCCCATACAACTCAGGTCTGTATAGCCCAAATCATCGGCAAGGATGAAAACAATATTGGGTTGACCCTTACTTTCCTGTTTTTGACAGGAAACAGTGAATACCAAAAGAAAGGAGAGAATGGATATATAAAACCTTCGCATGGACTTGTGTAGTTTGAATAGTTGAAAATTTAATTTATAATACCTTCTATTTGCTCCCAACCTTCCATACCATCATTTTCCTGTTTGGCTCCAAGCGTACTCCTCCCATCGAGAATGATTTTTTTTAGGGCCGACTTAAGCTCTGCCGCCTTCTCCGGGAATTGGGCTATCAAATTTTTTGTTTCCCCAATATCGGCCGCCAAATTGTATAGCTGCATAGCGGGCAAATCCAGTTTCTCTTGTTTTATATCCTGTGGCCTTGGGTAGCTCCAACCTCCGGAACCGGGACAAATACTCAACTTCCAAGAGCCCTGTCTGATGGCAAAAGATCCATTTATGGAATGATGTACGGTATATTCACGTATTTCCTCATCCTTTTTCCCTTGTATAAGAGACAGCATACTATAACTATCCTCCGCCTCGGTATCTTTAATTTTATACCCCGTCAATTCTGCGCAAGTGGCAAAAAAATCGGTGGTACAGATAATTTTGTCCGTACTTGTATTTTTTGGAGCCTTATTAGGCCATTCTACTATAAAAGGTACATGATGCCCTCCTTCAAAGATATCGGCTTTGGTTCCCCTAAAAGCATAGCTGGGATCATGGTCTACTTTGGCAAGCTCTTCAAAATCGGCCTTTGGAGAACAGCCATTGTCACTGGTAAACACCAAGAGAGTATTTTCGGATATGCCCTGTTTTTTAAGGGCGGCCCTTATTTGGCCTACCACATCATCTACCTGCATTACAAAATCGCCGTACATATTGGTATTGCTCTTGCCCAAAAATTCCGTGGTTGGTAAAATGGGTGTGTGTGGTGCGGGCAATGGGAAATATAAGAAGAACGGGGATTTGCCCTTGGCCTTTTCATCGATATATTTAACGGCCTTGTCCGTCAGATCCTGAAGCACGGTAGCATGAACAAAATCGTCTGAAGTAGGTCCTTTTCTCCAAATGCCTTTTTCATCGACCGATACGGTGGTCTTGGTCGGCACCATAGTAGGCATATCGTTCTCCACATATACATAGGGCGCCATATCAAGGGAGCCACAAAAACCAAAGGAATAGTCGAACCCATGGGTAGCTGGGCCATTTTTAACGGGAGAGGCAAAGTTCACCTCTGGGTTTGCATTAAGTTTATTATGCTCTAAGTTGGGATTCTTATCCTGAATATCCCAGTCCCAGCCCAAGTGCCATTTGCCTACGTAGGCTGTATTGTAGCCCTGTGTTTTAAGCATTTCGGCAATGGTGGTACGTTCTTGTTTTATCAAGGATTTTGAATAACCGCTTAGCACAAAGCTCTTCAAGGAGGTTCTCCAATTATATCGCCCAGTCAATATGCCGTAGCGAGTTGGAGAACATACCGCCGATGAAGTATGGGCATCGGTAAACTTAACCCCATTGGCCGCCATAGCGTCCAAGTTTGGGGTGGCAATTTTACCTTCGGGGTTAAAAGCTTTAACATCGCCATAACCCAGGTCATCTGCAAGGATGTAGATGATATTGGGGTTTTGGGCTGCTCTTTTTTCTGTCGTTGCTTTATTCCTTTGGGCATGGACGGAGAGTTGGGAGAAAACGAACAGTATTGTAATAAAATTGAATACTTTTTTCATAAGTGAAATACTTTAGATGTTGTTTAATTTGCTTTTAGGAATCCCTAGACTTTTTCTAAAAAAATCATTTTTAAATTTTTTAAAATTAGACAAAGGATATTGATACTGCCACTAGTAAAAGCACCTCTTGTGGTACTTTTTTTGCATGAACGAATGATTTTAAAGGCTTAATAGTTAAAATATTCATGACATTAAAAAATCCTGCTATATGAAAAAACACCTAACACTACCTAGGTAATGCCGAAGCCAGACGGCCATAGGAATAGCAAAAGGAATTAGTGGAAAAAAAGGACAGATCAAAAATCTGCCCTTTAAAAAATAAAACTACTAATTTATAACACGTTAATTGTACCTCGGATTTTAATAGGTTCAGGCATACATATCATCAAAACAAATTGTCTTGGTTTTTTTGGATGCAAGATTTCGAATCTAAATCATAAGGAATATACTAAAGCTCAAATCCAGGATTCTGGATCAGAACATCGTTATTTTCAATATCATCTACTGGAATAGGCAAATAATAATCTTGTGGCTTAAATAGACGCACTACAGATTCCGTACTCGTTTTTCTTGTAATGGAGTACGTATCAGCTGCAACATCCCATGTAAATTGAACACCAGTATATTGTTGATTTAAAAAATCACTAGCTATTCTCCATCGCTTTAAATCCCAATACCTATGTCTTTCAAATGCTAATTCCAACTTACGTTCATTCACTATATCGTCAAAGGTTATCGTACTTAACAATGGCATACCAACTCTTTCTCTAATTGCATTTACCGCATCCAAAGCATTATCAGTTTGTCCTAAAGCAAAAGCGGCTTCAGCATAATTTAAATAAATCTCTGCCAGTCTCATTATCATAAGCGGGTTATTACTTTGAACAGAAGCTACGACAGGTGTTGCTGTGTTTGCTAGTTTATAGGCTGCTAACGCCGATTGAATTCGGTTTTGACGTGGAGACGATGTAGGCACTCCAGCAGCAGAGGCAGCCGCAGGATCTGTAACTGCTTCATGAAAATATGCAGGTGCCCCAGCGTAAACCATTCCCGGATAACCAATTGAAGCTTTAAACCGTGGATCTCTAGCATCAAATAATTCTTTCAGGTCATAAAATGTATTTGGCCCTATATTGTCTTCTAAAGTTCCTGATCCATCAGGTAATTGTTCTCCTTCAGTACCATCTTTATAATCAAACCAAGTAATAGTTTCAAAATATACATTTTCAGCTGCTCCCCAGTTAGCATGGTCAGGGAGTGCCCTAGGCAAAGTATGCGTATCCAAACTATTGGTGATTCCTCCTTGCCCGCTAAACTGCTGAAACATTATACTCTCAGTATCATTAGCACTTCCAATATCGTCAAATATTTGACGATATTCAGATGATGTAGCGCCAGGTCTTAACTGGTAAGTGCCCGTACCAAAAGGTGCTGGCATTAAAAGTTTTGAAGCTTCCAAGGATTGAGTATAATAGTTGTCTGCGTTAGAAGCGCTAATGCCAACTAAACCATCCTTTTTCATAGGAAGTAAGTCATCAAACTCTGCGATACTGCCCGCATATAAAGCAGCACGGCTTTTAAATGCAATAGCAGCGTCAAGATTTGGCTCCCAACCACCCAATGGCTTATCTTCCAATAAGGCTATTGCTTTATTGAAATCACTTAATACTTGATCGTATGTTTCTTTTTCCGTACTTCTTGGGACTTTAAGTAACTCTGGGTCTAAACTTACATCTTGTATTTCTAAAATAATAGGCACACCACCATAACGTTTTACCATTTGAAAATACATTATCGCCCTAGAAAAAAATGCCTGTCCCAAACGCTGTTCACGATATTCCGTGGTTAAACCGCTATTTTCATCAGATAATCGTGCTATGGCCTCGTTAACAACACGCATTAGCTGCCATCTCCAATAAGCCATGACATGATCTGTATTGCTGCCATTAACACTACCGCCTACATCTGAATAACCGTTCGCAGGACCCCTAAATCGACCTTCAGCCCCAAGACTGGTTTCCGCATAAAGCTCATTATTTACTCTACCATACTCTGGTTGGTACACCACATCTATTCTATTGAATACATCGGCCATATAGGCATCAACTAAATTAGCATCATCCCATACCACATTTGCTGAGATTACATCCAATCTTGTTGCATCCAAAGGGTCTTGACATGCCATATTGGCCAACAAGGAAACTATAACTAAAATCTTTATTTTTCTCATTTTTTATTTTTTAGAAACTTACGTTTAAACCAAGTGTATATTGACGTTGTGCGGGGTAATTATTAACACCCCCCGTTTCGGGATCCCATGGAAATACACCTAATTTATCAAAGGTTAATATATTGGTTCCACTAACTGATAGTCTTATATTATCAATTCCAGATTTCTCCAAAATTTCATTTGGCAGAGAATAACCAACAACGAGATTCTTTAGGCGTAAGTAACCAGAATCCATAAAGTATTTATCGAGCGTTAAACTATTGGTAGGACCCGTTAAATCCCGAGGAAATTCTGCCCCAACTCCATTATTTTCAGCTGTCCATAAATTATCTACAATATATTGGTAAGGTGTGGCAGTACCGCTATTTTGCACAAAAATACCTATTTGTTGACCGCTAAAGTTCTGGTTAAAATTGGAAGCCCCTTGCCAAAACATAGTAAAATCCCAGTTTTTATATTTAAGCTCTGTGTTAAAACCATATAAGATCTCAGGTACTGTATTACGACCTATTAGTATTCGGTCATCTTGATCAATTTTGCCATCATTATTAGTATCCTTTATTTTAATATCACCCTCTCTTAGGTTAGGACTTTGACCATTAAAATAATCTATTGTTAAATTATCAATTTCTTCTTGTGTAAAAAAGCCATCAAAAGCATAGCCAAAAGTTCTATTTATCCAATTGCCACTTAGTTTATTTATGCGCTCTCTGTCCTCAGTAATAAATTCTTCTGGGTCACTAAAGTTTTTTACCCATTTTTCCCTAGACCAAGAAGCATTTGCAGAAAAATTATATTTAAAATCTTCCTTACCCCCTCTAAAATTTAATGCAGTTTCAAAACCTCTATTATCTCTTTCTTCTATATTTTCAAAAGGTAATTGGGCTCCTGACGTATTTACAATTACCACTCCAGGATCTAAAGCCAACAATTGACTTCTTTTTCTGTAAAACGCATCAACTTCTAGTCCCAACCTATTGTTCACAAATTTCATTTCCAAACCTGCGTTGTACAAATCACTTAGTTGCCAAGTAATACGGGGGTTAGGAATACCTAACGTACGTATTACAGATTGGTAATCTCCATTAAAAACATATCCGTCTTCGCCTCTTAACTGTTCATAACCATCAATATAATCATAGGTATTTGATCCATCATTTCCTAAGCGAGAATAGGACCCTCTTAATTTTAACAAGTTTATTGCCTTTGATTCCTTTAAGAAATTCTCTTTAGACAGTACCCAACCAGCAGATATTCCTGGAAAAAAACCAGTTCTAGAATTTTCTGGAAAGAATGATGATTTATCTTGTCTAAAAGACAACTCTAATAGGTATTTACTTGCATAGTCATAATTTAAACGTCCAACAATACCTGACCTTCCTAATTCTGATCCTCCGCCTGACACAGTGGCAAAATCTGGATTGTTAGCAAATAAAAAGGGAGTTGCACTAGACAATAAATCATTTCCGTTAGCACTATAATCTCTTGTTTGCTCACTAATACTTTCAAAAAGTAGAAGTGCATTTAAGTTATGTTCTCCAAAACTAGTATTATAATTTGCACTTATATTGGTAGTTAAGCGTTCAAATCTATAGGTTTGCTCACTCAATGTAGTTTGCTCTCTACCAACTTGATTTTTATAACCAGTATCTGTTAAGTACCATAAATCGTATGGCTTTGATAAAACACTACGAAATCTATAAACTTGTAAATAACCAGCTCTTCCTGTAAAACTCAACCCTTTTATAGCAGGAACTTTATACGTTAATTCTGCCGAAGCATTAATATTATCTGTTCTGGTATCATCATAACCTGCAATATCTCTCCTAGTAGCTGAGAGTGGACTACGCGGATTATCAATATTAGCTCCAGGCACTTTATCCGGATCTGGCAAAGAACTAGGGAAAGCTGGATTAGACCAACCAATGGAAAATAAATCACTTGACTCAAAAGACCTATCGGAACTTCGTAATTCACGTCTCCAGCCTAATTGAACCGCAGCAGAAAGATTGTCTGAAACCTCAAAATCTAGATTTATAGAACCATTATAACGCTCATAGCCAAAATCTCCTGATGCCCATATTGTCTTTTGATCCAAGAAGCCTATTGAGGTAAAGTATTTTATTTTTTCACTACCCCCCCTTACATTTAAGTTGTGCTGAGCCTGTGGAGCAAAACGATTAGTAATTACATCAAACCAATCCGTCCCAGGATCCCCCGCTTCTAGCAATGCCAATCTTTCACTAGTAATGTTATCAACAACCCCGTCATTACTACCATCCCTATGCTGTAAAACAGCTTTTAAATAACCTTGGTAATCTGCAAACTTAGGGTAACTCGTAAAATCAGCAAGTGAATATGTGGTATTATAAGTAACCACGGGCTTTCCCAATTTACCTCTTTTAGTAGTGACCAAAATAACACCGGCACCGGCCCTAACTCCATATACCGCAGCTGCCGCATCTTTTAAAACAGATATCGATTCTATTTCGTTTGGATCAAGTTGTGAAAAGTCGCGTTGAAAGCCATCAACAATAATTAAGGGACTTTCCCCCTGATTACCTCCTGAGCCATTAGCTCCAAAACCTCTAATATTTATTGTAGAACCATCGGCTCCGGGACGTCCTTGGCCTAGGTTAAGGTTTAACCCAGGTAATCTACCTTGAAGGTTTTGTTGTAGATTAGGAGAGGGCGTTACCGTAACATCCTCGGACTGAACAGTAGCCACAGACCCGGTGACAGTCTCTTTCTTCTGAGTGCCATAACCCACGACTACAACTTCTTCCAATCCGGCTGCAGATTCCTCCAGCACAATAGTTATTGAAGCTTGTCCATCAAGCTGCGCTTCTTTTGAAGCAAATCCGATATACGACACAACCAATGTGGCTTTCTCGCTTTCCAATTGAATTGAAAAATTCCCGTCAAAATCGGCAGTTACCCCATTGGATGTTCCTTTTTCAACAATATTTGCACCTGGCAAGGGCTGACCTTCCTGATCTGTCACAGTACCCGAAACTTCATATTGTTGCTGCTGCAGCGAAACTTCTGCGGTAGGCAAGGTATTGGTATGCCGTTCCCGAATCACAATGCGATTTTTTCTGGACAGCTCAAATTCAACAGCACTCTTGGACAAACTTTGTTTTAGAAGCTCATCCACCCCAATCTCTCCTTTCTTCAATTGTACTTGTGGAGCATTTTCAAATAGATCGTCAGGGTATAAGAAACGATACTTGGTCTGGTTTTGAATAATATCAAAGACCTCATCTACAGAAACTACCTTGTCGGCATCTATAGTTACTTTCTCCTGAGAAAATGATGTTTCCGTAGTTATCCCAAAAACGGTTGTACACAATAAAAAAATAAAGGTTTTCATCATCATAAATAGCACCCGCATCCGGACAAACGACCGGGACTGAATTAATTTAATTTTCATAAATTTACATGGTATTGGTTAGACATTGGTTTAAGTAATACGCTTTAAAGGGACGAAGTTGATGCACCGCTAAATGTTCTCCTTCGCTCCCTTTTTTAAAAATTATTTTCATTTTAAGAGTATTGTTTTATTAATAATTTCATAGTCCTTTATAACTCTGAAATTTTTTATAGTATTCAATATATCTTCTATTTTCTGATCTTTACCCAACACTCCGTTAAACCCTGCTTTTTCCAGCTCAGGATTTTCAAAATTAACATCCATATCATACCAGCGCGATAACACCTTCATAATCTCCCCTAGAGGCTTTTTTCTAAAACTAAAAACGCCGTCTTTCCATGAAATCTCGTTATAAACATTAACGGTAGCAACTTGCATGCTGTTATCATTAAGATTTAAGTTCGTTTGTTGTGAGGGTTCCAGTTCTCGTTTTCCATTTGTAGTACTAACTACAACCTTACCCTCTAACAAGGTGGTATAAATATTTGCTTCCTCCTTATAGGCCTTAATATTGAATTCGGTACCCAACACCTCAATTTCTTGGGATTTGTTGGAAACTACAAATTTTGAACCTTCATGTTCCGTACTCGGGGAAACAGCAAAGTATCCTTCTCCGTATACCAGTTCTACCTTACGGGTTTGGCCTTTTTTGAAGTACACAGGATACTTAAGTTGGGACTCCGAATTTAACCAAACTTCGGTACCATCAGATAATATCAGATGAAACTGCCCACCTCTTGGTACAGTTAAATAGTTATAGACCTCTTTTGCAATATTACTTCTGTCTGTTCCGTAGACAATTTTTTCACCAGAACTGTGAACATTTTGTGTTTTATAGGCGTTCCCTTTTCCCAAGACAACTTGAGAACCGTCATCCAAGGTCAAAGTGGCTTTGTTAGATCCAACATTAATATTATTACTAATTATTCTGGGTTTCGTTTCAATGGGCTCATTAAAACTGTTGTTCTTAAGAAAATAGCCAGTGGCCAATAAAACCGTGACAATTGCTGCAGCCGAATAGTTAATAATTTTACGGATCTTTTTTCGTCTAACAGCCTTAATCTCTTCGTCCATTAATTGCTGCAATTTGGTTTTTAATCTATTGGGATCAAATTGTCTCATTTCGTGTTCAATGGCATAATTTGTTTGGACATAGTCTTTGAACAATTTTTCGTTTTCAGCATCTTGCAACCATACTGCTAACATATCCAACTCGGCTGCCGAGGCTTGACGTGTCAGGAATTTGGTAATTAGCTCCTTTGCTTTTTTATTGCTCATTAGAAACGTACTATTTACAATTAATACGTATCAATTTTACAATACCCTAACTTTTAAATGCATTTTTTTATAAATTGCCCAAATTAACCGACTATTATTACCAAATTACCATATGCCATTCGAATATTTTGACAACCTACAATTGATTGAAGCTCTGAAATCAGGGGATTCCAATGCTTATACGTTTCTAGTGGATACGTACCATCATAAGCTATGTATTTATGCCTATAGTCTTATAAATGATGAGAAAGCTGCTGAAGACATTGTCCAAAATGTTTTTATTCGTACCTGGAAGAAACGAAATCGGTTAAAAACCGATTTTGAAATTAGGAGTTTTCTTTATAAGTCGGTCTACAACGAATTTATAGACGAATACCGCAAACAGAAATTAGTAGTTCCCTTAGAGAAAAAATATATTGATGCCCTTACCACCATGGTAGAAAATGAAGATGGACATGCCTTTGAACGAAGAATAAAATTAGTAAAACGGGCAATTCAGGACCTACCTCCAAAATGTAAAGAAATATTTATACTAAGTAAGCAAGATGGACTCACCAATTTAGAAATCGCCGAATATAAGCAAGTATCTATTAAATCGGTCGAGGCCCATATCACTAAAGCTTTTTCTATCCTGAGGCAATCAATAGGAGAGGAAATGCATCAGGTTCTATTCCTCATATTTAGAACCCTAAAAAACGATCAACTATCTATTGGAAAGAAATAGCTCCGAATATATTCTCTTCCATAGTATGCATTAATTGAACAATTAGAACATTGTTTAAGTGGCTTATAAAGAACTTATTGAAAAAGCCCTTATAATATAAAGAATGCTTAATTGCCACAAAAAATCCAACCTACTAAATAGATTGGATCCCGTTTTTGTTAGCCCCCTTCGGCTCCGCTCAGGGTAAACCTCTCTTACTAAATGGTTAAAAAATAAAAAAGACAGCCTTTATGACTGCCTTTCCTGGTAATTATCAACATGTACTGTTGTTGTTCCAAAGACCATTATGAGTTATCCTCAACTGTAGCTTCAGGTGCATTTTTCTTAACAGAAGCAATACCATTTTCCATGGCAGAGGAACTTGAATACATTTCGCTTTTGCCGATTACTTGACCATTGGATGCCTTGAGGTTAAAGTATGGGCTGCCATCTTTGGCCGTATTGCGCTCATATCTGCCATCTTCTTGCGAATTTGTTCTTACGGATGATATCCCGTTATCACAAGCTGCTTTGGTAGTATACGCCTCACTTCCCAAAATGATCTGTCCATTGGATGCCTTTAAATTGAACCGAAACTGTCCGGATTTGTCTTTTTTAATTTCAAATTTTCCCATTTGTAATATTTTATTTTAAGACTTAAATATAATATATTTTTTGACGTTCATTTGAATAAATGATCTAGCGCCCACGATAAGATCTGTTATAAAACATAATAAGAACTTGGTTTATAGAAGACATTGGACAATTTTTGCATAAACACAACAATCGGTCAAAATCCGTTTGACACTGTAGAATATGCCTTAAACAAAAAAATCCAACCTATTTTCATAAGTTGGATTTCCACTTTTGCTCCCCCTCTTGGGCTCCCTTCGGCTCCGCTCAGGGTAAACTTCTCGCTCCAAACGGGTAAAAATAAAAGAGCCACACTTTCGTGCAGCTCTTTTATTTTTTGCTCCCCCTCTTGGGCTCGAACCAAGGACCCTCTGATTAACAGTCAGATGCTCTAACCAACTGAGCTAAGGAGGAGTGTATTTTTATCGCCTAAGCGGGTGCAAATATAAATGTTTTTTCAAATACGCCAAACAAAAAATGGCTGTTTTGCACCTAAATTTTAAAAATATTTATTTCCCCTATAAAAACTTCTTGATGATATTCCAGATATCGTTCCCAAATACCACTGCCATAAGCCCCATAAGTATAACAAAACCAATTATTTGGCCGGTTTCCAATACTTTTTCACTAGGCTTTCTACCAGAAATTATTTCATACAATAAAAACATTACATGCCCCCCGTCCAATGCCGGAATTGGCAGAATATTTAAAAATGCCAACCAAACCGAGAACATGGCCATAAAGTTCCAAAAGAAGGTCCAATTCCAAGTTTCCGGCATTAATTCTACAATTCCAATTGGTCCTTTAACCTGTTTGTAAGCACCTGTTTTGGTATTAAAGATTACCTTAAATTGCCTTATTTGATCCGTCAATACCTGAATGGTACGCTTATAGCCCGCAGGAATGGCCTCAAGAATACTATAATTATCGGTAACCCTAATATCGGTAATATCCAACTCTATCCCTATTACAGCTTCATCGGGAACAGTCAATCCCAAATGCTTGGTAGTACCGTTCCTTAATACGCTAATGTCTAATTCCTGATTGGCAGAGCTCTTTATTTTTGTTACCAATTCATCCCAAAACTCCGTGGACTCCCCATTTACCCCAATTATTTCATCTCCTGGCAATAGGCCTGCTTTTTCGGCTACCGAATTGGGAACCACTTTAGCAATTATCGCCTTTTTTCTATAATCCAAGAAATTTTTACCCTGGGTAGCAAAAACGGTCTCCTTGCCTTCATCCGACAAGGGAACGGTAATTTCCTGGCCATCCCTTTTAACCGTTACCTCATCCCCAAGAATGATATCTAAAACCGCCTCGTTGAATTTTCTGGTCTTCTTATCATCCACCATTAAAATTTGATCTCCGGTCTTCAACCCCAACTGTTCTCCAATTGAGTCCACCAGAATTCCATATTTTAAATTATCGGACGGTATATAGGTATCACCATTACTTGCCAACATAGTAGTATATATTACCCAAGCCAACAAAAAGTTTACAATAACCCCGCCTGTCATTATGATAAGACGTTGCCAAGCCGGCTTGGAGCGGAATTCCCAGGGCTGCGGCTCCTGCTTCATTTGCTCGGTATCCATACTCTCATCGATCATTCCGGCTATCTTTACATAACCGCCCAAGGGCAACCAACCAATTCCGTACTCAGTATCCCCAATTTTCTTCTTGAAAAGGGAAAACTTGACATCAAAAAATAAATAGAACTTTTCTACTTTCGTCTTAAAATATTTTGCGGGAAGAAAATGGCCCAATTCGTGAAGGATCACCAAAATGGATATGATAAGTACAAACTGTACAATCTGTATTGCTAACGTCATTAAGTATTTTTTTTAAAACTTTAAAAACGCACAAAAGTACATTATTACATGGTCTTAAAAAAAAAACTATTCCCCCAAAGGTCTTTTTAAGAAACATTTAGTAGGGATCGCCCTTTAGTTGCTTGAAATATATTGCCGTCTACCTTACCTTTACCAAAAAAAAATGCGTTCGTTTTTTGCCAAATTCAAATTCTTCGGCATTGTACTTCTGATAGTTTCGGCTGTAATCATTACCCTCTTTTACAATGCCCTTCAACCTAAAGAAATTCTGCCTGTCTATCAACCAGCCATGGTAAACTTCGAATTGGTGGACAGCACCCTGCAGCACGTAAAAAAATACCACACCATTGCCGATTTTGCATTGACCAATCAGAACGGAAAATTGGTGACCCAAAAAGACTACGAGAACAAAATTTATATTGCCGATTTTTTCTTTACCACCTGCCCTACTATTTGTCCTATAATGACAAAAAATATGGCCGGACTTCAGGACAAAATTATGAACGACAATGACATTCTACTGCTTTCCCATTCGGTTACCCCTGACATTGATTCCGTTCCCCAACTAAAAAAATATGCCTTGGAAAAAGGGGTCAAGGATAGCAAATGGAATCTGGTTACGGGCGACAAGAAGCAGATCTATGAACTAGCCAGAAAATCTTACATGGCCGTTAAGACCGATGGCGATGCTGGTCCTTACGATATGATCCACACCGAAAACTTTATTCTGGTAGACAAGGAACGTAGGATAAGGGGATTCTACGACGGTACCAAAACGGAAGAAATGGAGAAATTACTGAACGATCTGAAAATATTGAAATCAAGCTATGAAGAGTGATAGTTCAAGTTATTCAAGAAAATGAAAAGATCAAAATATTAGATTGCCTTTCCTAATCCAAAACTCCAAGTCCCAACTCTGTTTCTTTGAAAATAATAGCTACTTGGCATCATTCCGAAGCAACAGACCATTAAAGCATCAACTTTTTATAGTTTTACCCTCTTACTTCATCTTTTTCTTTTATTTTTGTGCTTAATTAAAATCAATCTAAATAAAAATTGACTACAACTGTAGCACATTTAAGGCGAGGGCAAAAGGGAATCATCAAGGAATTTGCCGATGGAATTCTTCCCATTAAGCTATTGGAACTAGGTTGTCTACCGGGCAACGAAATAGAATTGGTACAGGTAGCCCCTCTTAAAGACCCCATATACATTAACGTTAACGGCACCCATATCGCTATTAGGCGTTCCATGGCCGCCTTAATAGAGTTAGAAATTATTGAAGATTCCCCACTATGAGCAAACAGATCAAGGTTGCGCTTATAGGCAATCCCAATACTGGTAAAACTTCGGTCTTTAACCAACTTACCGGATTAAAACAAAAAGTAGGGAACTACCCAGGGATTACCGTAGAAAAAAAGGAAGGGGTCTGTAAATTACCCAGGGGTGTAAAGGCCCATATCCTGGATCTCCCAGGTACCTATAGCCTTAATACTACTTCCTTGGACGAGAGCGTAGTTGTAGAACTATTGCTCAACAAAAATGACAAGGATTTTCCGGATGTTGCGGTCGTAATAAGCGATGTTGAAAACCTAAAAAGAAATCTTCTTCTCTTTACACAGATCAAGGACCTTAAAATTCCGGTGATCTTGGTCATCAATATGGCCGATCGTATGTCCAGAACGGGTATTTCCCTGGATATTGAACTATTGGAAGAAAAGCTGGATACCAAAATTGCATTGGTAAGTACCAGAAAAGGGACAGGTATAGACCGAATCAAAGAATTGATCGCCGATTATAAAAATCTGTCCATTACCCCCAATGTAGACACTACGGTAATTGCGCCCGAGTATTTTGAAAAACTAAAGGCCACTTTCCCCAAAGAAGATCTTTACAAACTATGGCTGGTTATTACACAGGATGTAAATTTTATGCCCATAGAAAAGAATCCGATCAACATTGCCGCCTCTTTTGCCACCAAATCCAAATCCGAATTAAAACGACTTCAACAAAAGGAAACCATTCTTAGGTATCAATTTATAAACGGTATCCTAAAACAGGCCTATAAGGTAGATATTAACGCAGCCAAAGGTCTCAGGGCCACCTTGGACAAGATCTTGACGCACAAAATATTCGGATATCTTATATTTTTCGTCATCCTACTGACTATTTTCCAAGCCATATACGATTGGAGCAGTTACCCAATGGATTTTATTGACGAATCCTTTGCTTCTGCCAGTGAATGGGTCAAGGACACTTTACCCCCTGGGGTATTTACTAATTTGATAGCGGAAGGAATTCTCGCTGGAATAGGTGGAATCGTTATTTTTATTCCCCAAATAGCCTTTTTGTTCTTTTTTATTGCCCTTTTGGAGGAATCTGGCTATATGAGCCGGGTTGTTTTTTTAATGGACAAATTGATGCGTCCCTTTGGTTTAAGCGGTAAGAGCGTAGTGCCTTTAATTTCGGGAACGGCTTGTGCAATTCCCGCCATCATGGCCACAAGGACCATTGAGAACTGGAAGGAGCGACTTATTACCATTTTGGTTACCCCCTTTACTACCTGTTCTGCGCGCTTACCGGTTTATCTGATCATTATTGCCCTGGTAATCCCAGAAGGAAGATTTTTGGGCCTAAGTTATCAGGCCTTGACCTTAATGCTCCTGTATCTAATGGGGTTTGGCGCAGCTATATTTTCGGCGATGATCTTGAACAAGATTATGAAGATCAAGAGCAAGACCTTTTTTGTCATGGAAATGCCCAATTATAAGTTACCACTTGTGAAGAATGTGGTGTATACTGTGTGGGAAAAGACTAAAAGTTTTGTACTGGGTGCGGGAAAAATTATATTGGCCATCTCCATTATTCTATGGTTTTTGGGCTCCAATGGCTTTTCCAATGATTTTGAAAATGCCGACGAAATTGTAAGAGAGCAAATTGAAAAACAAGGATTTTCGGATTTTAATAAAACCAATATTGAAAGTACAATGGCCTCCTATAAATTAGCCTTACAGGATAGCATTGAGAAAAAAACCTATGCTTTGGACCAAACAGCACTAATGGACTCCCTAAGCGTAAAAGAAATGGCCTTAAAAGAAAAGGCTACCCACCAGGAAATTGCAAGTTATAAACTGGAAAATTCCTATATGGGATACATGGGAAAGGCCATAGAACCTGTGGTGCGCCCGTTAGGGTATGATTGGAAAATTGGTATTGCCGTCCTTACTTCCTTTGCCGCAAGAGAGGTCTTTGTGGGTACCTTGGCTACCATCTATAGCGTGGGCAGTGATGAAGAGGATACTATAAAGAACAGAATGGCCGCCGAAATCGATCCCAAAACAAAAAAACCTTTATTTAATCTGGCCTCAGGGATATCCTTGTTGCTTTTCTATGCTTTCGCCATGCAATGCATGAGTACGCTCGCCATAGTAAAAAGGGAGACAAATACTTGGAAATGGCCTGCAGCCCAGCTGGTTTTTATGAGTCTTTTTGCGTATATTGTAGCATTGATTGCATACCAGATTTTAAAGTAATCCGGACGATCAAAAAAAGGAAAAAAAGTAACGGACTTTGGTTCCGATAGATAAATAAGCAGCTTTAAACTTTTATCTGTTCAACGTTCAAAACGAATAATAAAAATGAGTATTCTTCAACACATACTGGTCTATATCACAGTTGCCTTGGCATTCGGGTATCTCGTTAAGAAATTCCTATTGCCAAAATCTTTGTTTGCAGGAAAAAAACGAAACTCCAAAGCCTGTGGTGATGGGGATTGTGGTTGTCATTAATCTTGTATTACAACCCATTTAATTCCCTCAACACCTATTACGACCAGCTGAAAAAGTAGAATTGTGTCTTAAAATAATCACAAGTCCATTGGATTCAGAATTCCAATTCCTTAATTTGGTGTTCCTTAGACCTCTTCTATGCTATTAAATAGAACCTTAATTACTACTTTTCTAATTGTATTTGGATTTTGCTACAATCAGGCCCAAATTGTTACCTCTGTTGTAAAAGACTCCGCAACCCAACAACCTATACCCTACGCCACCGTACAATTATCCAATAAAAAAGGGGTGATTACCAATGAAGAAGGCCGTTTTAGTTTACAGATCGATCCAAACACCAAGGAAACCGACTCCCTTTTTATTTCATGCATGGGATATGAAGCCTTGGGCAAGCCATTGAACGAATTCAAGGAAAGTGTCATTTTTTTAAGTGCAAAACCCATAGAGTTAAATCCTGTTATTGTAAGTAATAAACAATATACTGCGGAAGAACTTATTGAACAGGTAAAAATCAATATCGACAGAAATTACAGTACCAATCTCACTAAAAAACGCGTGTTTTTCCGGGATTCCTACCATCAAACCCTCACAAAAAGCAACTATACGTTCAAGGAATCTACTATAGAGGCCCTAAACAAGAAATTCTTGGACAGTGTACTAAATTCCATCCCAAGAAAATCCAGTCGATACACCGAGATCCTAGGTGACTTTTATGGCAATTTTGAAGAGGACAACCAAAAACTGACCCTAATAAAGGCTTCGGACCTTTATGATAAGCAAAGTGAATTGGACCTGACTTCCTTGGAGGAAAAATTCAATGACATTCTAAAGAAAAATATTAAGCCCGATTCCTATTTCAAAATAAAATCGGGACTATTTGGCACTAAAGTGGACGCGGACGAATTTATGACCTTCGCAACCGATTCTACCGATGCCGAGGCCCTGAAGAAGGAACTGGCAGAAAAGAAAAAAAAGGAAGAAGAGCGCAAGAAGAATTTTGCCTCCTTTAAAAAGGGAAGTTTGGGGAAAATTATGGAAAAACAGTTCTTTCTCAAGGATTCCGACCTCAACTTTATCAACAAAGACAATCGCTACGATTTTAAGATGATAGATTTTACCTATTGGGGCGATGATGCGGTGTATATTTTGGATTTTGAGCCCAAAAGGGGTGCGGACTACAAGGGAAGGCTATATATAAATGCCGATGATTTTGCCATTATCCGGTTAGATTACAACAATGTTAAATCATTAAGAACCTTTAAACTTTTAGGTATTTCCTTGGATCAATATTTGGACAGGGGCAAAATGATCTTCTCTAAAAACGAAGACGGATTTTATTATTTGCGCTATCTGGAAGAGGAACTGGGCGCAAAAGTGGGAATAAAAAGACCTTTAAAGATAATTGAACTGAACAAGCGAGTAAAAGGAAGGAACAAACAAAATGAACTTCACTTAAAATTGGATATGGCCAGCAGCGGCATAAATAAGCACGAACTTATCCTTTTTGATACTGAGGATATCACGGAACAAGAATTCAATTCCATTAAGGAAAATAACACGGTACTTCCGACCTATATGCCAAATTATGATCCAGAATTTTGGAAGGGATATAACATTTTGGAACCCAACCAGGCTATTAAGGATTTTACCGCCCAAGTGGAGATTGATTGAATACTACACTAAATTTTGGATAAAGGAATAGAGCAATAAGCCCCATCCCATTACCAATAGTAATCCTCCAATTGGCGTAATAGGCCCCAGAATCCTGATCTTCTTCCCCTTGGCCGCACTTATGGAAAGACCATAAATACTAAAGGAAAAAAGAAATATCCCAATAATAAAACAATAAATCATATAACGTTCCAAGGCGGTTTCCAGGTTAAAGTTAAATCCTAAAACCAACAACAAAATGGCATGGTACATTTGATACTTTACACCTGTTTCAAAACTTTTTAACTGTTGTTCATTCAATGTCTTTTTTAGTGCGTGCGCCCCAAAGGCACCAAATACCACCGCTAAAAGACCATAAAGGGAACCCATTACATGAGCTATAAGTACCATAAAACTGTTATTACAAAGGTTAAAACTATATCTCCTAATTGAACTGCATCTTCAAATCCAAGTCCCTATTCAAATTAAAGGCACACTCCCTATAGCTGGGAGGTCCAAATGCCTTGATCTTGGCGTTGGAGAAGGCAACGGATTCCTTGGGGATTCCCAACCAATTTGTATCCAACTTGTCGTTTCCGTTTTCGTCATGAAAAATGGCAACGGCGTATTCCCCGTTGGGAAGATCCATAATCTTGAAGTTGGTGGTTGCCTCCTGTGCTGCAATCCGGTCTACCTTAAAAACCTCTTCGAATTTTAAAAATCCCTGGGAGCGATTATATATAGCAATATTTATATTCCCCAAAGAAGATTTCACGCCCTGTACTTCTACAGAAAGGTTGTGTTGGGACATCCCTAAAAAGGGAAAAGCAAACAGCAATAGCCAACTATATTTCTTCATGGTTACAGCAAAATCTACACCCAAATACAACATCTATTGTTTGGGCGGATTAATTTTATTGGACAAAAACTGATACATAAGCTCGGTTTCGGTACTATCGGGCATGTTTAAAAATAATTTCATGGAATCCTTATAGACCAACCTGATCTTTTGTTGGGATAGTTTATCTACATAAACATATACTTTGTTCGTACTTAGGCTATCCTCCTTAAAAACGCCCTTTTCCCTTTCCTTAACAGAGAAACCATTGATGCGCTCCATAGAAGGTATCTTTTCCACCATAGTAACACTATCCATATCGGCATATGGTATTTTTACGAAATATATTCCGGACAATATTTCCAGCTCCTCCTTTTCTGTCTTTACCCAATTTTTGTAATGTGCCGTAAAAGCTAGGGCCACAACAATTATTGTGACCACAATAAGCAAGTTGAGCAACCAATGTCTTTTTTCAGTTTTTCCCATATTATTAGTGAAGATAGACGATTAATTTATAAAAAATAGAACATTTCAACTAAGTCCAACATCCAGTGCCATCATTATTATAAAACCTCCTATAAAACCCATAGTGGCAATGTCCGTATACTTGTCCTGTTGCGTTTCCGGAATTACTTCTTCCACCACCACAAATATCATTGCACCGGCCGCAAAAGAAAGTGCATAGGGCAAAATGGGCTGAAATGTAAGAACGGCCCAAGCCCCCAACACTGCGGCAATGGGTTCTACCAAAGCAGAGGCCTGACCAAACATAAAGCTCTTTCTTCGGCTTAGCCCCTGTCTTCTCAATGGCATGGCAACAGCAAAACCCTCCGGGAAATTTTGGAGGCCTATCCCCAGGGCCAAAGCCACGGCACCGCCAATAGTAGCCCCGTCAAATCCTGCGGCCACACCCCCGAATAATACCCCAACGGCAAGTCCCTCCGGAATATTGTGCAAGGTAATCGCCAAAGTTAACAAGGTGGTTTTATGCCATGGTGTTTTAATACCCTCCTTTTCATTTTCCTTAAAGTTGATATGCAAATGCGGCAAGACCTTATCCAATCCAAAAAGAAATAATGCCCCCAATAAAAATCCAACTGCCGCCGGAATTACTTTTACAAATCCCTCCCCAGGGCTCATTTCTATTCCCGGTGCCAAAAGACTCCAGAAGCTGGCGGCTACCATAACCCCTCCGGTAAAACCCAACATCCCGTCCAACACTGCACGGTTCATGGTCTTAAAGAAAAAGACCAGTGCAGCTCCCAGAGCTGTTAATCCCCAAGTAAATAAGGTGGCATAAAAAGCAGCCAAAATAGGGTCAATTGCTTCAAAATAATCAATAACCTCCTTCATATTTCATCACTGGCTTTAATATACAAATTAGAAGCAATGACATGTGAAATTTGCATTTTTCTGCCATCAATCTCAATATTCAAAGAACCATCAAACTCTTCTATCTCCATTACCTTTATCTGGTTCCCCAAAGCTATGCCGTTCTTATCCAGGAATTTTAAAAAGGTAGCGGACGAATCCTTGACGCCAACACATACCCCTCCTGTATTTACGGGGACTTCACTCAATAACTCCCTGTCCCTTTCCTTAAATCCACCGTTCTTGTCGGGTATGGGATCTCCGTGTGGATCAAACTTAGGATATGCCAACAACCGATCTAGACTATCTATAAGTTTATCACTTTTAATATGCTCCAACTGTTCCGCCACTTCGTGCACCTCATCCCAGGAAAAATCCAACTTCTCCACCAAAAATACCTCCCAAAGTCTATGTTTTCTAATGATGTTCAATGCCGTTTTGTTTCCTAAGGCAGTCAAAGAAACCCCTTGGTAACGCTTGTAGTTTACCAGGTCCTTTTCGGACAGTCTCTTGATCATATCCGTAACCGAAGAAGGTTTGGTTTCCATTAGTTCAGCAATAGCATTGGTGGCTACTTCCTGGGTGCCCTTTCTTCCTAAATGAAAAATAGTCTTAATATAGTTTTCTTCCGAACGTGTCATTAAATACTTATTTACACAAAAATACATTTTTATTTATAAAAACAAATTTTTAGATTTGTCTAAATTTTAATTTAAATTGATGAAAAATATATTGTTGGCAAGTCTTCTTTTACCCCTTTTAAACCTTTATTCGCAAACCGGAACATTAGTTGGTACGGTCATTTCCGATGGGGAGGTTTTGCCCTGGGCCACAATACAACTTAAGGGCACCCAGCTAGGTACCACTACTGATGAAGCCGGGAAGTATATCCTTGAGGCCCCTTTTGGAACCTATACCGTGGTATGTAAAAGCATAGGATACAAATCCGTGGAAAAAGTAGTTACGCTAAACAACTCCCTTCCCTTGCAACTAAATTTTCAATTGGATGAAGATGTAATGGGGTTGGAACAAGTAGTGGTAACGGGTACCCGGACAGACAAAAGACGTACGGACTCTCCTGTAATCGTAAATTTGATCAATAGCAAAACATTGGATAATGTAGTGGCAACCAATCTTTCCGAAGGCCTAAGATTTCAACCTGGCCTACGTATTGAAACCGATTGCCAAACCTGCAATTACACCCAATTGCGCATAAACGGACTACAAGGAGGCTATTCCCAAATCCTTATCAACGGGAGACCCATTTTTAGCCCTCTTACCGGTTTATATGGCATGGAGCAAATTCCTACCAATATGATAGAACGCATTGAAATAGTCCGAGGAGGCGTCTCGGCCCTGTATGGATCCAGTGCCATTGGGGGGACAGTAAACGTGATGACCAAGATTCCAAGGAAAAACGATTATACCCTCACCTATACTTACCAAAATATGGGAAATAGCAGTAACGACCACCTTCTTGTTGGAAATGCAACTGTAGTCAACACCAAAAGAAATGCCGGAGCTACCTTTTTTGTCAGCAAGCGGGACCGTGACACCTATGATGCCAACGGCGATAATTTTTCTGAGCTACCACAGCTAAAAAACAATTCCTTTGGCACCAATTTCTTTTATATCCCTCAAGAAAACCAAAAACTGGAAGCGAGTATAAGTAGTATTAATGAATATCGATATGGTGGTGAGATAGTGGATAAACCCGCACATTTGGCACAGCAGTCGGAAGAAAGGACCCATAACGTGCTTATGGGCAGTTTGGATTATCAGATTAATTTTAATGAAGAAAAAAGTGCTTTGATACTCTATTATGGGGGTCAATATACCGATCGCGATCATTATACCGGCATCATACCGGACGAGGAACCCCAATTGGGCCAGTTTTATGCGGACCCTCCCTATGGCATATCCAATGTTACCACCCATCAAGGGGGGGCACAGTACAATCATAGATTCAACTCCTTTTTAGGGGGCAAGACCGTATTTACCCTTGGTTCCGAGTATGTATATGACGAGGTGTTGGATATAATTGAAGCCTATAATTACAAAATAGATCAGACCACAAGAAATCTTGGAGGTTTTGTACAGAATGATTGGGACATAACTTCAGATTTAAATTTTCTTTCAGGATTTAGAATAGACCAACACAACCTCTTGGACAAGGCCATTTTAAGCCCTAGGCTTTCCTTGCTGTACAAATGGAAGAAAGAGACACAATTAAGACTGGGCTGGGGCACAGGTTTCAGGGCGCCTCAAGCCTTTGATACCGATTTGCACATTGCGTTTGCCGGGGGTGGCATTTCGCGCATATCCCTATCGGATAATCTAAAAGAAGAACGCTCCAACAGTTTTACGGCATCAGTGAATTATGACAAGGCAAGGGAACACTTTATTGCAGGGTTCACCTTGGAGGGATTTTATACGCATCTAAATGATGCCTTTTATCTTTTCCCATTGGGGGAAGACCAATTTGGTGAACGTTTCGAAAAGAGAAATGGCAGCGGTGCCACCGTAAAAGGCATTACCCTGGAAACAAGGGCTAATTTTGATTATTTGCTACAGATCGATGCCGGCCTGACCCTACAATCCAGCCTCTTCGATGATGCCTTGGAGAATATTAAAGGCTTGGAAACCAAACGGGAATTTTTAAGAACCCCCAATAATTACGGTTACGCTACCTTTACCTATACGCCCACCAAAAAATTGAGTGCCAGCGCCAATATAGTATATACAGGTCCTATGGAACTGGTCCATTTTAGTGGAGAAGGAACCGGGCAGGCTCTGGATGAATACACCAGGTCCCCGTCTTTCACGGAACTGAGTCTCAGGCTTGGGTACAATTTTGAATTTTCCAATATGGATACCGGTATGGAGGTTTTCAGCGGGGTAAAAAACTTGACCAACGCTTATCAGGACGATTTCGACCTAGGTAAAAATAGGGATAGTAATTACGTTTATGGCCCGGGGGCACCCAGGACAGTTTTTGTTGGACTAAGAATAAAATCATTGTAATAGGCATGAAAAATAAGCTGACCTTATTAACACTCGTTTGTCTATTTAACGTTGGCTCCGGTATTACATATGCCCAGGTAAAGAATGGGATACAATGGATCAGCTTTGAGCAATTGCACGATTCCCTAAAGGTGCATCCAAAAAAAGTATTTATCGATTTTTATGCGGATTGGTGCGCTCCCTGTCTAAAAATGGATGAAGTAGCTTTCAAAAACCCTAAGGTTATCCATAAACTCAACAACGACTATTATGCCGTGAAGATGAATGTGGAAACAACGGATACCATAGTTTTCGGGCAACAAAGTTTTATCAATAAGCGGGCCAATAAACGCAATCCCATACACGAAATCCCGCTTCTTTTAGCCAGTAGAAAAGATGCTCCCTTTACCTTGCCCGCTATGGTTTTGATGGATTCCAAATTTATTGCCCAAGCACGCTATTTCCAGTATCTGGATGCAGAACAATTACTCTCAATACTGGAAAAAATGCCCTGAACACCGCTAAATTTATATCGTTCAGGGAAATGTAAGTTCTATAAATAGAATTTGTACTTTTGGATTGCATCCTAATGATGGATGTCATATCATTTATTAACTCGGCTTAATTCCTAGACAATAGAGCGTATTTCCATGGCAACCTACGATTATATTATTATTGGCGCAGGGGCCTCTGGCTTGTTACTTGCAGATGCTTTGGGCAAAGATAATTTCTTCGCACAGAAATCAATTCTGTTGTTGGAAAAAAATTGGAATAAACAGAATGATCGTACCTGGTGTTTTTGGGAAATTGGCCAAGGTAATTTTGATGCCATACTACATAAGATCTGGGACCATATTTTTGTAGGAGATAATGAATATTCCAAACATACTCCCATTGCACCTTATAAATATAAGATGCTTCGTGCAAAGGATTTTTACCATACTTACCGCAACAAAATAAATCACCATCCCAACATCACTTTTTTGGAAGGGAATGTTGTCCACATAGAGGAGAGGGACAACCAAGTAATTGTCACCACTGATTCCCATTCCTTTATCGGCAAAAAGGTGTTCAATAGCATATTCGACTATAAGCCCCTGTTGCAACAAAAGAAATACCCGGTCCTACAGCAACATTTTATAGGGTGGTTTATAAAATCTGATAAACCGGTTTTTGATAGTCAACAGGCTACTTTTATGGATTTTTCTATCCCTCAAAAAGGAAACACCCGCTTTATGTACGTGTTGCCATTTTCCGAAACCGAAGCTTTGGTGGAATACACCTTATTCTCCAAAAATGTACTTCCCGATCAAGAATATGAAGAGGCTATAAAATCCTATCTTAAGGATGATCTAAATTGTAAAGAATACGAAATAATAGAAAAGGAAAAAGGAAGCATCCCAATGAGCTGTTATGATTTTAACATCCACAACAGCAAAAACATTTTGCATATTGGGATTGCCGGAGGATGGGCAAAGCCAAGTTCGGGCTATACCTTTATACGTACACATCAAAAAACAGGAGCTTTAATCCCGTTTTTGAAAAAAGACAAACCACTAAATACCTTTTTTAAAAAGGACCGATTTTGGTTTTATGACCTACTATTGTTGGATATACTCCATAGGAACAACAATAAGGGAAGGTTAATTTTTGGACAACTGTTCAAACAACGGAAAGCCCAAAATATCTTTAAATTTTTGGATGAAAAAACCAGCCTTTGGGAAGACTTAAAAATTATAGCGGCCTGCCCCAAAAAAGAATTTATCCAGGCCCTTATACGTCGGGTATTTTAATTTAACAAGCAATATTTTATAATATTGATTTATACACGTATATTTTATTCTTTTTAAGACCAATTTAAACCCATGCGAAACAATATCTCCCTCAGAATTGCCCTAATAGTTTCTCTTTTTGGCATTTTTACCATTTCCTGCGATAAAAAACCCAAGCAACCAAAGGAACCTTTGTTGGTCATAAAAGAGGATACGGCAACCGCCCGGATCAGATTTAAGGAAATAAGGGAAAGCGTTCCCGCACAGGTTGCCGAAGGCTTAACCCTTACCTTATGGGCTTCGGATTCTTTGGCTCCAGATCCAGTGGCCATGTCCGTAGATGACAAAGGCAACATATACTTGACTAGGACCAATCG
Source organism: Arenibacter sp. S6351L (assembly GCF_023016025.1). Lineage (NCBI taxonomy): Bacteria > Pseudomonadati > Bacteroidota > Flavobacteriia > Flavobacteriales > Flavobacteriaceae > Arenibacter > Arenibacter sp. S6351L. Next base: position 275,977 of record NZ_JALKBB010000001.1, on the reverse strand, counting down.
CCAAAAAAATTCTGAATTCGATATCAGGGGTTTTAGGCATTGGATGACCCCGTCCATTGCCCTGCAGTCTGTGGAAGACAGAAAAAACTTTTTACACGAAACCTTCGCCACCGAAAAAAGCAAAGAAAATGAATGGCTAAAAGACCTAAATAAAGATAGTATTCACGATTGGAGAGACCTTACGGTACAAAAGGAGGAGATATGGAAATTGGAGGACCAAAATGCTAGAGGTTATGCTAACGTCGCCACTAGAATTCTGAATGATTTTCACAAAGAAACCTCCGATGTGGCCGGAGCATTATTGGTTAGAAAAAATGATATGTTCGTAGGTATAGCCCCGGATATGTGGAGAATTACCGATGAGGATGGAGATGGCATAATGAGCGATAAAACTTCCATTTCCCATGGTTATGGAGTTCATATCGGTTTTGGAGGGCATGGAATGTCGGGCGCCATTGAAGGTCCTGACGGGAGAATATATTGGGGAATTGGCGATATAGGGGCTAATATTACCACCGCTGACGGGACACATCATAAATATCCAAATCAAGGGGTAATTGTAAGGTCCAATCCCGATGGAAGCGATTTTGAGGTTTTTGCGGCGGGAGTACGCAATACCCACGAATTTGTATTTGACGAATACGGCAATATTATTACCGCGGATAATGACGGGGACCACCGCGGAGAAAGCGAACGCTTGGTATATATTGTGGAAGGATCGGACGCAGGTTGGCGCTCCAACTGGCAATATGGCAAGTACACCGATCCAAAAAACAATGGGTACAACGTTTGGATGGATGAAAAACTGTTCGTTCCACATTGGGAAGGTCAGGCCGCCTATATTATACCGCCCATTATGAATTTTCATAATGGTCCCACAGGAATGGCCTACAACCCGGGCACGGCATTGGGCAAGGAATGGAAAAATAAATTCTTTCTGGTAGAGTTTGTTGGCAATCCAAGTAGATCGCACATATGGAGTTTCGACCTTAAACCGAAAGGGGCCTCCTTTGAACTGAATAAGGAACAAGATATTTTAAGCGGAATTCTACCCACAGGAATTCGTTTCGCTCCTGATGGGGCACTATATATTGCAGATTGGATGAACGGCTGGGACACCAAAAATTACGGCCGGGTCTGGAAGTTGGATGTGGCTGGGAACAAAAACGACCTGAAGGCGGAAAGAAAAGAGACAGAGCGACTAATGACCCTGGATTATACGGATCAAAGCGTGGATAAATTAACCCAATTTCTATCCTATCCCGATATGCGTATTCGACAAAAGGCACAGTTCGAATTGGCCAATAGGGACAACAAGGGTCTAAAAGCCTTTACAGCGGCAATCTCACAAAAGCAAAACCAATTGGCCCGGGTACACGGCATTTGGGGAATAGGGCAATTGGCAAGAAAAAATTTGCAAAGGGCCGAATCACTAATGGGTCTTTTAAATGACAGTGATGCGGAAATAATAGCACAGGCTGCCAAAACCTTGGGCGATGTAAAATATAATAATGCAGGGCCCGATTTAATTGCTCTACTAGGACACCAAAATGCCAGGGTCCGTTTCTTTGCCGTCCAAGCCCTAGGTAGAATTGCGGAAAAAAATGCGGTTCAGCCGCTTTTAACAATGTTGGAAGCTAATAATGACGAAGATCTATATTTAAGACATGCCGGGGTATTGGCGCTGGCAAGAATAGGGGAAACTGCTCCGATAATTGCCTTGGCCGACAGCAAAAACAGAAGTTTGCGCATTGCAGCGGTATTGGTATTGAGACGACTACAGAATGAACAGTTAGCCCTATTTTTAAGGGACTCGGATGAATACATAGTTACCGAGGCCGCAAGGGCAATAAACGACGATTGGTCTATTGAACCAGCCTTGCCAGCTTTAGCCTCCTTGTTGAAAGAGGAAAGATTTACCTCTGAACCATTGTTGCGCAGAAGTATCAATGCTGCTCTTAGGGTTGGTGGCGAGAAGGAACTGGACCTACTTATCAACTTTGCAAAAAGAGAATCCGTTTCAAGTAATCTTAGAGGCGAGGCATTGGCAGCCATTGGTACTTGGGCCTCCCCATCCGTATTGGATAGGGTAGATGGCCGCTACAGGGGCGAGATCAACAGGGATGCCATTGTAGTAAAGCAGAAGATAGAAAAGTATATTCCCGACTTCTTAAAAGATAAAAACCCGGACATTTTGGTAGCTACAGCCAAGGCCATAAGCTCATTGAAGATAGAAGGGTATAATGCCCAAATGGCACAGATTATGAAAAGCCATCCTTTTCCAGAGGTACGTTCGGCCATGTTGGCGGCGCTAGGGGACCTAAATTACACCAAAATAGAGGAGGCTATGAAGATAGGCATGGCCGATAAAGATAGGGATGTCCGTACTGTAGCGGTAGGATTGGTAACACAGTTAGATCTCCCCAAAGAAAAGCTTCCCGCCATTGTAGAACCTATATTTAAAAGTGGATCCATTGTGGAGCAACAGAAGATGTTGAGTGTCCTGGGAGAAATGCCCCTAGAAAAAAGTAAGGACGTATTAATCTCCCTTATAAAACAGGGGAATAATAAAAAGCTTTCCAACAGTGTTATCTTGGATTTAACAGAGGCTGTTGAGGCTACCCAATCCGAAGAGCTTATTGCGCAATTGGACAAACTAAAAGCCCATGGAGACGGTTTGGAAGCCTATACCGAGACTCTTAACGGGGGAAATAGAAGAGCGGGTTATCAGTATTTCAACACCAATTCTGCCGGACAGTGCGTTAGATGCCATGCCCTTGGCGGTGCCGGTGGAGCGGTGGGTCCGGCTTTGGACAATATAGGTAACATTTTAAGCAGGGAACAACTTCTTGAGGCCTTGATAAATCCTAGTGCACGCTTATCGCCAGGATATGGAATGGTTACCGTTACCCTAAAGGACGGACAATTGGTTACGGGAATATTGGAGGAAGAAACCGAAGATGAACTTATACTAAAAACTTCGGATGCGGAACCCATGGAAATTGCTTTGTCCCGAATAGACAAAAGACAAAATATGGCTTCAGGGATGCCTCCCATGGGGACAATAATGTCTAAAAGGGAAATAAGGGATGTGATCGAATTTTTGGCCAACTTGAAAAAGGATTAACCTAATACCAAAGTAGATCCCATATGGTCTCTATGGCACCTTAAACCTCGCGATTCATTAAGGCAGTACCGAACTGCCTTAATCTTTCCTTTTTCCCAGGTTCCAGGTTCAGCATTTCCAAGGTTGTGAAGGCCCTATCGGTATAACTTTTTATTTCTTCAATAGTTCTGGATACTGCTCCAGCTTCTTCAAACAATTGCTTTACTGTGGATATTTTGTCAGTGGGATCTTTTGGTTTAATGGAAAACAAGTGTTCCAACTCCTGTGCTTGGGTAGAATTTCCCATTTCCAAGGCTTTCAAATACAAATAGGTCTTTTTGTTTTCAATAATATCGCCCCCAACCTGTTTGCCAAAACTCTTGGGATCCCCAAAGGCGTCCAAATAATCGTCCTGCAACTGAAACGCAATACCCAGGTTCTTTCCAAAATCATATATTAAATCTTGTACAACGTTCGGCTTATCAGCAATAATGGCTCCCATTTTCATAGCAGCTGCCACCAATACCGCAGTTTTATTCTGGATCATGATCAGGTATTCCGGAATAGTAACATCTTCCCTGCTCTCAAAGTCCACATCGTATTGTTGCCCTTCACAAACCTCTAAAGCGGTTTGACTAAAGACCTGCAACAATTTCTTAAAAGTCATGGCAGGATAACTTTCCAAAAGTTGATAACTGTATATCAACATGGCATCCCCGGATAAAATGCCGGTATTTAGGTCCCATTTTTTATGCAACGTCTGTTTCCCTCTCCTTAAGGGTGCCTCATCCATAATATCGTCATGAACCAAAGAGAAATTGTGAAATACCTCTATGGCCAATGCAGCATCCAAAGCTTTTTTATAATCGCCTCCAAAAATATCAGTGGTCATCAATGTTAAAACCGGTCTTAGCCGTTTCCCCCCTAAATTTAGGATATAGGAAATTGGCTCATAAAGATTTACAGGTTCCTTAATTTTCACTTTCTTCTCCATATGGGCCAAAAACTCGGACCTATATTGTTCAATACTATGCATAATGGCAATTTTCTTCAAAAATACATTAAAAGCAATCACTTACCATAGGGAAACAAATTCCGAGGCAAAAAGAAAGATTTGGACTAAAATATTAAGAAAACGTAAAACTTAGGAAACTTTTTTTGTTTTATAAGTTTCCACTATTATCTTTGCCGACGCTATGAAGGAAAAAATTTTAGAAAAGGCAACGGATATGTTTTTGACCCTTGGGTTCAAAAGTGTTACCATGGATGATTTGGCGAATGAAATGGGGATATCAAAAAAAACGATCTACACTCATTTTGAAAACAAGACAAAGTTGGTACAGGAATGTACTTTCGGCCTTTTGAATCAGATTAATTTAGGAATAGATTTTATATGTTCAAGTGGCAAGAATCCTATTGAGGAATTGTACGACATTAAAAAGTTTGTCATTTCACAATTGAAGGATGAAAAATCTTCCCCCCAATATCAATTGCAAAAATACTATCCCAAAATATTTGACAACCTTGGAAAAAAGCAATACGAGCTTATGCAGGAATGTACAGTAAACAATATTAAGAGAGGTTTGGAACTGGGAATTTACAGGGAAAATTTAAACGTGGAATTCGTGTCTCGAATCTATATTTCTGGTGTGGCCTGTATTAAGGATGAACGCTTTTTCCCGCAAGGCAATTTCTCGTCAAAAGAATTACAGGATTATTTTCTTGAATATCATTTGCGTGGAATTGTAACACCAAAGGGTAGAAAGATACTAAATGATATAATCAATTCGACACAGGATTAAATAAGAAGTTAAATGACCCTATCAAAAAAATTTAAACCCAATTTTATGAAAAATAGTTTTTTAGCACTAATGGTGCTATTTACAGCTACTTGGTCCTACGCCCAGGAACAAACTTATAGCTTCACCTTGGAGGAAGCCATTAATTTCGCCCTGGAAAATAACTATGGAGCCATTAATGCGGACAGAGATCTCTTGGATGCCCAAAAACAAAAATGGGAAACTATTGCCACAGGACTTCCCCAAATTAACGGGGCCGTTAGTTATCAGAACCAATTAAAGCAACCTGTCTCCCTGTTACCAGGTGAATTGATAGGGCAGGAACCGGGAACCTTTATCCCTATAGTCTTTAGTCAGCCACAAACTGCCAGTGCCACCGCTACCCTAAAACAACAAATTTTTGATGGCTCCTATATCGTGGGCGTTCAAGCCACTAAAGCCTTTATTGCCTACAGCGACAATAACAAGGAAAAGACGGAATTGGACGTACGTAAATCTGTTGTGGAAGCCTATGGCAATGTGCTTTTATCACAGGAAAGCATATCCATTCTAGAAAAGAACAAAGCGAATTTGGAGAAAAATTTATTTGAAACCCAAAAGCTTTTCGAGAATGGTCTAGGCGATGAGGAGAGTGTGGAGCAATTGCAGATTACCCTATCCTCGGTAGATAATCAGTTAAAAAACTCCTTGCGACTTCAGTCCATTACCCTGCAAATGTTAAATCTAATTATGGGACTGGATATAGATACTCCTACCAAACTAAAGGAGAATCTGTCCGATTTGACTCAGGCACAAATACGTTTGGATCTTTTGGAAGAAGAACTGGTATTGGACAACAATATAGATTTTAAAATAGTTGACAATCTTAACCAACAAAGGGAATTGGAGCTTAAACTGCAAAAAAGTTTGGCCTTGCCAACCTTAAATGCCTTTGTAAATTATGGCAGCACTTCTTATAGTGATAAGTTTAATTTTTTGGGCAACGACTCGGAATGGTTTGATTCCTCTATTCTTGGATTTGACCTGAGCATCCCTATTTTCAGTTCCCTGGGAAGGAGCGCCAAGACCGCAAGGGCAAAAATTGCGCTTGAAAAAGCAAGAACACAGAAATCCGAGACGGAACAAAATATTCGCCTACAACACCAAACAGCCAAGAGCAACTACCTCTTTTCTATTGAACAGTATAATACGGCAAGCGATAATTTGGCCTTGGCCGAGCGTATTGAAAAGAAAAACGAAATAAAATACTCCGAAGGACTTGCCACTAGCTTTGAGCTTAGGCAGGCACAGACACAACTCTATGATGCGCAGCAGGAATACTTGCAATCCATGGTAGAGGTAATCAATAACAAAACAACCTTGGAAACGGTACTTAACAGCAAACTATAACATCAACCTAGAATTTATAACTATGAACAAAATATTTCAAATAATCGCACTGGGGACCCTATTGGTTTCTTGCGGAAACGACAACCAAAAAACTGTGGACGACCTTATCTCAGGAGGGGACCTAAATGCTTTGCGCACCAAAAAAAGTGAACTTTTCGAGCAACAAAAAGTATTGGAAACTGAAATGAAAAAACTGGATTCGGTTATAGGATCAATGAGCGGAAATGAAAACCTTCCCCTTGTTACCACCATTATAGCCGATCCCAAAAAATTTGACCATTTCTTGGATTTACAGGGCGACGTAAAAACGAAACAAAATGTGCTGATCTATCCGGAGATGCAAGGCGTCCTGCATAAAGTTTATGTAAAAGAGGGACAAGAAGTAACTAAGGGTCAAATCCTGGCCAGTATAGATGATGGCGGTATGGGCAGTCAACTGGAGCAATTAAAAACTCAGGCGCAATTGGCCAAAACCACCTTTGAACGTCAAAAAAGATTGTGGGAACAAAAAATAGGTTCTGAAATTCAGTATTTACAGGCAAAGACCAATTATGAAGCGTCCGAAAATGCCGTTAAACAAATGGAAAGTCAATTAGGAAAGTCCACTATTAGGGCCCCTTTTTCCGGAATAATAGACGATGTTATCAAAGACCAAGGAACAGTGGTTGCCCCTGGTCCGGGATCCGAAGTTTTCCGAATAGTGAACCTTTCCGACATGTACATTGTAGTGGAAGTACCGGAAACCTATTTGGGAAGCATAAAAAATGGCAAGGAAGCCAAAGTATATTTCCCTGTTTTAGGCGATAGTATTATGACCAATATTAGACAAACAGGAAACTTTATTAATCCTGGCAACAGATCATTTACTGTAGAAATTCCAGTACCCAACAAGACAGGTACCATTAAGCCCAACTTGAGCGCCAAGGTACAATTGAACGACTACACCAGTGAAAATGCCATTCTAATTCCACAAAGTATTGTTTCCGAAAATGCCGATGGAGAGCAGTATGCCTATGTGGCCGAAGAACTGAATGACGAAAATGAGGCCATAGTAAAGAAGAAAATCATCACCACAGGGAAGACCCAAAATGGTTTCGTGGAAGTTCTTTCAGGAATCAGTAGTGGAAACCACATTATTAAAGAAGGCGCTAGAAGCGTCAAGGATGGTCAAAAAGTGAAAGTATTAAACTAAAAAGTCCATGAGCAAACTACAAAAAAACGCAGACAAAGAATTTAGTTTATCGTCTTGGGCAATAGATAACCCATCAGTTATTTATGTAATGATCGGTATCTTCCTATGGATCGGTTTTTCCTCCTATTTGGCAATGCCCAGGGAAGACTTCCCAGAGATCATAGAGACCAAGATTTATATAAGCACCCCCTATCCCGGTAATACAGCGGAGGATATAGAAAGGTTGATAACAGATCCTTTGGAGGATGAATTAAAGAATATTAGCAATGTTGTGGAAATCATTTCCACCTCACAGGAAGATTATTCCATTATCACCGTTGAGTTCGACGAAGAAATTACAGTAGAAGCGGCAAAACAAAAGGTAAAGGATGAGGTTGATGGTGAAAAAGCAAGTGAAGACTGGCCCACCTTTAACGGAGCCAAAGTGGAACCCAATGTGTTCGACCTAAATTTTTCCGAAGAAGTTCCTATAATGAACATCAACTTTACCGGCGATTATCCGGTAGAAAAATTAAAGGAATATGCCGAATACCTACAGGACGAAATTGAAAATCTCCCAGAAGTAAAAAAAGCCGACATTCGCGGAGCTCAGGAAAAAGAAGTGGAGGTTGCGGTAGATGTCTATAAAATGATGGCGGCCAAGGTTAGTTTTGACGATGTAATGCAGACCATTGGCAATGGTAACATGACCATGTCCGCAGGGAATTTAAAGATTGGTGGCCAACGGCGTACCATACGCATATTGGGAGAGATAGAAGACCCCGGCCAACTCAACGATTTTGTAGTAAAATCGGATAACGGGGCAGTATATTTAAAAGATATCGCTACCGTTCATTTTGACGAAAAGGATAAAACTACCTATGCCAGGGAATTTGGGGAAAGCGTTGTGATGTTGGATGTTAAAAAACGTGCAGGCCAAAATGCCATATCGGCATCAGATCAAATTAAGGAAATAGTAAAGACCACCAAGGCCAACTATTTCCCTCCCGATCTTCACATTTCCATTGCCAATGATTCCTCTACAAGAACGCTTAACCAGGTAGATGACTTGGTCAACAATATTATTTTCGGAATTATTCTGGTGGTAGGGGTGCTTATGTTCTTTTTAGGGTTCCGCAACGCCCTTTTCGTTGGCTTTGCCATACCCATGTCCATGTTTATGTCCTTTATGATCCTGTCCTGGTTGGGCTACACGCTTAATACCATGATTCTATTTGGAATGATTATGGGATTGGGAATGTTGGTGGATAATGGTATCGTTGTGGTAGAGAACGTGTATCGTCTAATGGATGAAGGAATGCCCCGTATTGAAGCAGCGAAAAAAGGAATCGGTGAAATTGCCTTTCCCATTATTATTTCTACGGCTACCACTGTTGCAGCCTTTGTTCCCCTAGGACTATGGCCCGGAATATTTGGACAGTTTATGATCTATTTTCCAATTACCTTGTCGGTAGTATTGGGATCTTCCCTGTTTGTAGCCATATTTATGAACTCCATGCTGGTATCTAACTTTATGGATACTGATGAAAAAGAATTGACCAGAAAACAGCTGGTTCGCATCAGTATTGTTATGGGCGGTCTTGGGTTATTGATCCTGTTGTTCGGAGGAGCTATGAGGGGATTGGGCTCTGTCATGATCTTAACGGCAGCCATGTTTTGGATTTACAAATATGTACTGAAGAAATGGGCCCTTCGCTTTCAAAAAAATACCATGACCCGTTTTGAAAACTGGTATGAAAAAAGATTGATACATGCCTTAAGGGGAAAGAATGTATACTGGTATTTTGGAATTACGGCTATGCTTTTGGTTGTGGTGTTTATGCTTTTCGGCATGTCTGTAGGTAGTGGGAGAACCAAAATAGAATTCTTCCCGGACAATATTCCCAATGAAATATATGTCTATATAGAGTACCCTGAAGGTACCGCCATAGAAAAGACCAATGAAATTACCCTTGATATTGAAAAAAAGGTCTATAGCATTGTCAATGACGAGGCCTATTTTCACAATGGGGAAAACTTTATTGTGACCACGGCCATATCCCAGGTCGGTGAAGGCGCCGGTAACCCCTTGGCCGATGGAGGTTCTTCCGCCGAAATGCCCCATAAGGGCAAAATCACGGTCAACTTCAGCGAATTTAAATATAGGCGAGGAATAAACACGGAGGACATCCGTGCCAAAGTTCAGGCCGGACTAAGCGGTGTTTATCCCGGTGTAGCCATTTCCGTGGAAAAAGAGGCCAATGGCCCACCAGCCGGTTATCCTATTAACATTGAATTGGAAGGGAAAGATTACGACCAATTGATCAATACCGCTGAGGATATTAGAAACTTTATCAATACCAAAAATATCGCTGGTATAGAAGAAATAAAAATTGACGTAAACAAGAGCAAGCCCTCCATGCAGGTTAACGTAGACCGCAAGAAAGCTGGTGAGCTAGGAGTTTCTGTAGGCCAGGTGGGGAACCAATTGCGAAGGGCTCTGTTTGGTGAAAAAGCTGGGGTTTTTAAGGAAGATGGGGATGATTACGATATCAATGTCCGCTTTAGTGAAGATTTAAGATATAATAAAAGCGCCCTTTTCAACCAAAATATCATTTTTAGGGACCAATCTACGGGTAAAATCAAGGAAATTCCTATTTCTGCCGTGGCCACCGAAAGAAATACTTCGGCCTTTAGTGCCATTAAGCACAGGGACAATAAGCGTGTGGTTACCGTATATTCCGGACTACAACCTGGTTTTACGGATGCGGCGGCCATTGTAGCTGAGATACAAAAGGAAATGGAAGAATTTAAAAACCTTCCTACCGATATTAAAATTGACTATACCGGACAGATTGAAGAGCAAAACAAACAGATGATGTTCTTGGTCGGTGCATTTTTCACCGGTTTAGGCCTTATTATGTTGATATTGATATTTCAGTTTGGCGGTATTTCCAAGCCATTGATCATTATGATTGCTATTTTCCTAAGTTTTATAGGGGTATTTGGAGGTCTAATGATTACCGGATGGTCTTTTGTGATTATGATGACGATGATGGGAATAATTTCCTTGGCCGGTATTGTGGTGAACAATGGAGTGGTTCTTTTGGACTATACCCAGATTCTTATTGACCGTAGGAAGGTGAAGCTAGGTATGGATGATAAAGCCCTATTAACGAGGGAAGATGCAACAGAAGCCATCATTAAGGGGGGAAAAGCCAGGCTTAGACCGGTTCTTCTAACGGCAATCACCACTGTTTTAGGATTGATCCCCTTGGCAATCGGTTTAAATATCGATTTCTTTGCCTTATTTTCAGAATTTAATCCGCACATATATGTGGGAGGGGACAACGTGGTGTTCTGGGGTCCTTTGGCCTGGACTGTAATATTTGGGTTGATAGTGGCCACCTTCCTAACATTGATCATTGTTCCTGTATTATTTAATATTACCTACAGGATTAAAATAGCCCTTAGGGGCAGTGGTGGTAGTAAGACAAAAACTAAGGAAGTAGCTGCTGCCTAGGTTATTTGCAATCAAAAAAAAAAGGAGCCTGTTGAATTAACAGGCTCCTTTTTTTTTCAGTATTCGTTACTTAATTTAACTATACCCGTCCTGTTTTGGAAATATCCCAAGAACTTATCTTAAATATGATGGGCCCATGTAGCTGTTCGGCAAAACTTGTCTAAAGGCAAATCCAATGTATTAGGTTTGCACGTACTGCTAAATCCCTAAAGCATCCTCCCATATATGAACAATCCGCTCTACAACCAATTCCGCCATGATCCAAAACAAAAAAACCCGGCGATATTCGCCAGGTTTCCTATTGAAAAAATAATTTCATTATTTATTGATCGCTAACTGACCTACGCTATTCCATTCGGTAACATTGGCAATTTTACTGTCAACAAAATCCACTTCTTTTAATTTTTTAGCATCCCAGAAAAACCATTTCCCAGTTTTCTTTCCTTCGGTATATTCACCCATGGCTATTTTCTTTCCATCCTCACCAAACATCTTCCATTCCCCATGCAGTTTTCCGTTTAGGAAATGTCCCTCTTGGGAAACTACCCCATTGTCATGGTAATAGGTGGCTTTTAACATTTCACCATCTTGTTCAAAAACAGGTTTTTTATCTTGTGCGTTGATTACAACCGCAAATATTAGTGCAAAAACTAGTGTTATTCCTTTCATTTTATTTGGGATTTTATGTTTATCTATTATCTCTTAACGAATTAAAGATACATATATTTTACGAAAAAGAAACCTTTAGTTAACATTAAATTTACATTGAAACATTAAACACTTGTGTTTAAGAAGTTTATAAAACAAAGAAACTCCCTATTAAAGGGAGTTTCTGCTTTTATCTATAAATTGCTGTGTTACATCACCAAATTATTGGCCTTCATTCTGTGGTATAGGAAATTGGGTTACCCTATTGTCTCCCGCCCTATCTATTACCAACTCATCCAGTCTATCAAACCTCCTTAAATCTATCCAGCGATGACCCTCGGCAAATAACGAATATCTTCGTTCGTACAAAAGCCTGTCCTCATCTACACTGCCAGGAACAACAGGGCCAAGTCCAGCAGCATTTCTAACAACATTGATCGCCATTTCCGCTTCTCCGGGGTTATCTGTCATATTAGCCTCGGCATATAAAAGAATAAGCTCCTCATTTCTGATCATTGCCACAGGATCCGTGTTGGACTCATAAATATATACATCGTGGGTACCAGGAGTTAAATCTGCAATATTAAGTGGCCCATCCGTTCTTAAAACTGCCTTATCCAACCTATTATCCCCTGCCTCCGCTGAATTAACAAAATCTGGATGTGCAATTCTAGCGTTGGCCCCAGTGGAATTCTTGGCAAAAAATAACTGATTTAACTCATCCGAACCCGCTGCGGCAAATTGGTAATAAGCTCCCAAGTACATGTCTCCCCCGAAGTCCATAAAAGAATCGTCCAAAGCACTTAGTACCAATGAATAATTTCCTTGATAAGCGGCTACCCTAGCTGTCAACGCTCTATTAAATTCCAAATAGGATACCCCCAAAGTATTTGGGGAAACATCCCCACCAGTTGCCAAATCAGTGGCGGCACTATTTAACAATCCCAAAATGGAGGTAAGAGCGGCATCATAGCCCTCAAAGCTTCCCAAATTATCAGGATCGGCAACATCTGTACGTATTCCATTTTGATATAACATGTTTAACACGGTCAACAATTCATGCGCTTTTATGGTATTGGCAAATCCCCTAATAGCCCCTTTCTCGGCTTCGGAAAAATCTGTTGTAGTGTTCTCCAATCCTTCCAACAAAAGGTTACATTCCTTCACTACCGCATATCTGGCGGCATATGGGGTTGTAAGATAAAAGGCATTGTCATCCAATACACCAGTCATAAGATCTCCGGTCCATCTGGGGTCGGAACTCTGATGTCTCCAATAATCCCTTCCTACTACAGAAATAACATCTATCTGAGTATTCAATCGATCTCTCATATCGGCTAAAATTCCAGATACCACCTGAGGCAGTTCCGGTCTGGATACTCCCTCCGAAATAGATGCGGTTTCCGGTCCATTCAGATCTTTCCCATCTTCAATAGTACAACCAAAAACCAGAAATCCGATTATGGTCATTAATAGAACTTTTATTCTAATTGCGATTTTCATATTATTTTTTTTTAATTATTAAAGTCCAATTGACAAGTGAAACATAAATCGTTTGGACGATGGAAATGGTGCTACTTCAATTCCTATCCCTGCAGCAGCCGAACCAAAATTGGAAACTTCTGGATCATAGCTATTATAATCAAAAATATTGATGATATTGTGTCCGGAAAGTCCAACTTTTACATTGGAAACATTCCCATTAAATAGTTTCTGGAGCGTGTTTTCCGGAAGGTTATAATACAAACCTATCTCCCTTAGTTTTAAATAAGATGCATCTTCCACAAAAGGGTCGGCAAAACCCGCGCCAAAAGCACTTTTTCTATAATCCCCATTGTTCAAGGCACCCGATGGATCCAAATTCATCTTATCGTAATCGGCACTAGTGTTACCAAAATCCGAGAGCAGCCTACTGAGGTTTACATTATCGCCCCCCTTCTTCCAGTGCCAAAAAAATGATAGCGTAAAATCTTTGTACTTGAAATTATTATTGAAGGACATTTGAAAATCGGGTTCGGCATCTCCCAATGTCACAACGTTACCATTTTCGTCATTACCAACAATCTGGGTGGCACTTTTACCTTCTTCTATCCTAAACGTTCCCAAACCAGTACCAAAACCTTGGGTATCAAAAGAAGCAACAGTTAATTTCGTTATTTCCGATCTATTTCTAAACCAAATTATACCGGAATCCCAAGAAAAATTTTCCGAATCAAAAGCGTTAACGTTTAAACCAATTTCAGCTCCTTTATTTTGCAGGGCACCGGCATTGGCCCATCGGAAGGTATAACCCGAGGATGGTTCATTGTCCGCTTGGAGAATAAGATCTTCAACTTTTTTATTATACCAAGTAAATTCCAGGGTTACCTTGTTTTTAAAGAATCCGGCATCCAAACCAATTTCGAACTCCTTTTGTCTTTCTGGCTGTATGGAGGGATCCCCAAGGGTTGCAGGGGTAATAATCCCTACATTTCCACTTATCAAAGAGTTGATATACGTTGTAAATAACGCCCCATTTGGAGCAAAGTTACCTGCTTCCCCGTAAGCTGCCCGCAACTTCAATTGATTCATTGCCTCAAGATTCCAAAAATCAAAGTTGTGAATATTTGCTGCAACCGATGCTTTTGGATAGTAAAACAACTTATTGGCATCGCCATTGTTGGAAGATTTATCCCCTCTTACCCCAAAGGTTCCAACAATCTTATCTTGGTAATTAATTTCCTCCTGAACGAAAAAACCGGCATCTTCCTGCTCCAACCTAAATTGATCTACTTTAACATTGGCCGCCTGATCCACGTTTTGTTCAGAAGCTATTAAGCCCGTTGATGTAACCCTAACAGTATTTTGGGAAAATTGTTCATTGGTAACACCAGCTTGGGTGGTAAAGCTAAGTTCATTATCTGTCCGGAAATTGTGTACCAAAAAACCCGAAAAGTTAGCATCGGTATTCTGGGTAGTACCGTCTGAGGACAAACCATCCACTCCCCCTACGGCTGGACTCATAAACTGCAATTCCCTTGGAAAAAAAACTGTAGTTTTTAGGGTATAGGTATCAACACCAGCCTTTAAAATCATTTTCAAACTCTGATTTTCATTTCTAAATAAATTAACATCCAAAGCCCCACCTGCTATTAAACGGCTTACAGATTCATTATTTGTCATGACATCACGGGTATGAATTTGATTGGAAGAGTTAGCAGGGTGATCAGGATAATTACCATCCGCATCGGGAAGCAAATAGTCCCAAGGTCTAGTAAACAAAAGGGAAACCCCTATGGTAGTATTGGAGTTGTCATTGTTAAAAAATCCCCTATCAGCACTGGACTTCAGGTAATTTCCGGTCAAGGATAATTTAATATCGTCTGTTATCCTATGGTCAACATTTAACCTAAGAGATTGTTTGGAGGCTCCAGTTCTTTTAACAATTCCATCCTCCTCATTATTGGTAAAGCTCCCAAAAAAAGAGGTCTTTTCGCTCCCACCTGAAATACTGACATTAGTATTGGTGATAAATCCTTTTTCCCCATATATCTCCTTTTCATAATCCCTTAATCTCCCTGCAGATTCAGCAGCAGTATATAAGGCCCCTTCTCCAAAAACACTCTCTGCCAAGGCGGAGGTCCAATTTCTTTGTCCAAGCAAGTTTACAGCCTCATTCCACCCTAAGGCTTGTGAAACATTTATTTTTGTTTTCCCAGCTTTCCCCTTCTTGGTTGTGATAATAATTACACCGGCCGCTGCCCTAGATCCGTAAATAGCGGAAGCAGAAGCCCCTTTAAGTATCTCGATATTTTGAATGTCGTCTGGATTAATGTCAGCAATTCTGTTAGATGCGTTATCCTGTGAATCGGTGGAGGAAGCCCCACCACCTGCAGCGTTGGAAATTTCGTTTAACCCTCCGGCATATACGCTATTATTGTTCACATATACACCATCTATAATATACAGCGGTTGACCCTGCCCATTTATGGAGGTTACACCTCTTAATTTTACGGACATCCCGCCCCCAGGTGCTCCAGATGCGGCAGTAATTTGCGCACCTGCAAATTTCCCGGCCAAGGCACCATCCAAAGTTTGAGGCGGCGTCCTACCCGTTAGCTCGTCGGCAGATACGGAAGCTACAGCGTTGGCCGCATTACTTCGTTTTACCGAGGTGGCCAGACCAGTCACCACAACCTCCTCCAAACCCGTTGCCGATTCGTCCAAAGTAACATTTAAAGTAGTTGGACTGCTTACCTGCATTTCCTTTGAGGCATACCCCAAGGAGGAAAACACAAGAATGGATGGAAAATTATTTACTGAAATTTCGTAATTACCATCAAAATCCGTAGTAGTACCCGTTGAAGTACCTTTAATAACAACATTTACCCCAGGAAGTGGATCTCCAAGACCTGAGTCTGTTACCTTTCCCTTAACAACATCCTGAGCCAATAACAGCAGAGGCGCCATTAAGAAAAATAAGAACATGTTCTTCTTAAATAATTTCTGTTTCATATTAGTAAGTTTCGTTAGAATTATATACCAAAGTAAGTTTTGTTAATATTCTCTAAAAAAAATTAGAATTTGATAAATTTTTGTAATACATATTCATAATTTCCCAATTGCGGATATTTTTTTCAGCTTACCCTATTACTTCTTACATTTGCCTTTTCTTAGATGATATAAAAAGATGTATAGAAGTCATAATTGCGGTGAATTAAGGGAAGCCAATCAACAGGCTCAGGTTACCTTGTCAGGATGGGTACAAACAGTAAGGGACAAAGGTTTTGTGATATGGGCCGATCTTCGTGACCGATATGGAATTACCCAGCTCATTTTTGATGAGGAACGCTCTTCAAAAGAGATTATGGAAATTGCAAAATCCTTAGGTCGCGAATTTGTGATACAGGTTAAAGGAACCGTTATTGAAAGAGCTTCCAAAAACCCAAACATACCAACCGGAAATGTGGAAGTACTGGTCTCAGAGATCAAAATACTTAACAAATCCCTGGTTCCTCCCTTCACTATTGAAGACCAGACCGATGGCGGCGAAGATATCCGAATGAAATTCCGGTATCTGGACATTCGTAGAAATCCCGTTAAGAACAACCTCATTTTTCGACATAAAGTAGCCATTGAGGTTAGAAAATATCTCTCCGACCAAGGTTTTATTGAAGTGGAAACGCCCTATTTAATCAAATCTACCCCGGAAGGTGCCCGAGATTTTGTAGTTCCAAGTAGAATGAACGAAGGTCAGTTTTATGCCTTGCCACAATCGCCCCAAACATTTAAACAATTATTGATGGTTGGTGGTATGGACAAATACTTCCAGATCGTTAAATGCTTTAGGGACGAAGACCTTAGGGCGGACAGGCAACCAGAATTTACACAGATTGATTGCGAGATGGCCTTTGTGGAACAAGAAGATATTTTAAATGTTTTTGAGGGACTAACCAGGCATTTATTGAAAGAAATAAAAGGGGTTTCCATTGACAAGTTCCCAAGAATGACTTATGATGACGCCATGAAAAAATATGGCAACGATAAACCGGATATCCGTTTTGGTATGGAATTCGGTGAACTTAACGCTATTGCGCAACATAAGGACTTCGGAATATTTAACGAGGCCGAATTGGTCGTGGGTATTGCCATACCTGGGGGAGCGGCGTATACCAGAAAAGAAATTGATGCACTTGTAGATTGGGTACGCAGGCCACAAATAGGGGCCAAAGGAATGGTCTATACCAAATACAACGACGACGGCAGCTTTAAATCTTCGGTCGACAAGTTTTATGACCAGGAAGATCTTGCAAAATGGGCAGAAGTCACAGGAGCAAAGGCGGGCGACTTAATCTGCGTCCTGTCCGGAGATGCCAACAAAACTCGCACACAGTTAAGTGCGCTTAGAATGGAAATTGCCCAGCGTTTAGGATTACGCAAAAAAGATGAGTTTGCTCCGCTTTGGGTAATAGATTTTCCATTATTGGAACTGGACGAGGAAACAGGTCATTACCACGCCATGCACCATCCATTTACCTCACCGAAGCCCGGTCAGTTGGAGTTGTTGGACACCGACCCCGGCGCAGTAAAGGCCAATGCCTATGATTTGGTGTTGAACGGCAATGAAATTGGAGGTGGTTCTATACGTATTCATGATAAACAAATACAGGCCACAATGTTCAGGCATCTTGGCTTTAGTCCAGAGGAGGCCAAGGCACAATTTGGATTTTTAATGGACGCCTTTCAATATGGGGCACCTCCCCATGGTGGTTTGGCATTTGGCCTCGATAGATTGGTGGCCATTTTGGGCGGACAGGAAACTATACGGGACTTTATTGCTTTTCCAAAAAATAATAGTGGACGCGATGTTATGATCGATGCCCCTGCCCCGATTGACGATTTACAGTTGAAGGAACTTCACCTAAAATTGGATTTATAATCATATCTTTAAAATCCTGCTAGTCGAGTAACTAGCGGGATTTTTTTCTAAATCATGACAGCACTAAAAAAATCATGGCTTACCAACTTTTTGGTTTGGCGCGCAAAACATATCTCCCAAAGGCAATTTATTTATATCCTTAGTATTTTGGTTGGGTTTACTTCTGGGATAGGCGCTGTTGTCCTTAAAAATTTAACTCACTTTTTTCAACATCTATTGGAAGGTAATTTGGTAAGGTATTACCACAATGCCTTTTATTTTGTTTTTCCTATAATTGGTCTTACCCTTGTTTATTTGATCATTAAATACGTGATCCGCAACAAAGTGAGCCATGGTATTCCTTCTACCCTCTTTGCCATTTCCAAAATGAAGGGAATAATGCGGAAATATCAGATGTTCGGATCCATTCTTACCGCGCCCATTACTGTAGGTTTTGGGGGCTCTGTTGGGCTGGAAGGCCCTACGGTGGCAACAGGAGCAGCCATAAGCTCCAATATTTCAAGAATGTTCCACGTTAACCAGACCACGAGGAATTTACTTATAGGCTGTGCGGCAGCAGGAGCCATGTCTTCCATATTTAAAGCCCCCATTGCAGCCATTATTTTTGCCATTGAGGTATTTAGCCTGGACCTCACCATAGCCTCCATGTTGCCCTTGCTCTTGGCTTCCCTTTCAGGAATTATAACCTCCTACTTTTTCTTTGGGAGCGATGTACTTTTGCCTTTTAAAATTGAGGACGATTTTATTATTTCGGACGTTCCCTTCTTTATAATCCTAGGCTTGTTTGCAGGTCTAACCTCCATCTATTTCACAGAAGTATATGAGCGGATCCAAAAAATATTCGACAAAATAGGTTCTCCCATTAAAAGGTTGCTCTATGGTGGAATTGCTATTGGAATATTGGTTTATTTGGTCCCTCCTTTATACGGTGAGGGTTTTGATGTTATCAACAACCTCATCAAAGGCAACCCCGAAAAGGTATTGGAAAACAACATTTTTCAATTGGACCTTTCCAATGTTTGGATGGTAATAGGCTTACTCGCCGGATTGGTCTTTTTTAAAATTATTGCCTGTGCCCTAACTTTTGGTGCCGGGGGCGTTGGGGGTATATTTGCCCCTACACTCTTTATGGGAAGCATAATGGGTAATTGCATTGCCAAAGCAATTAACAGTTTAGGAATCTTACCAAACCAAATTTCTGAAAGTAATTTTACACTGGTCGGTATGGCCGGACTTATGGCCGGCGTTCTTCACGCCCCCCTCACTGCAATCTTCCTTATAGCCGAGGTTACTGGGGGATATGAATTGTTCATACCGCTAATGATAACCTCTACTATCTCCTTTTCCATCACCAAATATGTACACCCACATTCTGTTTACAACATGGAATTGGGCAGAAAGGGCGAATTAATTACGCATGATAAGGACCATGCCGTTTTAACTTTGATGGATATAGACAAAGTTATTGAAGATAATTTTGTCCCAATATATCCGGAGATGAATCTGGGGGATATTGTACATCAGGCAGTGGTAAAATCCAATAGAAATATATTTCCTGTAATTGATAAGGAGGACAATACCCTTTTGGGGATTATTTTGTTGGATGACATACGCCCCATTATGTTCGATCAGAAATTGTACAAGGAAGTGATGGCGTCCGATATTATGAACACACCCCCGGATATTATTGAATTGGACAAAGATAAAATGACGGATATCATGGAGAAGTTTCAAAGTAGCGGGGCATGGAACCTGCCCGTTATCAAGGATGAAAAATATATTGGATTTATTTCCAAATCCAAGCTATTGACTGCCTACAGAAGAAAATTAATAAATTTAACCTCCTAAAACCCACGTTAGGAATGAAGTATATTATTTCTTTAATTCTCTTAGCTTCCTTTGCTTCCATCATTTATGGTTTTAGTATTAATGAGGAAAATATACCCCTATCCAATAAATGCATAGGCTTTGGTACGGTCGGTATATTTCTGGTAGCCATGCCTCTCTTTCTTATCAAAGTAAGTAAAGGCAAAAAAATGAAGGATTATATGCTCACTGAAGAAAATATCAGGAAAATGCAGGGGAAGGAAAAAGAACCCACTGACAAGCAGTAATTTTGATTTTTTTTAAATTGATTATATCCAATTTTGCCCAAAAAAACATAAATTAGTAATCTAAACCATTATTATTTTAATTTCATTGGAATGACTGGAACAGTAAAATTTTTTAATGAATCCAAGGGATATGGCTTCATTACCAACGACGAAACGGGTAAAGACATTTTTGTTCATGCAACTTCATTAAACGGCACTGAACTTAACGAAGGTGACAAAGTAGAATACCAGGAAGAAGAAGGCCGAAAGGGAATAGTTGCTGCACAAGTGCAGGTAATTGGCTAATTCTATTTTATTTTGAAAAAATTGTGAACCCTTGGTAACCGCTAGGGGTTTTTATTTTTAACCTACTTATAAATTCCTTGGCTATCTCACCAATACCATTACAAAACCATCGGCCCCACTGCCCGCTGTAGTGCTGTTTTGGTCAAGGACCAATTGTGATTTGGCAACCACAATCCCCCCGATCTCTTTGTCGTTTATCTCCAAATAAAATTGATCTTTCTCCTCTAGGACGGAATAGGTATAAGTACCTGTTGGAAAGCCATTATAAATTGGGTTGGACCCGTCATTGTTGGCAACGATCAATGTCCCATCCTTGGCGTTGAATTTCCAAACAATTTCACCTTTTTCAAAGTCTTCATCAATCCCAGCGAATCCGCCACTAACGTTAATAAGGTTCCAAGTTCCGCTAACCTTATCGTTCTTTTCATGTGTACTATCTGTGGAACATCCGTTTAAGACAAAAATCAGACACAAGGCCAGCATTAATCCATATACTTTCATATTATCCAAGATTGTTGTACTAAAAAATAGATGCAAAATCAGTTAATAAGTTGCGTATTAGGTATGTCCAAATGGACCCTATCTAATTTAAATTGCGTTTTTGGATAAAAAAGCGTTTCAAAATTTCTGATGCTTCCTCCTCCAAAACCCCGTTCACCAATTCGGTCTTGGGATGTATTTTGGTTCCCATGGCCACAAAGCCCCTATCCACGTCCTTTGCCGCATAGACAATTTTGGAAATTTGACTCCAGTACAGGGCACCTGCACACATTTGACAGGGTTCCAGGGTTACATATAGGGTGCAATTATGAAGATATTTCCCCCCCAGAAAATTGGCCGCTGCAGTTATGGCCTGCATTTCGGCATGTGCCGTTACATCGTTCAAACGCTCAGTTAAATTGTGAGCCCTAGCTATGATCCTATTCTCAACAACAATTACGGCCCCAACGGGCACCTCTCCTATTTCAAAAGCAGCTTCTGCCTCTTGTAAGGCCTTTTTCATAAAATAAGTGTCGTCAAACGGGTTTATCATACCTAACAATTAAGCCACAATAGTAAACAATATTGGCGAAGGTTCAAAAAAAATACGATTTGTTTAAAATATCCTGAAAAACCGCCCATCCTACACTAAAAAACATGCCATTCAATGTTTAAATACATTAGTTTTGCGTAACATTTTTAATATGCCCAAGGGAATTCTACAACATATTAACGACCCTAAGGATATTCGAACCTTAGAAATTGTCGATCTATTACAACTTGCCCAAGAATTAAGGGGGTTTATCATAGACATTGTAGCTACCAAAGAAGGGCATTTGGGGGCCAGTCTGGGTGTAGTGGAACTAACGATCGCCCTTCACTATGTATTTAACACCCCAAAAGACAAACTAATATGGGATGTTGGACATCAGGCATACGGCCATAAAATATTAACAGGCCGTAGGGATATATTCAATACCAATAGACAATTGGGAGGAATAAGCGGATTTCCCAAACGTACAGAGAGCCGGTATGACGACTTTGGCACCGGACACAGTTCTACCTCCATTTCAGCAATCCTGGGCATGGCCTTGGCCTCACAAATAAAGGGCGCAAAGAATATACAGCACATCGCAGTCATCGGTGATGCTTCCATTGCCAGTGGCATGGCCTTTGAAGGGCTTAACCATGCCGGGGACACCAACGCCAACATCCTAATTGTCCTAAATGACAATGCCATAGGAATTGATCCTAGCGTGGGTGCCTTAAAAAAATACCTGACCAATGTTAAAAAAGGTACCGCCAAGGACGAGAACATATTTGAATGTTTAAATTTTAACTATTCAGGCCCTATGGATGGGCATGATCTGGCCACCTTGATTAAGGAACTAAAGAGACTAAAGGACATTGAGGGACCCAAATTGCTGCATATCATAACTACCAAGGGCAAAGGGCTCAAAAAAGCGGAGGAGAACCAAGTAGTGTATCATGCTCCAGGAAAATTTAATAAGGAAACGGGCGACCTTTGGCCCAAAACCTCTGAAAAACAACCTCCAAAATATCAGGATGTATTTGGGCACACCCTCGTGGAATTGGCCAAAAACAATGAAAATATAGTGGGTATAACCCCAGCTATGCCTACCGGAAGCTCCCTAAAATATATGATGGAACAAATCCCAGAAAGGGCATTTGATGTGGGCATTGCTGAGCAACATGCCGTAACCATGGCCGGCGGAATGGCCGCAGAAGGCCTGGTTCCATTTTGTAACATCTACTCTACTTTTTTACAACGTGCCTATGACCAGATCATACATGATGTAGCACTGCAGAATCTTCCCGTTATATTCTGTTTGGATCGTGCCGGCATAGTCGGGCAGGACGGTGCCACTCACCATGGAATATATGATATGGCTTATTTACGCTGTATTCCAAATCTTATTATTTTTGCACCCTTGAACGAAATTGAACTTAGGGATATAATGTTCACCGCACAACTGGGCCTAGGGCAACCCATAGCCATAAGGTACCCTAGAGGAAGAGGGGTAACATTGGATTGGAAACAAAAATTTAATAAAATTCCAATAGGAATATCCCAAGAATTAAAAAAAGGAACGAAAATTGCGGTACTTTCGATCGGTCATATTGGGAATATGGTCAGTGAATTACTAAAAAGCGTGAATGACAGGGACCAAATTGGCCATTATAATATGCGTTTTGTAAAACCTTTGGACACGATTATGTTGCAGAAAATATTCTCGACCTATGAAAATGTGATCACCATCGAGGATGGCTGTAAAATGGGAGGTTTTGGAA
This sequence comes from Arenibacter sp. S6351L, assembly GCF_023016025.1. Lineage (NCBI taxonomy): Bacteria > Pseudomonadati > Bacteroidota > Flavobacteriia > Flavobacteriales > Flavobacteriaceae > Arenibacter > Arenibacter sp. S6351L. The sequence continues at coordinate 252,731 of NZ_JALKBB010000001.1, read as the reverse complement.
GTGCAATTTTGGAATATGCCAACGAGATGCATAGTTTTGTCCCCATAAAGATTTTTGGCATTGAAGATATTTTTATAGAGCAGGGAACCGTTGAAGAGCTCCATAAAATAGCTAAAATAGATATATCGACCTTAAAAAATTATATTAACAACCTCTTGAATACTGATTAGCATGTACGGTAAAATATTTATTATTGTCCTTCTGTTCCTAAATTTTAATTTTTTATTCTCACAAGATACCATTCCTGCTCCACAAGCCCCGGACTCTACCCAGATAGATTCGATGCGCATAGACACCATCGTAATACGGACCTTACAGGACAAAATTAAATACATTCCACGGGGCGCAGACCTGACCAATCCTGTTGTTTCCTTTAAGCGCACCAAGCCCTTGGAAGAAAAATATAGACGTTTTAGAATTCCTTCATTTTGGGAAAAGGAGAATAAACTTGGATTTAATTTTAGTGAGGTAGCATTTGTAAACTGGAATGCGGGGGGAAACAATTCCATTTCCGGATTGGCCAGTGCCAAGTTTGTGCGAAATTATAAATTTAGATACGTTCAACTCAACAACAATTTGGACATACGATATGGCCTTAATGCCCAAGAAGGCTTTAAGTTAAGAAAATCGGACGATGCACTACGGTTTTCCTCCACCTTTGCATTTCGAAGGGATACCATAAGCAATTGGTACTATTCCGCCAGCGCAGAATTTAGGACACAGTTCTCCAATGGTTACAAATACCCCAATAGGGATAAACCAATTTCTAGATTTATGGCTCCAGGCTATGCCCTTTTGGGAGCTGGTACATCCTATATTCCGGAAGGCAATAAATTCAACCTACGTCTGGCGCCACTTACTTTTAAATCTACCTTTGTATTGGACCAAACCTTAGCAAACGGTGGAGCTTTTGGAGTTCAAAAAGCACTGGTGGATACGGATGGCAATATCATAAAGGAGGGCGAGAACGTTTATCTGGAATTTGGATTTCTGGTATCCAACTCCTGGGAAACCATGGTTTATGAAAATGTGAAATTAAATCACAGATTGCAACTATACTCAGACTACGTAAAGAATTTCGGAAATATCGATGTTGACTGGGAACTTAATGTGGATTTGACCGTAAACAAATATGTTAAGGCTTCCATTGGCACCCATGTTTTATATGACCACGATATTATATTCGATGAGGTAAAAGCTACAGATGGCACCATTACCACCCCAGGAAAACGCAAAATACAGTTCAAACAATTGCTGGGCGTTGGTTTGGTCTATGATTTTTAAAGCTGTTTCCCCATAATCTTATTATGGATATGTACCGCTGCACTATCCGATAAGCTGGCAACATAACAGCAGGTACTCAAAAGTATGTCGTATGTGGAACCTTTAGTTTCCCTATAAGCTTCGGGCAAAGTGGAAATCATAAGTCGATCATAATTGGAACTATTCCCTTCCTTATTCCTGATCAAAGCCGTGGTATACACATCCAAAATGTCCGAGATGATCCTGTATCCTGCTATTTCCTTTTCCAATACCTCTTGTGACCGGTAGACCTTCTGTACACTTAATGTAATAATATCTTCTATCTGGGCCTTAAACTTGCTTTTGTCCATTAAGGATACCGAAAATTCCCCCTGGAGGATGGCGCCCTCATTTTCAATAAAAATGGCAATGGCATCAGAAATCAAGGTGTTGATTGCCAGAGCCCTTAAATAGCTCAGACGATCTTCCATATAGACCAAATTATTATACTTTTTTATGTTGATACTGTCCTTAACCAACTTTATTAGATATTCCAAAGCATAATCTTCTGAAATAAGACCCAAATTGATCCCATCCTCAAAATCGATAATGGTATAACAAATATCATCAGCAGCTTCCACCAAAAAGGTAAGCGGGTGTCTGCAAAAACCAACATCCTTGCCCTTTCCCCTGGATTCCAACCCAAGTTCGGCGGCCACTTCCTGAAAAGACGCCACATCTTGTTGAAAAAACCCGAATTTCTTATCCGCAATATGCTTGGTCGGCTTTTTGGGCAAGGATTCCTTTGGGTACTTCATAAAAGCTCCCAAGGTGGCGTAACTAAGCCGCAATCCGCCTTCAACACCTTGGCGGGATTCTGTTAATAATCTATATCCATTGGCATTCCCTTCGAAATCTATGATGTCCTGATACTCTTTTTGGGTCAGTACCGCTTCAAACTGTTTGCCCCTGCCTGTTTTAAAGTATTCCCCTATGGCCTTCTCCCCACTATGCCCAAAAGGTGGGTTCCCAATATCATGTGCCAAGGCCGCGGCAGCGACAATGGCGCCAAAATCGTTAAAATGATAGCCATGTACCTCGCGCAAATGAGGATGCTTTTCCAAAATTTTCTTCCCGGCTATCCTTCCAAGGCTTCTACCTACCACTGAGACCTCCAAGCTATGGGTAAGGCGGGTGTGCACAAAATCGGTTTTGGAAAGGGGTATAACCTGGGTCTTGTCCTGTAGGCTCCTGAAAGCCGCAGAAAATATCACCCTGTCGTAATCCACCTCAAAACCCAATCGGGTTTCATCCTGTTCCTTTCTAATTCTTTTGTGGGTATCACCAAAACGTTTCAAGGAAAGAAGCTGTTCCCAATGCATAATGTAATTTTAGAGGTCGCAAGATACATTTTTAGGAATTCAACACATAATAAAACCATCTACCACTTGGGACAAACCAAAACCCGCAACCCAATTTTAACGATTAATTAAACTTAAGATTACAATGAATTTAATCCTTATCCCCATCTTAGCATTTGTCTTAAGACTATTTTGGTTTCATTTTAACTATTAGTTTTTGTCGACTATTTATGTGAAATCGGAAGCTACCTCTGGCCAAGGTAGCTTTTTATTTAAAGTAATAATATTACTAAGTTAACATTAAATTAACATATATATTGGTACTTTGTCCTCGACAAAAACTAATACATTATGAAAATTAAATGCTTAGCCCTAGGGCTTGCATTGTGCTCAATTTTTATATCCTATTCACAGGAACCCAATGCCCCGGAATTTGGCAAAGGACTTTTTAATTTAATGGGCAAGGACAGTACATGGAGTGCCAAGATTGCAACTAGAATGCAATTTTTGAGCAGCACAACTTGGACTGAAAATGCGAACGGAAATTATACGGATCCAGATTTTAATGCGCTCATAAGAAGGGCCAGATTAAAATTTGATGGCTTTGTATATTCGCCTAAACTTAGCTACAAACTTGAATTAGGTTTATCCAATAGGGATATTTCTGGTGGCTCGAAATACACAAGTGACGCCCCAAGATATATCTTGGATGCCGTAGTAATGTGGAATTTCTATCAAAATTTTGAACTTTGGGTAGGTCAGACCAAACTTCCCGGAAATGTTGAACGGGTTATTTCCTCAGGCAACCTTCAATTGGTAGATCGATCCCTTCTTAATGGCCAGTTTACCTTGGACAGGGATATGGGCATACAACTTAGACACTACAGCTATCTTACGGATACTTTTTTGATACGGGAAATTGTCTCCATTTCGCAAGGCGAAGGTAGAAACGTCACTACAGGAAATCTAGGAGGGCATCAATACAGCGGACGTTTGGAATTATTGCCATTTGGCGAATTCCAAGGCGGAGGCGAATACAGCGGAAGCGATTTAAAAAGGGAACAATCCCCAAAACTGATGTTGGCCGCTACCTACAACCTTAATCTTAATGCAGTAAAGACCAGGGGGAGTCAAGGGACTTATATGGAAACCGATTATGGGTTTCACAAAACCAATATCAATACCCTGTTCCTCGATGCCGTTTTCAAATATAACGGATTCTCTTTCATGGGAGAATACGCCCATAGGGATGCCCAAGACCCCTTTGCTAGAAATATAGACAGCTCCCTGACCGGAGAAGTGGTTCAGGTGGGCCATGGATTAAATCTCCAAACCGGTTATCTTTTTACCAGCAATTGGGAGATTTCTGGAAGATACACAAACGTAGTACTGAACAAAAATATTACCGGTGAAAACCCAGAAAATCAATATACTTTGGGACTTTCCAAATATATTGTAGGCCATAAATTGAAGATACAAACAGACATTAGTTATCTTTCCGTGGTAAGTGGAATGGATGCGATGATGTATAGACTACAATTGGACGTACATTTTTAGTAAAAAATATAACCTTAAGATAACGTTACGAACCTAGAGACTTTAGATATTTGCAAACTATTTTTATAAGATAATGGACAATTTATATTTATTAATGATCATTGCCCTTGCCTTCTTGGCAATAGCAGATTTAGTAGTGGGAGTTAGCAATGATGCCGTTAACTTTTTAAATTCCGCAATTGGTTCCAAAGCCATTTCGTTTAGGACCATTATGATCGTCGCCAGTTTGGGGATAGCCATAGGTGCCATTTTTTCGAGTGGTATGATGGAGGTAGCCCGAAAGGGAATCTTTCACCCTGGAGAATTCATGTTCAGCGAAATCATGATAATTTTCATGGCTGTTATGATAACCGACATCCTTTTGCTGGATTTTTTCAATACAGTTGGGATGCCCACCTCCACCACAGTATCCATTGTATTTGAACTTTTGGGAGCCTCAGTTGCAATGTCCTTTATTAAAATAGCCTCAAGCGGGGGTGATTATATTGATATATATAATTATATAAACACATCCAAAGCCACTGAAATTATATTGGGCATATTGCTCTCCGTTGTAATTGCTTTTTCCATAGGGGCCTTGGTACAATATCTCTCCCGTATTCTACTTTCTTTCGAGTTTCGAAAAAAAGCCAAGATTCTGGGGGCCCTTTTTGGAGGTATTGCCCTGACAGCAATCACCTATTTCATTCTTATAAAAGGTTTAAAAGGGGCTACTTTTGTAAGCGAGGATGTCCTGAATTATATAAAAAACAATACCAGCACCATTACCGTTGGAAGCCTTGTTCTTTGGACCCTGGCATCTTATATTATTTCGGTAATATTCAAATACGACGTGTATAAACTCATTATAATAGTAGGAACATTTGCTTTGGCACTTGCCTTTGCAGGGAACGACCTTGTTAACTTTATTGGAGTCCCCATCGCCGCGTGGCAGTCCTTTGAAGCCTGGCAGGCCTCTGGAATACCAGCTAATGAATTTAGCATGACGGTGCTGGCCGAAAAGGTTCCCACCCCCACTATTTTGTTGTTCGTAGCAGGAATGGTCATGGTTCTTACCCTCTGGTTTTCCAAAAAGGCACGTTATGTAACACAAACAGAAATTAACCTATCTAGGGAAGGTGAATCCAAGGAACGCTTTCAGCCTAATTTTCTATCAAGGGGAATAGTTAGATCGGCCATGATGATATCTACAGTTACCACTGCCCTTTTGCCAAAAGCCTTACAGGAAAAAATAGATTCCAATTTTAAAAAGCCCGTTATACCCCTTTCCAAAGATAAAACTTTCGAAATGCCAGCTTTTGATATGGTAAGGGCTTCCGTTAACTTGATGGTTGCCGGGGTGCTCATATCCGTGGCCACCTCATACAAATTGCCATTATCTACCACTTATGTAACATTTATGGTAGCAATGGGAACCTCTTTGGCCGATAGGGCTTGGGGCGCAGAAAGTGCCGTTTACCGGGTTGCTGGGGTATTGAATGTCATTGGAGGTTGGTTCTTTACAGCCATTATAGCCTTTGTTTCTGCCGCGGTTATAGTTTCACTTATCAATATACATGTTCCCTCTATGGTGGCCATTCTATTATTGATAGCAGTTTTATTGCTTGTAAGAAACTACATTTCACATAATAAAAAATCCAAGGAAATAAGAGCAGAAGACAGTTTAAGAAAGGCCGAAAGCAGCTCTATCCAAGGAGTGATCGAGGAAAGTGCGGACAATATCTCCAATGTGGCAAAAAGAAGTAACAAAATTTACACACACATCATCGACGGACTTGCCAAACAGGATTTGGAGCTTCTAAAAAAGAACAAAAAACAGGTTGTTAAACTTTCTGCTGAAATAGATGAACTAAGAGATCATATATTCTATTTTATTAAGAATTTGGATGAGGCCAGTGTTGGTGCCAGTAATCTTTATATTAATATATTGGGGTATTTACAGGATATGGCCCAATCATTGGAATATCTGAACAAGATAAGCCATAAGCACATCCACAATAACCATAAAAAATTAAAATACAACCAGATTAAAGAGCTTAAGGAAATTGACCTGGAACTACAGAAATTGTTGAGTGCCACAAAGGCTGCATTTGAAACCCGCTCCTTTGAACGCATTGGTGTAATTTTTGCCAGCAAACAGGAACTACTGGATATGGTTTCACAAAAAATAGAAAAACAGATCGCTAGGACACGTACCGAAGAGTCCAGTCCAAAAAATACCACTTTGTACTTTACCTTTCTTTTGGAAACAAAAGATTTTATTAACGCTACCATGAATCTTTTGGAGCTTTATTACAATGAGCACGATAGTACGGTGGAACCTGCCAAATTGGAAATACAATAGGGCGCATAACAATTGGAAGTTTGCATGAAATACTTATTGATGTTGGTATGTTTTGTTCATGCTACAGGATGTTTGGGCCAGGGGATATCCGGATCTGAACTCTTGGACAAGGCTATTGAATATCATGACCCCAAGGACAATTGGCACTCCTTTAAAAATGATTTTTCGGTAATCATGGAAACGCCCAAAGGGGATAAAAGAAAAAGCCGAATCAACATTGACTTGCCCGCATCCTCCTTTAAGTTGACCACCAATAAGGCTGGAAAAACCATAGAACAGATTATGGTCAAGGATACATGCATTCTGAAAATTGATGGTGCAGCCATTATTTCGGAAAAGGATAGGGCATCCCATAACATCTCCTGTGAACGGGCCAAAAAAATGAGGGACTACTACACCTATCTCTACGGTCTTCCCATGAAATTAAAAGACCCGGGGGCACTTGTGGACCCGCTTGTTGAGACCAAAACCTTTAAGGACAAGAAATATTTGACACTAAAAGTCACTTATTCCGAGGATGTGGGAAGGGATACCTGGTATTTCTATTTTGATCCAACCAGCTATGCCATGAAGGCTTATCAATTCTTCCATGATGAATCCAAAAATGACGGTGAATACATTGTATTATCAGGGGAAGAGATCATCAGCAATGTTAAAATGCCCAAGAAAAGGGCATGGTTCTACAACAAAAACGATCAATATTTAGGAACCGATATTTTGAGTAAAACTCCGCATTGACCTATCTATAAAAATTCATTTCATCCATATATTTCCAGACTTTTTCCGGAAGCATAGGTCTAACATTTTTACCCAACTTATGTTGGGCCCTAATAAAGGTTGAGGATATTTCCATGATAGGGGCTTCCACGTGCTGAATCTTATCGTGATTTCTAAAACGATGCACTACCTCTCCTTCAGAAATTCTTGGATAGACATAAATGTAATGGTTTTCCAGAATTACCTCATAATTCTTCCATTTATGCAGCCCTTTTAAATTATCCTCCCCCATTATCAAACAGAAATCATGTTTGTTATCATATTTTTCCAGCAAATGGGCCAAAGTGTTTACCGTATAATTCGGCTGTGGAAGATCAAACTCTATTTTGCTCGGCTTTAATTTGGGATAATCCAAGGTAGCTTCGGCTACCAGTTGATAACGATGATGATTGTCCAGCAGGCTTTTTTTGGTTTTAAATGGACTTTGTGGAGTAACCACGAACCAGACCTCATCCAAATCAGAAAACTCTACCATATGATTGGCAATCACCAAATGCCCTATATGGATCGGATTGAAGGTGCCAAAATAAAGTCCAATTTTTTTATTCATGCGAAATTTGATTCAGTATCATTTTTCAATGAAGTACTTTACATTTAATGGGGCGGGCCAACCTGAACCGGGCCTTGGTTTCCTAAATTTTACTTTTAATTTCAACGCCCACATATTCCGCCACCAATTTATGCGCCTCGTCCAATGCGGTATCCAAATCATAATTCTTAATTACCACATCAAATTGTGGAGCAGTGGCCAACTCTACCGAAGCTTTGGCAATCCGCATATTTATTTTATCCTCAGACTCCGTACTGCGCTTTTTCAACCTAATTTTAAGTTCATCAACACTTGGTGGCTTAACGAAGACAGCAAGCGTCTGATCAGGAAACTTCTTTTTTATCCGCAATCCACCTACCACGTCTATATCAAAAATTACGTTCTTGCCCTCCGCCCAGAGTCGGTCTACCTCACTTTTTAAAGTCCCGTAGAAATTATCCCTGTAGACCTCCTCCCATTCCAAAAAGTCATCGTTCTTAATGTGCCTCTTAAATTCGGACAGGGTCATGAAATAATAATGTTCGCCGTGTTTTTCCTTACCCCTCCTAGGCCTGGAGGTTGCAGAAATGGAAAAAGCCAAATTGAGTTCCGGCTGATTTAATAAATGTTTGACGATGGTAGTTTTTCCACTGCCCGAAGGGGCAGAAAAAATAATTAGCTTTCCTCCTTTCATTATAAAACGTTAAGCATTTGTTCTTTGATCTTTTCCAATTCATCCTTCATCTGCACCACCAACTGTTGCATAGGGGCAAAGTTTGCCTTGGAACCTATGGTATTGATTTCCCTTCCTATTTCCTGACTAATAAAGCCCAACTTCTTACCATTGGAGTCGTCAGATTTAAGGGTTGCGGCAAAATAATCCAAGTGATTGAGCAACCGGACTTTTTCTTCCGTGATATCATATTTCTCAAGATAATAGATAAGCTCTTGTTCAAAACGGTTTGTATCAAGATCGGCTTTTAAGTCCGCAACAGCCTTTTCCAGTCGCTCCCTGATCGTTAGCAGCCTGTCGGGATCCATTTGTGCCACCTGTTCCAATAAACTCTTTAAAACGCTTATTCTGGCCTCAAAATCGGCTTCTAAAACCGTTCCCTCTTCCGTTCTAAAAATATTTATTTCCTTTAGAGCTTCCTCCAATGATTCCTTTATGACCTTATATTCCTCTTCATCAATGTCCTCCCGTTCCGTTTTCATAGTATCGGGCATACGCATGGCAATTTCCAACAGACCCATTTCATTCCCCGAAACAATATGTCCCAACTGCTTCATGTATTGCCTTACCACTACTTCATTAACTTCCGAAGAGGTCTCTGCACCCGTATTTTCAATGTAAAGACTAAAATCTATTTTTCCCCTAACCAAGGAGCCCGCAATGGTCCTACGCAATTCTAATTCCTTTTCCCGATAGGTGGAGGGTATTCTGGCATTTAAATCAAGGCTTTTACTATTTAGCGATTTGATTTCGATGGTGATTTTTTTCGAAGGAAGTTGAATAACATGCTTCCCAAACCCTGTCATAGATTGGATCATAAAATATTTTTAAATTTTGTCAAAGGTAAATAAAAATGAGGTTTGTATTCCTCGATAGTCAAGTACAGTGCAAAGTCATTCATTAAGGCCCTTAATACTATTCTGAACACTTCCCTAATGGGGTTTGCCCTCCTTATTTATTCGTTTCCCATTTTTATCAAAATTATGCGCTAATTGCTGTTCGCACCAAAATATACCTGCAAACAAGGCTACTACTAGAAAAAAACCGGAAATACCTAAGGACCAAGTGGGAGAAATAAAATAAGCTACAGTCCCTACCACTAAGGTGGCCATGCCCGTGTAAAACATCATTTCGGCTCCAATTTTATTGCCGAAATCCCAAGTCTCCTGGTTCCTCATGCTTTTCCTGGTGCGATAGCCATAAATAAAATTAATGCTTTTGGGAGGGAATGCTTTATAGTACCAAGCAAAAATAATTAATAGCAGACTGGGCGCTGTGGCTCCAAAGAAAAATTCCCAGTGCATCTAAAGCTCCCTAACCCAAATATTCCTGTAACTTACCCGGCTATTGTCCCCATGGTCCTGTAATTTTAAAGGACCCTTGCCGTGGGCCGGGTTTTTGGGCCAGCCTATATAGGGGGTGGTTCCCTTAATTTCAACATTGTCCTGAACCAGTACCCCATTATGTAAAACCGTAATGGTTCCAGATTTAATTTTATCTCCTTCATCATTGAACACCGGGGCATGATAAATAATGTCATAGGTATTCCATTCCCCTGTGGGTACGGATGCCATTGCGAGCGGTACGTGCTGCTTGTAAACAGAACCCACTTGGCCGTTTACATAGGTATCGTTATCATTGTTATCCAAGACCTGAACCTCGTACAGCCCATTTAGAAAGACCCCACTATTGCCCCTGCTTTGACCCTTTCCCTGAACTTCTGCAGGAGATTTCCATTCCAAGTGCAATTGTATACTTCCAAAATTTTGGACCGTCTGTATATCACCTGTCTTGTTGTTAACGGTCATACTACCATCATTGTTCACGATCCACTTGGCCGCGGTACTATCCCTAGAAGAGATCCAGTTGTCCAGATTCCCTCCATTAAAGAGTATAATGGCATCACTTGGAGCCCCTTTAAAGGGATCATGTGGATTTACTACGGGTGGTACCGGTTTATAAAATTCGGTCTCTTCCGGGGTAGTAGGTTCCGTACCGGAGTATTCCCCGTGTACTACAATCTCTTCCCCAGTTGGTTTTATGTCTTTTGGTTCCAATGGATCCACGCTAACCTTTTCCTTACACGCAAATGCCAAGAACAAAATTAACGGAACATAAACAGATCTCATTTTCATAACAATATCCAATAACGGTTTAATCCAATGTTTTTATCTTAATATTTCTGTAGGACACTATGTCCCCGTGATCCTGTAATCCTATTTTTCCAGTTCTATACTTTCCAAAATGCTCCGATCCCTTAAATTTAGACTTGTCGATCATAGCCTCCCATTCCTCTCCATGTACTGGGAAAGAAGCCACTTCCGTACCATTTAGGACTACATTTCCCTTATTGGTTTTATGGTTTACTGTGATAACACAGGTATTCCATTCCCCAACAGGTTTGGTTACGTCCTCACTAGGACCAACCATATCGTACAAAGCCCCTGCCTGTCGAACAGGTCCATTTTTTGCGTCAGGGTGTTTTTCATTATCCAATACTTGTATTTCAGGTCCTGAGTGGTAAGCCTCACGAAGACTTTCAATTTCTTGCACTCCCCAGAATATACCGCTATTACCGCCTTCCGAAATCTTCCAATCTATGGAAAGTACAAAGTTGGTAAACTCTTCATTAGTCACTAAATTGTATTTCTCCCCTTTTGCCCTTTCCTTGGGAGGATAGAACACCATGGCACCGTCCTCAATCTTCCATGCATCCCCAACGCCATCTTCCTTATACCTTTTCCAGGCATCGAAGTTGGTCCCGTCAAAAAGCACCTTCCATTCCCCTTCAATTAGGGCTGTTGGAGGTGGAGTTGTTTTCTCAGAATTGGCAAGGGGATCTGAGTCTAAGTCCATGTTCTTTTTATCCGTTTTATCCTTACAGCCAATAACCATGACAGCTATTAGGGCACTGAAAATTAATTTTTTCATTTTCCTATTGATTGATTTTATAGTCCTAATATTTTCTTCAATACTGCTTTATCTATAGCCGCCCCTGCAAAATCGTCAAAGGTTTTTTCAGTGGCCTCAATTATATGGTCTTGGATAAACTTGGCACCTTCCCTAGCTCCTTGTTCCGGACTCTTTATACAGCATTCCCATTCCATAACCGCCCAAACATCACAGCCGTACTGGGTTAATTTGGAGAAGATGGACTTAAAATCTATCTGTCCATCCCCAAGCGAACGATATCTTCCAGCCCTGTCGCCCCAATCGTTAAAACCACCAAAGGCTCCTTTTTTGCCTGTGGGATTAAATTCCGAATCCTTAACATGAAAAGATTTTATGAATTCATGGTAATGGTCTATGTAAGCTATGTAATCCAACTGCTGAAGTACAAAATGACTTGGATCGTACAAAATATTAACTCGTTTATGGTTACCGGTAGCAGCCAAGAAACGTTCAAAAGTATCCCCATCGTGAAGATCTTCGCCAGGGTGGATTTCGTAACATACGTCCACACCTTCCTTGTCAAAGTGATTTAGGATGGGCAACCATCTTTTGGCCAGCTCTTCGAAGCCCATTTCTACCAATCCCGCAGGTCTCTGCGGCCATGGATGGGCGGTATGCCATAGTAGGGAGCCTGAGAAAGTGGCATGTGCTTTTAGCCCGAGCCTACGACTCGCCGTGGCTCCTTTTTTAACAACATCAATGGCCCATTCGGTACGTGCCTTTGGATTGTTCTTCACCTTGTCCGGCGCAAAATTGTCGAACATAAGGTCATAAGCCGGATTCACTGCCACCAATTGTCCTTGTAAATGCGTGGACAACTCTGTAATTTCCAGTCCATAGGAATTTATCTTTCCTTTTAATTCATCACAGTAGGTCTGACTCTCGGCAGCCTTATCCAAATCGATAAGAAAATCTACCCAAGTAGGTATTTGTATTCCCTTATATCCTAAATCGGATGCCCATTTACACATGCCATCCAATGAATTGAATGGTGCTTTTTCATCAACAAATTGTGCTAAAAATACTGCCGGCCCTTTAATTGTCTTCATTTTGATTTTTTATTAAGTATAATTGAAAATAACCTTTGTTAACATTTAGGATAAAAATCCTATATTTAAAGTTTGTAGCACATACCTACAAATGCGAAGTTATAAATATAGGAAAAGCATCAGAATTAAAACAAGAAATATAGAATGAATCAGAGTGAAATGTTTGATGCCATTGTTGTAGGTACCGGTATTAGTGGTGGTTGGGCAGCTAAAGAACTTTGCGAGAATGGGTTAAAGACTTTGGTGTTGGAAAGGGGACCAATGGTAAAGCATATCGAGGATTACCCAACAATGAACGATGACCCTTGGGATTACCCATTAAAAGGTGAATTGTCTAAATCCGATAAGGAAAAATATCACATACAAAGTAGGTTAAATTGGGCGCCAGATGAGAGCAATAAACATTTCTTTGTAAATGATTTGGAGCACCCTTATGTCCAAACCAAACGATTTGATTGGATACGAGGATATCAGGTCGGCGGGCGTTCCCTAACATGGGGCAGACAGAGTTACCGTTGGAGTGATATTGATTTTGAAGCCAATAAAAAAGAGGGCATTAGTATTGATTGGCCTGTTAGATATAAGGACATTTCACCATGGTATGACAAAGTTGAAGAATATATAGGGGTCAGTGGACAAGCCCTAGGGTTAAAACAATTGCCCGATGGCAAATTTCAACCCCCCATGAAATTGAATTGCGTAGAAGAAGACTTTCAAAAAACAATCGAAGAAAAATTTGATGATGGTCGTTTGGTGACCATTGGTCGTACGGCACACATTACAGATCCAAATGCAGATTTTGAAGGTCGCGGAGTGTGTCAAAATCGAGATAGATGCTGGCGTGGTTGCCCTTTCGGAGGCTATTTTAGCAGCAATTCATCCACTTTGCCGGCCGCAGAAAGAACTGGTAATATGACGCTCAGACCCAATTCTATAGTGTACGAAGTCGTCTATGATGATAAAACAAAAAGAGCTACCGGAGTAAAAATCATAGATGCGGAGACCAACGAAAAAATAGAATTCAAGGCCCGTGTTATTTTTCTTTGTGCTTCGGCCATGGCTTCTGTAGGTATATTATTGCAATCAAAAAGTGAACGTTTTCCTAACGGCCTTGGAAATGACTCGGACGCCTTGGGAAGAGGAATAATGGACCATCATTATAAATTAGGGGCTACAGCCAAAGTTGATGGGTATTTGGACAAATATTATAAAGGCCGCCGTGCCAATGGTTTCTATATTCCGCGATTCGTAAATATGGACGAAAAGACCAAACGTAATGATTATATCCGTGGATTCGGATTTCAAGGCACAGCCAGTAGAGGCGATTGGTCCGAAACCATTGGGGAATTGGGATATGGAAAAGATCTTAAAGAAAGTATCCTAAAACCCGGTCATTGGACGATCGGTGTCACCGGATTTGGAGAATTCCTGCCATATGACGACAACAGGGTTACCTTAAGCCCTACTGAAAAAGATAAATGGGGGCTTCCACAATTGGCGTTTGATGTTGAGTTTAAGGAGAACGAGTTGAATATGCGCAAGGATATCAAAAAAGTTATCGTAGAAATGTTTGAAGTGGCTGGGTTTAAGGATGTACAATCCTATGAGGAATCTTCCTGGCCAGGATTGGGAATACATGAAATGGGCGGCGCCCGTATGGGGCATGATCCCAAAACTTCAATCTTGAATAAAAATAATCAAGTGCACCTGGTTCCCAATGTATATGTTACAGATGGTGCTTTTATGACTTCTTCCAATTGTGTTAATCCATCATTGACTTATATGGCATTTACGGCCAGGGCGGCAAATCATGCAGCCAAACAATTGAAAGCGGGTAAATTTTCATAACATCCTTCGAGAAATAATTAATGTATTTTACCGTTACTGTTAAATATTAGACCTAATTAGAATGGACAATGCTTCGGCTAGAAATATGTGGGGTGATTTTTTGGACGCCCACCTGGAATTTGCTTTTGTAGAAGCACCTAAAGTGTTTCAATTTAGCGACAATGAACAAGATGCGGACCACGAAGTGGATCTTGTCATCAAAAACCTTAAGAAAGCAGCCACCTTTTCACTTTTGGGCCTTCAATATAGAAAAGAGCCACTCCCTAAAATAGGTGCCTTTATAGTCCTTACGGATTGGAGCGGCAAGGCCAAATGTATCATTAGGACAACCGCTGTAAAACTAAAACCATTTTTCAGTATTACCAAAGAGTATGTTCAACTGGACGGCTTAGGGGACAAAAGTCTGGAACATTGGAAAAAATTCCACTGGGAATATTTTTCCCGTGAATTGGCACCCTTTAAACGTGTTCCCAGGGATAGTATGATCGTGGTCTGTGTAGAGTTCGACAAGGTATACGGATAGTCTTCAGTACTTAAACAACTTCCATAGAAAAGGGCCGCAATTGCGGCCCTTTTTATATAAACAAAATCCTGTATTATTTCAAATTGATCCAAACGTTGCCCTTTTTGTTGGACTCAACAGTGCTCTCTATAAAATCGAGTCCTCGAACACCATCCATCATAGTAGGGAATTCACCATCGTTATATTTCTCGCCGCGAATTGCCCTTGCAACACCCAAATAAATATTAGCCATAGAATCAAAAATACCTTCGGGATGCCCTGCAGGTAATTTAGTTCCATCCAAAGACAACTTGGAATTATAGGCATGGCCCGGCTTATATACCTGAAGCGGCTTGTCATCACTAAGCACATAAAGGTAATTGGGATTTTCCTGCTCCCATCGTAGTCCACCCTTCTCACCATAAATGGCAATAGTTAGTCCGTTTTCCTCCCCGGTAGCAACCTGACTGGAGCGAATAACACC
Organism: Arenibacter sp. S6351L; assembly: GCF_023016025.1. Classification (NCBI taxonomy): domain Bacteria; kingdom Pseudomonadati; phylum Bacteroidota; class Flavobacteriia; order Flavobacteriales; family Flavobacteriaceae; genus Arenibacter; species Arenibacter sp. S6351L. The sequence goes on along the minus strand of NZ_JALKBB010000001.1, from coordinate 237,353 downwards.
TTTCACGTGCTTATCCATTCGGATCAATACCGTACCGTCTACATCCATTTGGTTATCATCGTACAAATAGTTGAAATCTGCCAAAATGGATTTTATGGTCAATCCCGTAGTATATTCTATCATATTAAAGGCATGCACCCCAATATCTCCCATACAAGAACTGATTCCTGCCTTTTTAGGATCTAACCTCCAAACCGTTGAACGCTTAGCCTTGTCATGGATAATAGAGTTGATCCAACCTTGGTAATATGCCGCATCTACCTTATGTATTTTCCCAATAGCACCGGCCTTAATCATCTCCCTCATTTGCCTAACCATAGGATACCCTGTATAAGTGTGGGTAACTGCAAAAACGGTCTTGGCCTTTTCCAAGGTAGCCTGTAATATTTTAGCCTCCTCGTAGGTAGTGGTCATGGGCTTTTCACAAATTACGTGAAACCCATTTTCCAATAACTTTTTGGCCATAGGAAAATGCAAAAAGTTAGGGGTAAGTACAGAACATACCTGAATACGCTCTTCCTTTGGTAGTTTTAATTCCTCTTCCACCAAGGTATCAAAATCCTTATAGATCCTATTGGTAGGCACATCTATTTCCTTGGCAAAAGCAACATTCGCTTCAAAGTCCGGGTTAAAAACTGCGCCAACAATTTCGTAATTATCATTAATTTGGGATGCCACTCGGTGCAAAACCCCTATAAGGGAGTCTCCTCCGCCCCCTAAAATTCCTAATCTAATTTTCTTGCTCATAATATATTTATTCGTAAGTTACTCTTTATACTCTACTTCCTCGTTTTTAAAAAATATTGCGAACAGCACCATGGCCCCTAAGGCAAAAATAGCAGGAAATGTCCAAATATCCGTCCAATTGTGTACGCCATCGCCAATTATATAACTATCCGTTATTTTTCCTGCCACCCAAAAACCGATCAACATTCCAACGCCATAGGTGGCCAAGGTTATCAACCCCTGGGCCGCACTCTTAAATTTGTCACCTGCCTTTGAATCCGTATAAATCTGTCCGGAAACAAAGAAAAAATCATAGCAAATACCATGAAGGGCAATTCCCAATATTAGCATAAAGGCCAAATCTCCGGCATTTCCATATGCAAATAGGAGATATCTAATGGTCCATGCGAGCATCCCGGCAATCAAGGTATTCTTAAATCCAAATTTCTTGAAGAAATATGGCAATAACAACATAAACAAAACTTCCGAACCTTGGCCAATGGTCATTTTACCTGTGGGGTTTTCCATTCCGATCTCTGACAAAAATGGATTTGCATTTTGGTAATAAAAGGCCAATGGTATGCAAATTAGAATGGATGAAAGAAAGAAAATAAGGAAATTTCTATCCTTTAGGAGTTTTAGGGCATCCAACCCCAAAATGCCTGAAATGGATACCTTTTCATCCGTTCTTACCTTTGGTGGTGTTTTGGGCAAGGTAAAACTAAAAATCCCCAAAACAGCTGATGCAATAGCCACCATTAAAAAAGTATTTTTCAAGAGGCCTTGTTCCCTAGAGCTTTCGGAATCCCATAGGAACACAAAACTAATTACTAGTCCGGCCACTATCCAACCTATAGTGCCAAAAACCCTCACAAAAGAAAACTCCTTGGCAGGATTTTTCATTTGGCTAAAGGAAATTGAATTCACCAAGGCCAAAGTTGGCATATAAAGAATCATGTATCCAAGTACATATGGGTAGAAACCAGCAAAGTCCAATGCCATATACATTTGATACATCATTATAGCACCAAGAAGATGCAAAACTCCTAAAATTCGCTCTGCGTTGAAATACCTGTCCGCAATTAAACCTATTATAAAAGGCGCAATTATGGCTCCCCAGGATTGGGTTGAATATGCCATAGCCGATTCTGCTCCCGTGGCCTTGAGATTCTGTCCCAAAAAAGTACCAAGTGTTACAAACCAACCTCCCCAAATAAAAAATTCGAGGAACATCATTAAGGACAACTGAACTTTGGTCTTTACATTCACGGTCTAGCAGGTATATTTATCGCTTATAAGTGGCATAATCCAAGACCAAGGGTTCAATGGAGTTGTTTCTAAAATCAACGGAAATCTGAGCCCTGTGATGGGTTGAGTGGTTTATGATATGAAATAACATATCCTGAATGGTATTGGTAAACAACCTACCCTGGGAATTCTCATAATCCAAGCGCTTTTCAAAACTATCCACATTGGTGATTATTTCAAAAGAACTTCTTTGATTTTCATAATGCAGGTCGCCCCAATCTTTTAACGATTGCAACTGAAAAACACCGTACTCCACTTTTTTACCAAGAATTCTGGCATTCCATATATGGTGCGCATTTAAAATATGACTGAAGAGTTCCGTAGTCCTTTCTGGAACATTTTCCAGCTTTTGGCACTCTTCAATCAATTTCTTATTGCAGTAAAAGTTATAATCGAACAGCTGATTGAAAAAAGCCTTCATAAAATATAGTGCTAATTAAGTTCCTTACCAGCTTTTATCAATAGATCCCTAGTGGCAAGAATTCCTTCCTCCTCACTTAAACGACTACCTTCGTATTCCACACCTATAAAACCGGTATAACCTGCATCCTTAACTATTTTAAGTATTCTAGGGTAGTCCAGTTTGGTTTCATTTCCGTCGGCATCAAAATCGTAAGATTTGGCACTTACGGCCAAGGCATGTGGCATTAGTTCGCTAATCCCTTTGTAGATATCATATTCCTCGGCACAGCCATCCTTGGTTCTTTCTATACAAAAGTTGCCAAAATCTGGAAGGGTACCACAATTATCCATATTTACCTTGGTCATAACCTCTGCCAACATAACGGCATTGGACGACAAGCCCCCATGGTTCTCTACCAAAATTTCAATATTTTTTCCCTTGGCATAGGTGGCCAACTGGGTTAGACCATCCACAGAACTGGCAACCCATTCATTGGGAACCTTGCTTCCTGATAGGTTTACCCTAATAGCGTGGCACCCCATATCGGCAGCAGCATCTACCCATTTAAAATGATTTTCAACTGCTTCCTTTCTCTTTTTAGCATCCGTGGTAGCAAGATCTCCTTGACCATCGATCATGATCAACACATTTTGCATACCATGTTTTTTGCTTTCCGCATTACTTTTTTCCACGAAAGCGGCCATAGCTTCCTTGGAAAAATTTGCAGCCTGCAATTCCTTATAATACAAACCACTTACATACTCCAATCCTGTAAAACCCCAATTTTTGGCCTTTTCAGCAAATGTGTAAGGATCCACGCCATCTTCACGCACCATTCTATGCATTGACCATTGGGCCAAAGACAATTTAAAAAAAGGTTCCGTGGCTTTCATGCTTACTTCAGAGGTCTCCACATTTTTGGGCTGCTCCTTGGGGGCTTCTTTACAAGACAGTACACCCATTAATAAGGAAACCAAAACCACCTTGATCCCTTTGGTTTTTAAATTTTTTTGATTCATTTTTAAGTTTTGAGATTAAATCCAAGAATTAACAATTACTATAACGTTATAGTGCCATAGTATTAATGTATATAGGGTTTAAATGTAAAAAATTAATTTTATATTTAATAAATTTATTAAATAAACAATTTCATAAATGAGCAAGTTCAATAACAATGAAATGCAGGATTCTTATGATGCAATTGTCGTAGGTACAGGCATTAGCGGAGGATGGGCCGCCAAAGAATTATGCGAAAAAGGACTCAAAACCCTAGTGCTGGAGCGTGGAAGGATGGTGAAACACATCGAAGATTACGAGACGGCCAATCTAGATCCTTGGGATTTTCCAAATGCCGGTGAACCTACCAGGGAAGATATTGAAAAACAGCCTAAACAGAATAGAACAGGATATACCACCAATGCCGCAAGTAAAATGTGGTTTGTAAATGATTTGGAACATCCATATAATGAAATAAGACGATTTGATTGGATGAGAGGTTACCACTTGGGCGGGCGTTCCTTACAATGGGGACGTCAAAGTTACCGTTGGAGCGACATCGATTTTACTGCCAACCTAAAGGATGGCATTGCAGTTGATTGGCCCGTCCGGTATAAGGATATTGCACCGTGGTATTCAAAAGTGGAAAACTTTATCGGCGTTAGTGGGGAGGCACTTAACCTACCACAGTTGCCTGATAGCGATTTTCTACCTGCCATGGAAATGAATTGTGTGGAAGAACATTTTAAGAACAAAGTAACTGAAGGTTTTGACGACCGTGCCGTTACCATAGGTCGGGTTGCCCATATAACGGGGACCAAAAATTTTGACGGACGTACCAAATGTCAGTATAGAAACAGATGTATCAGAGGATGTCCTTTTGGAGGCTATTTTAGTAGTTTGTCATCTACCCTTCCGGCTGCGGAAGCAACAGGAAATATGACGTTGCGTACAGACTCCATTGTTCATGAAGTAATGTACGATCCCAATACCAAGAAAGCTACAGGGGTAAAGGTTATAGACAGGTTGACCAAGGAAACACATGAATTTAAGGCAAAAGTCATTTTCTTGTGTGCCTCGGCCATAGCCTCTACCGCTATTTTAATGCAATCCAAATCCGATCGTTTCCCAAATGGTATGGGCAACGACTCCGATCAATTGGGCCGTAATATTATGGACCACCATTTGGGGGTAGGCGCTTCCGGTAAATTCGATGGCTTCGAGGACAAATATTACAAAGGCCGAAGACCTAATGGGATATATATTCCTAGATTTAGGAACCTAGGAGGTGCTTCCGATAGAAAAGACTACAAGCGTGGCTTCGGTTATCAAGGTGGCGCCAGTAGAGGTAATTGGGAGGAAACGGTTGCTGAACTCTCTTACGGCAAAGATTTTAAGGAAAGTATGCTTAAACCCGGCGGTTGGAGAATGGGCATCGGCGGTTTTGGTGAAGTACTCCCTTATGAAGATAACAGAATGACCTTGGATTACGACAAACTGGATAGCTGGGGATTGCCCACAGTAACCTTTGACGCCGATCTACAGGAAAACGAATTCAACATGCGCAAGGACATGCAGCAATCTGCAGTAGAAATGTTGGAAAAGGCCGGATTACGAGATGTTAAAGGACATGATGGTCCAACCGGTTTAGGACTGGGCATTCATGAAATGGGTACGGCCAGAATGGGACGAAACAGAAAAACCTCCGTATTAAATGGCAACAACCAAATACACGATGTACCCAATGTATATGTTACCGATGGGGCATTTATGACCTCGGCAAGTTGTGTTAACCCATCATTGACTTACATGGCCTTCACCGCTAGGGCCGCCGACCATGCGGTTAAAGAACTTAAAAAAGGAAATATATAATGGATAGAAGAAAAGCACTTAAAAATATGGGGCTGGCATTAGGATACACTGTAGCCACCCCAACCTTGATCAGCATAGTACAGAGTTGTAAAAAAGATGCTGCAATAGTATGGACCCCGGATTTTTTAACATCAGCCGAAGGATCTGTACTAACCCATTTGGTAGATATTATTATGCCTAAGACGGATACACCTTCAGCCTCCGAAGTACAGGTCCATATCTTCATAGACCGTTTTGCCGATCAGGTAATGGAAAAAGAACAGCAAGATCTTTTAAAGATGACCATGGGGAAATTCACGGACAAGGCCTTACAGGATTCCGGCAAAAAGGAAATTGCAGACCTGACCCCCGAAGATTTGGAACCGGTCCTTGCCAGTGCCCTCAAAATTTCCAAAGAGGATCAGGCCAAAAATTTTAAGGTAATAAACACTTATACGGAAGCCGTTAAGACTGGCCAAACAGCCACCTTGGATGAAGAGGTGTCAAGATTTGCCTTCGCCAATAATTTAAGAGGTCTGGTGATCTGGGGATATAAATCATCCGAATTTGTAGGAGAAAATGTATTGTCCTATTTACCTGTACCTGGTGAATATATTGCCTGTGGTGACCTTCAGGAATTAACAGGGGGAAAGGCCTGGTCACTATAAAGAATAATATTAATATTAAATTAAGAATAAGCTAAAAGGACTGGGATAGCCACTGGCAATTCGGTTCTTTTAGCATTATTTTATTACAAAATTCCAACCATATCCAAAAATGAAAATGAAAAGAAGAGATTTTATACAAAAAACAGCCCTTACCGGGGGTGCGGTTACCTTAGGAGGTTCTTTAGCATATGGGACCAGCACTAATTTAGATATGAAACATACGTTCAACTTAAAATATGCCCCGCATTTTGGAATGTTCAAGAACCTAGCAGGCGATGACCTTATTGACCAAATAAATTTCATGGCCGACCAAGGGTTTACAGCATTTGAAGATAACGGTATGATGGGCAGGGATGTAGCAACCCAAACCAAAATAGGAGAAGTATTGGCCAAACGCAATATGACCATGGGGGTTTTTGTGATAGACAAAGGAGGCAATATGGCCAACACCTTAGCGGCAGGCAAACAGGAATACATTGATATCTTTTTGGACGGATGTAGAAGAGCCGTAGACGTGGCCAAGCGCGTCAACGCCAAATGGATGACCGTAGTACCTGGCGGATTCGAAAGGAAACTGCCGATAGGTATCCAGGATGGCAATGTTATAGAAGCATTAAAAAGGGGTGCCGAAATTCTGGAACCGCACGGCTTGGTAATGGTACTTGAACCTTTATCGGACTCTCCCGATCTGTATTTACAGAATTCCGATCAGACCTATATGATCTGCAAGGGTGTGGACAGTCCTTCCTGTAAAATATTGTTCGACATTTACCATATGCAGAAAACCGAAGGTCATCTAATCCACAATATGGAACTTACTTGGGATGAGATCGACTATATCCAAATAGGGGACAATCCGGGTAGAAAAGAACCTACTACGGGAGAAATCAATTACAAAAATGTATTCAAGTATATACACAGTAAAGGATTTAAAGGGGTTCTGGGCATGGAGCACGGTAATTCCAGACCGGACAAAGAAGGTGAAATGGCGGTAATAAACGCCTATAAATCAGAAGACAATTTTTTGTAGTCGAAATTCCTTTTAAGACACTTAAGCAGTTAATTTAACGTTGCATTTAGAAAGTTTCCATCTTGTTTTCCCGTCAAAGAAACAAGATGGAACTTTATTTATACACCATAGCGATATACTTGATACTATTCGTCCTAGGTCGAATAATATATCACCATCATTTTAAAAAATGAAAATGGCATATCACGCTATATTCTTGTTTTTGAACTAATTATAATCCATTTTTCAATTTCCATCGTATATAATTATAAGTTATTTAATACGGGGCAAGATGGATAATTACATCACAATTCTGGTAATTTATTGTATAGCGTTCCTATGTGCGTTTATACTTAAACCTTATATATCCAATAGATAGGAATTCCTAATCCATAGTCATTGGAAAGGATTAACTTATACATTTCCCTTTTACTATAGACAAAAAAAATCCCCGAAGAGACCTTCGGGGATTTTTTTGTTTCTTAACTATGCCCCATAAGCCATTTAGGAGCCGCACATTAAACAATCATCATCTGCCTGGCCCTCCTTTGCCTTGGCTATCAATTCCTTCATCTCAGCGGCTGTCATAGGTTTAACATCCACCTCCTGTGTGTTGGCAGAAGTGGCCTCCACCTTTATAGTCTTTGCTACAGCAGGAGCTACTATTGTGGCCTCCATTGGCGCCTCAACCACTGGTACTTCCTGTTTCTTTGAATTATCCAAAGTGAATTTAATGGCATCTGCCGCCGCTTTGGTCCTTAGGTAGTACATTCCGGTCTTAAGTCCACTTTTCCAGGCATAAAAATGCATTGAAGTTAATTTGGAATAATTTGCGTTCTCCATGAACAAGTTCAGGGACTGACTCTGGTCTATGAAATAACCACGTTGTCTGGACATGTCAATTATATCCTTCATACTTAATTCCCAAACCGTTTTGTACAATTCCTTAATTTCCGCAGGAATGTTATCAATATGCTGAACAGAACCATTGGCACGCATCAATTCCTGCTTCATATTTTCGTTCCAAAGTCCAAGACTTACCAAATCTTCCAATAAGTGTTTGTTCACTACAATAAACTCCCCGGACAAAACCCTACGGGTGTAAATGTTGGAAGTATAAGGTTCAAAACACTCATTGTTGCCCAATATTTGCGACGTAGAGGCCGTAGGCATAGGAGCTACCAACAAGGAATTGCGAACTCCGTTCTTTTTTACTTCTTTTCGTAATTTTGCCCAATCCCATCTACCGGACAACTCTTCATCCTTAACACCCCACAAATTGTGCTGGAATTCTCCTTTGGATATTGGGGATCCTTCATAAGTTGAGTAAACCCCCTCCTCTTTTGCCATTTCCATGGAAGCCGTAACGGCAGCAAAATACAAAGTCTCAAATATTTCTTGATTTAATTCCTTGGCAGCATCACTTGTGAAAGGTAACCTCAACATGATAAACGCATCGGCCAAACCTTGAACCCCCAAACCAACAGGCCTATGGCGCATATTGGAATTTTCGGCCTCCTTGATGGGGTAATAATTTCTGTCTATGACCTTATTTAAATTTTTGGTAACCCGTTTTGTGACCCTAAACAACTCCTTATGATCAAACTCCCCATTCTTAATAAACATCGGAAGCGCAATGGAAGCTAAATTACAGACCGCCACCTCATCCGGGGAAGTGTATTCCATTATTTCCGTACAAAGGTTGGAAGAGCGAATAGTACCTAAATTCTGTTGGTTACTTTTCCGGTTGGCAGCATCCTTGTAAAGCATGTACGGAGTACCTGTCTCTATTTGGGATTCCAAAATCTTCTCCCAAAGCTCTCTGGCCTTAACCGTTTTACGCCCCTTTTTTTCAGCTTCGTATTTAATATACAAATTCTCAAATTCCTCACTGTGATGATTAAATAGTCCAGGACATTCGTTAGGACACATCAGGGTCCAATTCTCATTGGCCTCTACCCTTTTCATAAATAAATCCGGAATCCACATGGCATAAAAAAGGTCTCTGGCCCTCATTTCCTCTTTTCCGTGATTTTTCTTCAAATCCAAGAAATCATATATGTCCGCATGCCATGGTTCAACATAGATTGCAAAACTACCCTTACGCTTTCCTCCACCCTGATCTACGTAACGTGCGGTATCATTAAAAACCTGCAACATTGGCACAATACCATTGGAAGTCCCATTGGTACCGGCAATATAAGAACCTGTAGCCCGTACATTGTGTATGGAAAGACCTATCCCCCCAGCGGATTGCGAAATTTTTGCAGTTTGTTTTAGCGTATCATAAATACCATCAATACTATCGTCCTTCATTGCCAAAAGGAAACAGGAGGACATTTGAGGTTTTGGGGTACCTGAATTAAATAAGGTAGGTGTAGCGTGGGTAAAGTATTTTTTGGACATCAACTCATAGGTCTCCAAAGCCGAATCAAGATCGTTCAAATGGATCCCGATAGATACCCTCATAAGCATATGCTGTGGCCTTTCGGCAATCTTCCCGTTCAGTTTCAAAAGATAGGAACGTTCCAAAGTCTTAAATCCGAAATAATCGTAGCCAAAATCCCGGTTATAAATAATGGTAGAATCCAACCTGTCCGCATTCTCGGCAACAACCTTATAAACCTCATCGGATAGTAAAGGGGCCTTTTTTCCTGTTCTAGGATTTACATATTCATAGAGATCCTTCATCGTTTCTGAAAAGGATTTCTTAGTGTTCTTATGTAGGTTGGAAACAGAAATACGCGCCGCCAATTTTGCATAATCCGGATGGGAAGTGGTCATTGTAGCTGCAATCTCCGCAGCTAGATTGTCCAGCTCAGATGTGGTTACCCCATCATAAAGCCCTTCAATTACGCGCATGGCAACCTTTAGCGGATCAACCAGATCGTTTAGGCCATAACACAATTTTCTTACTCTAGCTGTGATCTTATCGAACATCATCAGCTCTTTTCTTCCGTCTCTTTTTACTACATACATGTTGCTACAATTTTTTTAAATGATACTTAGTTTTGGGTTATGGCCCAATATGTTAAAAACATTAACATATCAAATTCATCGCATAAAAATCCCCTTATAACCCAAAGGGGATTTGAATAATACTATTATATCTTAAAAATCCGCGTCGAAGCTGATTTTCTGTGAATCGTCATCCTTATCCTTGTTGTTAGAGACCCCGGCCTTTTGATACTCGGCCACTCTTTTTTCAAAGAAATTGGTTTTACCTTGCAGGGAAATCATGTCCATAAAGTCGAACGGATTGGTAGAGTTATACACCTTATCACATTCCAATTCCACCAACAAACGATCCGTTACAAACTCTAGGTACTGTGTCATCAACTTAGAATTCATTCCTATTAAACTAGCTGGAAGTGATTCTGTAATGAATTCCCTTTCTATGTTCAAAGCGTCCACCAAAATTTCGGTAATCCGAGCTTTGGGAACCTTGTTTATTAGATGATTGTTGTGAAGATGAACTGCATAATCACAGTGCATCCCCTCATCCCTGGATATTAATTCATTGGAAAAAGTAAGCCCAGGCATCAGCCCTCTTTTCTTAAGCCAAAATATAGAGCAAAATGCCCCGGAGAAGAAAATACCTTCAACTGCAGCAAAGGCAATTAAACGTTCCGCAAAACTGGGAGACTCTATCCACTTCAAAGCCCAATCTGCCTTTTTCTTTATTGCCGGAAAATTCTCTATGGCATTAAAAAGTAAATCTTTCTCTTTTTCATCCTTTACGTAAGTATCGATCAAAAGGGAATAGGTTTCAGAATGAATATTTTCCATCATTATCTGAAAACCGTAGAAGAACTTTGCTTCGGCATATTGAACTTCACTTACGAAATTCTCTGCTAGATTCTCATTAACAATACCATCAGAAGCAGCAAAGAACGCTAGAATATGCTTTATGAAATAACGTTCATCACTATTCAATTTGTTGGTCCAATCATTAAGATCCGTATGCAGGTCAATTTCTTCAGCAGTCCAAAAACTAGCCTCACATTTTTTGTACCAATCCCACAAATCATGGTGTTTAATAGGGAAAATAACAAATCGGTTAAGGTTTTCTTTCAGAATCGGCTCTATAGCTGCTGACATATCTTTTTTTTGATTTATAGGGTTTCTTAAACTTAGGCGAAAATTTGCCCTCGATAGGAGATAACAAAGATTGCAAAATACCCCCAATAACTAAAGCCAAATAAGCATTATTAACCACAAAGTTTTTAACACAAAATGTTGAAATGTTACTTCGCAAGTGATGTTCATTACCTTTATAGTACAAAGCAAAATGAAAAAAAGACAAACGCTTTCCTTGAAAATATTATCCCAAAAAAATAAACCAAAAAGTATATAAAAAACATACTCTTTGGTTTATCCACATCATTACCAAAAACCAACCATTGGTTTGTTTGGTCATGTATCCGAAAATTGCCTTTTGTCTATTTCAATTTAAGTTTAAAAAAATTAGAGAGACAAAGCGGCCAAGATCATAAATATCGAAATAGCAATCATTGCTAAAAAAACTAGGCTTACGGCTTTAATATTTGAAATTGTCATGGTGGTGGAGTTTGAGTTAATATTGTATTTTAATACTTCGCACGTGGTTATATCCAAATGGAAATTATATTGTTCATGGTAAATCCTAACTATCATAAATCTTAGCCTCCCCAAACCTCATTACCCGAAGTTAGCTGGGCCATCATCTACTTTCCAAATATATCTTAGATAATCCAGAGGGAATATCCAATATGTAACAAAGTGTGCAACAGATGTAACATTGGCATTCCGTTACTACAATTCTCAGGTATCCTGATACTCCGTGGGTGTCTTATTGTAGGTTTCCTTAAAGCACTTGATAAAATAGGAAGGAGTATTGAAACCTACTGCATAGGCTATTTCACTGATCGATGCATCCGAGGTCCTCAAAAGATGAACGGCCTGTTTTAATCGCTGTGATCTAATAAAAGCAGTAGTGGAAAGTCCGGTATAGGCCAAAAGTTTCCTATGAAGCTGCATACGACTCATGGCCAACTTGTCACAAAAAGCCTCAGCATTAAAGTGGGGGTCTGCAAGATGGTCGTCCAACACGCTTTGTAATTTATTTAGAAACACTTCATCCGTAGGAGTAATTGCTATGTCTTTAGCCTCCAATATTAATTCATGGCTATATCGGTTCCGCAGCATTTTTCGGTTTCCAACAAGGTTGTCTACCCTTGCTTGAAGGATTTTTAATTTAAAGGGCTTGGTAATAAAATCATCTGCCCCGGATTGCAGGCCGAGGAGCTCTTGATCTTCACCAACACCCGCCGTCAGCAAAATAATGGGGATATGGCTTGTTCGTTCATCGGTCTTTAATGTATTACAAAGTTCAATCCCGTCACAAAGGGGCATGCGTACATCCGATATAATAATATCCGGAACCACTTCCAAAGCGCTATTAATTCCTTCTACACCATTGATTGCCTCCACAACCGTATACCTAGTTTTCCATGCGGCATTTAGAAACTCCCGTATCTCTTTATGATCCTCAACAATTAATACAATAGGCAGGGAACTAGGCCCGCCGTCATGTGCTGCACCCGGCATAGGGGTAGTATAGTCGTTCTGATCCAGATTTAAGTGGGGCTCACCCTCCTCCTTCCCTAATTCTACAACTTCCAAGTTTTCAAAATGGGACTTCATCAAGGGCAAACTCACCGAAAAGTGGATAAGCTTTGCTTCCTCCATTTGGACGGTTATTGAACCTTGATACAAACTCACCAATTCCTTCACAACCGAAAGACCAACACCGGCACCTTCCGAATATTCATTTTGCTGGTAAAATCGGGTAAAGAGATTATCAAGATCCACCTCTGAATATTGGGCTACCGTATTTTTGACACTGATCTGCACTTTACCTTCTTGCCTTCTGGCAATAAACTGGCACATTCCGCCTTCACTCACATATTTAAAAGCATTGGAAAGAAGATTGGTAATAATTTTTTCCAAGGCATCTTCATCAAACCAAACAGGTCTCAACTCCTCTATTTCTACCTTATAATCAATTCTCTTGATACCGGCCCTATACCTAAAAGAAGAGGTAAGCATCCCTAAAAAGAGGCCCATATCACCTTTAGAAATCTTTAGTTTCAATTTTCCCTTTTCCAACTTTGCCAAATGTAGCAGTTGATCTACCAAGGCCATTAAACGGTTGATATTCCTCTTGATCATGGAAAAATTGGCAAAATCCATATCTGACAGCCCACCCTGGGACAATTTCGAATCCACAGGTCCAGAAATTAAGGTCAGCGGAGTGCGGAATTCATGTGAAATATCGGTATATAGCTTTGATTTAAAACGATTTAACTTTTTAAACCGTTCGGTTTCTTCCATTTTTAATCGTAGGTTCAATTGCAATTGCCACTGCCATTTTAAGTAACTATAAACGCCATAAGCGAGCAATAAAAACAAGAAGACATAAGAAAATTTGGCCATAGGCGTCAAATACCATGGGGACATAATGGAAAAAGAAAAGCTGACCGGATCATGATTCCAAACCCCATCATAATTACTGGCCTTAACTTGAAATTCATATTCGCCCGGGGGCAATCGGGTATAACGCGCGAAGTTCTTTTGCCCTGAATACACCCAATCACTATCAAAATTCACCAATTTATATTGGTACTGGTTTTTCTCTGGAAGTGAATATTGTAGGCTGGAAAAACTAAAGGATAGAGTATTCTGATTAGCTTTCAGAGCCAGTCCATCCGAAATTGGGAAAGATGTATTATACACATCAAAACCAGTAATCGCAACCTTTGGAACTATGGTATTTTCCTTAATATTGTTAGGTTTAAACCAATAGAATCCGTCCAAACCACCAAAATAAAGATTGCCATCCCCATCCTTAAAATACGCACCGGTATTAAATTCTGTTGCCAAGCCTTCGTAATTGTTGTAGTTCACAATACTGGGTGCAGCCTCCAAATTAGCCGCAGGGGTAAATTTAGTTATTCCCTTATTGGAGCTTAACCATAAGGCCCCTTCATCATCTGGCAGTATCCCGTATATTACATTATTGGCAAGTCCATCCCTTACACTATACTCATAGAACATATTATTTTCAATATCGTACGCATTAAGTCCAGAACCATTGGTGCCGATCCAGAGTATATCATTGGGAGCATAGTATAGACTTTTTATCCTATTGCTTGTTAAGGAATTTCCATTGGTTGCATATTGATGGGTTGTAAATGTCTGCTCCTTAATATTGAACAATGCAATTCCATGGCCCTCGGTACCAATCCACAAATTTCCTTTGCCATCGGAGGTAATTGCCCTAATATTATTGCTGGGTATGCCATTTTGAAGAATTGGATCGTAATCATACTTTCTTAGTTCACCCCTAACCTTATCAAATTGAATAAGGCCTTGATCCCGAGTGCCCAGCCAGATCCGATTCTCCTCATCTTGATAAATGGACCAAATGGTATTTGCCGAAAGAGAACTTTCGGTTGTTTCCGAAAAATGCAAAAACTTACCTTTGGAATCTCGCATATTTAGGCCACCGTCCTGGGTCCCTATCCATAAATTATCCTCTTTATCTATCATTAAACTCATGACTCGATTGGAAGAAATGGTATTTTCATTTTCTGTTCCCGCCTTAAAGGTCCGCCAACTATCGGCCTCTGGGATATACTGTGTTAAACCTTTGCCAGAAGTACCTACCCAAACCGATTTCTCCCTATCTACCACAATAGACCTAACAACATCTATACTAACATTCTCTGGTGTTTGATAATCCGTAAAAGAATTAAATTTCTCCAAATACTGATCGTAATAACTAATTCCGGCCCCATCTGTTCCAAACCAAAGAGTTCCGGAATAATCCTCATAAATACTTAGTATGTCATTGTATTGAAGGGCAGTGGGGTTGTGCTTGGTTGTACTAAAATGTGTAATTGAAAGTTGCTTTAAATTAACTAGATAGAGTCCCTGTCCATAAGTGGCTATCCATAGTCTATCCATTGCATCCAAATGCAGGTCGGTTATATTCAAATCCCTTGGCAAACTATCTTTAAGGTCCAAATCTTCCAAACGGTTAAATACGCTCTCCCCGGAGTTCCTAAAATAAAGTCCGGCGCCAAAAGTACCTATCCATTCCCTAGACCTGATATCAGTAACTATATCACTGAAATTAGCAACTATCCGATTTCCATTGGCTGTTTGGGCCTTTACCTTTTGCAAGCGTACCTTGTTGTAATCATATTCCACAATTTCATTGTCCATGCACAACAATAGGACACCTTTTTCATTTTGGATTATGTTATAAATAGGGCCACCAGCAATGTTGGGGGAAAGCATTTGTCTAACCCCTTCCTTATCCGCCTTTTTTAAATAAAGTCCCTTGGAGTAGGTGCCTATCCACAGATTAAAATCCTTATCCATGAAAATTGAACTTGCGTCGTTAATTCCTTGAAGTGGAACAAAAATATTGGACTGGGTTTCCAGCTTATAAGGAATTCTATCATTGGGAATGGCCCAGACATGACCCTTTCTATCCACATAGACCTTCCCTAAATAACTATGTGTGGCCCTTGTAACATCGGCAAAGGTAAAAGGATAAATACTGAAGGTACTACCATCATACTTGTTAAGACCATCCTGCGTGGCAATCCACAGAAATCCTATACTGTCCTGAGCAATGGATACGGCACTATTCTGTGAAAGACCGTCATTAACGGAAAGCTGTCTAAATTTGATTTGGTCTTGGGAATATAGTAACTGGGCACAATTAAAATAAATTGCACCAATGAACATCGTGAAGATAAATTTTACTAATTTTTTCTTGCCCACGGTTAGTTCTATCTTGATTGGTTATATACAAGATAAGATATATCCGAGAAGAAATCAATGAAAAATATGCTTTAGGAATATAGGCTGCATAAGAACTATGGCCTTGGAGTCTCTTTTCTTTACCCCAAAATTCAATAAAAAAAGTAAAAATAACCACCAAATCGGTGCGATCCTTAAGATGCAATGAGTTTATGAATTACGAGAATCGGAACCACACGTTTAGGTAGTTCCCCCGAAACCTAAAGACTATGCGAATTCCAAAACCTACAAGTTGATTGCGTTTTTCAAATTTACATCAACATCCTTCGGATAATTTCACAACAATGACATGTTCGTAATTAAAAAAATCCTACAGGACCGCACTTTTTTTGGCAGTTAATTTTGCTTATTAATAATTATGGTCATTGAATGCTTGTGATTATTATTTATAATTTATGGATTATTATGTACAAAACTAAATTCTTAATACCGTCTGCCTGCTACTGCCTTATTTTCAACAAGTGAACTATTTTTATTGGTATCTACCTTATGTTCCACTAAATTGTTTTCATGTGAAGTTGCCCTCTCATTGTCCGTAACAACAGCTACAACAAGGACTAAAACTAAAACGATAAAGAAAACGATACATTTATTCATCACTTGCGTTTTGGCACTATTAGGTTAAACATGATTCCCTTGTAGGAATTATTTGGTTAACCAAATGTATATGAAATGTAAGAGCATATACCCCGTAATTGTGTAAATGGTAAAATTTCCTGTATAAATGACATTGGACAAATTCAAGATGCCTATATTTCTATTCAACATAAAAACTATAAGACTAAGCCCATCTTTCCCCAAAGGCCCAATCTTAATCCAATAACCACCAACTATACTCAATTCAATTCCATTGACACAAAATATTAAAAGCTTAACCAACAATATTTCTAATTTTGAGTATCTTTCCTATACTATGTTAGAAGCAGTTTTAGTAGACGACGAAATTAAAGCCCTACAGAGTCTTTCTTGGGAGCTGACCAACTTTAGTGATGAAATTAAAGTGGTCGCCTCCTTCACAGATCCTTTTGAGGCGTTAAAATATTTGGAACAATACCCTCCGGATTGTTTGTTCCTGGATATAGAAATGCCCACAATGGACGGATTTCAATTTATTCAGAAATTACAGAACAAGGAATTTCCAGTGGTCATTACCACTGCCTATAACCAATATGCGATAAAAGCCTTAAAGAACGAGGCAATAGATTATCTTCTAAAACCAATAGATACGGATGATTTAAATGCCACCATCGCAAAAATAAAAAAGTTCAACAGCAAAAATTATACTGCGGAAAAGCTGGAGAAAATATTGTTGAAATTCAATTCGGATTCACTTCAAAAAAAGATAACTATAAATACAGACGGGAAATTATTATTTTTACAAAGTGATGAAATCCTTTTTGCAGAATCAGATGGTAATTACAGTACCTTGTTTTTAAGTGACGGACAAAAAATTTTGCTCACTAAAAAATTGAAGGAGGTAAATCAGATACTGCCCAAGGATACTTTTTTTAGAATTCACAATTCCTTTATCATCAACCTTAATAAAATAAAGGAATTTCTTAAAACAGACGGTTACGTAATTTTACAATCCAACCATAAAATACCTGTTTCAAGACAAAAAAAGTCCGACTTTCTAGATTTAATATGATCTATCATTATGAATTTTCCCTCCTCAATTACTTGTATCTTTGGTCGACTTCCATTCTTAAATATAGGTAGTTTCTTTTTTTTTTTAATTTTTACCACCCTTTCCCTTTCCCTGGCCAATGCGCAGGAAGTTTCAGAAGAATTTAAAAGGATAACGGACAGCCTTATAAAGGCTTCCCCGGTAACCTATCAGGAATTGGATTCCATATTAAAGCCCAAAAGAAGTGATACTACTTACATGCGCTTTTTTGATATGGAGTCTGCCAGAAAAAAATACTTAATAGGACAGTCTTACGCCTTAAACCAGCTTGGGAGAAAATACAGGGATATTTCCAATTATTCCAAGGCCGTTGCACTCCATGAAAAGGCATTGCAGGCTGCCGTGGACGCCAACAACCTAGAATTCCGGGTATACAGTTTAAATATGTTGGGCGTAGTTTATAGGAGGAGCGATGCCATTAAAATAGCTTTGGATTACAATCAGGAAGCTTTGGAATTGGCGGAGTCTGAGGAAAATCCTTCCGACGGTCTAAAACGAAGCATAAACGTTTCCCTAAACAGCATAGGCAACCTATATTCCATCCTGAAACAATACGATATAGCCATTGCACAATTTAAGAAGTCGATGGCATTGGAAAAGGAGCTTGGAAATAAGTTGGGCCTTGCCATTAACTATCAAAATATTGGGGAATGCCTGGAATACAAGGGTGAATTGGAAGAGGCACTACATTACTACAGAACCTCCTTGGATTACAATAATGAAATTGATAGCGATAAGGGCAGGGTTATTTGTAAAAATAGTATTGCCCAGATCTACATAAAGCAAAACAAATTAACACAGGCATTGGAAATTCTTGAACCCAACCTGTTGGCTGCAGAAACCTTGGGGGACATGTCTATCATAGCTGCCATAAATATCAACATTGGCTGGGCACTGATGGAGTTAAAACAATATACAGAATCGGAAAAATACCTCGTGACCGGATTGGAAATGTCCAAAAAACATCATTTGCCGAGTTATATTGCCCATGCGTATAATTACCTATCCAAATTATATACCTACGAAGGGGAATACCAAAATGCCTTGGAGTACTACCAAATGGCGGAAAAATTTAACGAAGAAATTAATAGTGAGGTCAATCGCCGTTATATCAACGATTTGATCATAAAATATGAAACCGAAAAAAAAACCAATCAAATAGAGGCCTTGGCCAGGGAAAACGAATTCATGAACCTACGGCTACGCAAGAAAACAAATACCTTGATCATTGGAGCATTGGGGATGGCCCTTTTAACCTTTATACTTTACATACTATATAGACAGAAAGAGCTAAAAAATGAAAAACAGATCCTAACGTTGGAGCAAAGTATGTTGCGCAGCCAGATGAACCCACATTTTTTGTTCAATTCCCTAAATTCAATTAAACTATATATCATTAATAATGAAAAGAAGAATGCGGTACATTATCTTAATAAATTTTCCAAGTTGGTCCGCAAAATTCTTGAAGCTTCCTCATTAAAAGAAATATCCCTGGCCGATGAACTGGAGACCATCGACCTATACATGAACATTGAAAATATTAGATTTTCGCACGAGATAAATTTTACAGTACGGGTAGACGAATCCATTGATGAGCATACGGTTAAGATACCTTCGTTAATTCTACAACCATTTCTGGAAAATGCGCTCTGGCACGGGCTTTCCTCAAAAGAAGGAGAAAAAAAGATCCATTTGCACGTAAGCCGGGAAAATGAGAAATTCATTCAAATAAGCATCACCGATAACGGTGTTGGGAGGGAGGCCTCCGAAAGAATAAAGGAAAGCAAGATTTTAAAGCGAAAATCCATAGGCATCGATATTACCAAGGAAAGATTGGCCAATTTCTCCAAAGACTTCGAAAATTCCTTTCAGGTAGAAATAATAGACTTGTATGATTCCAATAATGTGGCCTTGGGCACCAAAGTGGTACTACACATCCCTACCCATTAGTATGCTCTAATGCAATTTGCTCCAATTCTGCATACCATTTTTTTCCAAACTTGCGAATCAAGGCCTCCTTTACAAATTTGTAAATTGGCACCTTAAGCTCATTGCCCAAGGAACATGCAGGGTCACAAATTTCCCATTTATGATAATTCACTGCTGTAAGTTCCGAATACTCGCGTACGCGTATGGGGTATAAATGACAGGAAACAGGCTTTTTCCATTTGGTAGCGCCTTGATTATATGCCTCTTCCAGGCCGCATTTTGTAATTCCTTTGTCATCAAAAACAACATAAGCACATTCACTGCCATTCACCAAGGGCGTTTCCCATTCACCATCCTCTCCGCGAATAAAGGCTCCCTGCTTTTCTATTTCAGCAATACCTTCGGGCCGTAAAAACGGTTTTACCTTGCTATAGATGTCCACCAAAATCTCCGTTTCCTTATCTTCAAGGGGAGCTCCGGCTTCACCATCAACACAACACGCCCCTTTACAGGCACTTAAATTACAAACGAAATCGTTCTCAATAATTTCCTCCGATACTATTGTTTTTCCCAGTTGGAACATACCATTTTATTAGGCAACAAATATAATTCTTTAAGGGATATATTTTCCTTTAAATAAATCCAAATACCCCTAATTAAACGTAAATTTGCCGCGTCTTAGCGAGAAAAGGCGAAACACGTATGTTAGAAACTAGGATTATATTTTTTTGATTATGGAATTCAATTTTAATTTTCGGGAAATAGTTACTGCCAGTATGGTTCTTTTTGCAGTAATAGATATAATAGGGAGCATCCCCATCATCATATCCCTAAGGAACAAAGTAGGACATATCCAATCTGGGAAAGCGTCTGTTGTTTCGGCCTGTATAATGGTGGCCTTTTTGTTTGTTGGGGAGGAAATTCTAAATCTAATAGGGATCGATGTCAACTCTTTTGCCGTCGCCGGGTCTTTTGTAATCTTCTTTTTGGCCATAGAAATGATTTTGGGAATTACCTTGTACAGGGACGATCAACCCGAAAGCGCCTCCATAGTACCTATTGCATTCCCCTTAATTGCCGGTGCCGGTACAGTAACCACCTTACTTTCATTAAGGGCCGAATACTACGTGGAGAATATCATTGTTGCCATAGTTATAAATGTTATTTTTGTATACTTTGTACTGAAGTCCTCTAGAAGAATAGAGCATATTTTAGGCAAAAACGGACTTAATGTAATCCGAAAAATATTTGGTGTTATTCTTTTGGCCATCGCTGTGAAGCTATTTACCTCTAATATCAACCAGTTATTTTAATCTTTTAAGCAATCGATCAGATGAACAAAATTGTAATAGTAATACTTATTGTACTTGGATTGGGCCTAATAGCCTATAATGTAACCTTGGTGGATTTTAAGGATCCTTTTCAAGGAAATAGCATAATTGCCTTAATAGGAATATTGGCCGCCCTATGTGCCATAGTACTTTTACTGATTTATAGTACTTCTAAAAAAATCCAGAAAAAAATTGAGCAGGATTAGTTAGTGGCTTCAATTTTATCCGCTCCCTGTTGCCTAATAGTTGGTTTATCCAATTCCAGCACCTTCTTCAACATATCATCCCCGCCACTTTTTATTTTGGCATAGACATTGGGATCGAACAATTGTTCTGCCAAGGTGGCCTTAATATATAGTTTTATCTTATCCTCGAAAGCATAGAAATCCAACTTAATATTTCTAGCCAGACAATAATCTATAAAGACCTCGAAAAGGATATCATCTACCCTAAAGTTATTTATAAATTCTTCCTTGGAATACCCTTTATACTGGGCCCTGTTGCCATCCAAATGCTCAAATACAAAATAGGACAGGAAGCCCAAACTTTCCATGCTCTCAAAATACTCCGATTCATTGGAGCCAATGGGCACAAATACATCAGGGATAATACCTCCACCACCATAGACCACCTTGCCATTTGGAGTCTTAAACTTTAGCGAATCGGCCACTTTAATACTGTCTACCGAAATCAGTTCCCCGTTATGGAAGCGATCGGTAAATTTCTGATAATAATCCTTGTTCCCCTTGTCGTAAGATTTCTGAATGGAACGTCCAGTGGGGGTATAATATCGGGATACGGTTAAGCGTACGGCAGAACCGTCCCCTAAATCCATTTCGCGCTGCACCAGACCCTTGCCAAAGGACCTACGCCCAACAATAGTGCCGATATCATTATCCTGTAAGGATCCGGCTATGATCTCGCTGGCAGAGGCGGAACGCTCATTAATTAATACGTACACGGGCTTATCCTCAAAATCGCCCTTCTTGGTGGCAAAGACCTTATCTATCTTGCCCTTTTTGTTTTTGGTGAATAATATCAATTTTCCGTCGGCCAGAAATTCATCTGCCATTTGTTCGGCAATCCCCAGATATCCGCCAGGGTTATCCCTAAGATCCAAGGTTAATTTCTTTGCCCCTTGGGCCTCCAATTTCCTTAAGGCCGCCTTAAATTCTTTATAAGTTGATTCGGCAAAACGATTTACTTTGATATAGCCCATATCCTTGGTGAGCATATAGTAGGCCTCTACACTTTTTATGGGAACCACATCTCTTTTGATATTTACACTAAAGGTCCTATTGTCGTCCTTCCTATATACCTGTAATCTTACCGGGGATCCCTTTTTGCCTTTTAGCTTTTCAACAACCAGATTATTGGGGATATTCTCTCCGAACAAAGTATCGTTATCCGCCATTAATATCCTGTCTCCAGCTTGCAGGCCCTTAAGAAAACTTGGCCCGTCCTCGATAGTCCTAATTACGGAAATAGTATCTTTATACATATAGAAATTAACGCCTATCCCCACAAAATCACCTTTCATATTCTCGGAAACCTTATCCATCTCCTGCTTCGGGATGTAGACTGAATGTGGATCCAATTTCTCCAAAATATTGTTTACAGTGACATCTACAATACTATCCGTATTGATGTCATCTACATACTCGTAATCTATATAATCTATTAGTCTATTAAGTTTGTCCTTTTTAGAATTGGTAGTGAAAAGCTTCTCAGGAGAATCATTGAAATTCAATTTTCCACCCACGAATATACCCGCGGCCAAAGCCAGGGCAATTATTGTAGGCCATATGTAGGAATTTTTACTTTTCATGATTCAAATGGCATTTACACGTTCACAATGCTGGGCATGTGAACGAGCTGCACTCCGGCTTTTTCAAGAAATTGCAACCCAGAGTTATCTTTATAAGCTGTCTGATATACTACACGTTTTATGCCAGACTGATGTATTAACTTACTACATTCCTTGCAAGGAGACAATGTTATATACAAGGTGGCACCCTCGCAGGACTGAGTGGAAGAGGCTACTTTGGATATGGCATTGGCTTCGGCATGAAGAACATACCATTTGGTATATCCTTCTTCGTCCTCGCAAATATTTTCAAATCCGGTTGGAGTCCCATTGTAACCGTCAGAAATTATCATCCTATCCTTCACGATTATTGCCCCTACCTGCTTGCGTTTGCAAAAGGAGAGTTTGCCCCATTCACTGGCCATTCGCAAGTACGCCTTATCGTACTTTTCCTGTTTACGTTCCTTCATCCGTTGATTTTTCCCATTAATTCATGAGCCTATTTCCCTTTTAAAATGTCTCTAGACCCCTTAGTGGCCAACCCAATGGTTTGCTTATGCAAAGGTAAGGGAACTTTTTATTGAAAATATTAGCGAATTGGGAATAAAATAACTTTTCCTTACCAAGATAGCCGCTACCCATAACCCATACAATCCTAAAAGGTTAAGATTTAGCTAAACTCTACCATGGAAACGTTGCAAACAACATAGGTATTGTAATAATTAGGATAATAATCGACATTACCTGAGTAAAAAGCGTTTGTTTCACCGCAAATAAAGATCTTACAATATAATTGGCGCACAATACCGCCAGTAGAATTAATATTTGGGAAAATTCTATCCCGGTCGCAAAACCCAATAAGGGGGAGATTTTTTCCTCTTCCCCGGCCATCAACATCTTAAAGTAATTGGAGAACCCAAAACCATGAACTAGGCCAAAAAATCCGGTTGCTACACTATAAAGGACCATATCCCTATGTTCTGCGGGTTTATTGGCATGGAATAGATTGTGTATGGCAGTAAAGAAAATAGTAATAGGAATAAGAAACTCTATCAACCCAACGTCAACTAGCAATATCCCATACACCGAAAGAGCAAGGGAAGCGCAATGGGCAATTGTAAAAATAGTGGCAAGCACCAATATTTTTTTCCAGTGTGCAAAGGTAAATGGAACTGCTAGGGCTGCCAAGAACAAAATATGGTCATAAGCATCCAAATCCAAAACATGCTCCAATCCCATCTGAATGTAAAACCAAAAATTCCCCATAGTCCAGAATAAAATTTAGATTTATTTAATTAGTGTCTTAAAGACCTCTTTCTTGTTGAATAATCTCGTAGGCTTTCTGCACTTCCTTGAACTTCTCCTCGGCCCCTTTTTTAATAGCTTCGTTTTCGGTATTTACCCTATCCGGATGATACTTTTTGGCCATGGTCCTATAGGCCTTTTTAACTTCCTCGTCGGTCACCGATTTTTCAATTTCCAATATTTTGTAGGCATTATCGGCCGATTTGATGAACATGGCCTTAATACTTTCAAAATCGATATGGCTCACCCTGAAATATCCTGCTATTTCCGAAATTTTATCGATTTCCGCTTGGCGTAAAGTGCCATCCGCTTGGGCTATTCCAAACAAAAAATGCAATAATTGAAGCCTTACCTCATATCTAGTACGCTGATTTAGATAGTTGCATATACGTTCTGCGGAGACTTCCCTTTTTTTAACAACCTCATTAAAGGTCCTAAAAATGGCATTGGCCTTATCCTTGCCATAGGTGCTGACAAAATATCGCCTCACATAATCCATTTCGGTCTGGCTAACGGAACCATCGGCCTTTATGACAATGGAACAAAGGGAGAGCAAATTGATCTCAAAATCTGCCGGAGATACATTCTGCTGTGTAATATCCCTAAAAACAGAACGGCCTCCCCCACTGCCAGAGCTTTTCAAATTATCGAAAAAGCTACCAATAATAAATCCCAGTATAGCCCCAGGGAACCTAAAGACATAATACCCCAATATTGCGGCAAACCATTTAATCATCTTTATTTCAAATTTTGGCAAAGATATAATTTTAAGGTACAATAGAAGGTTTAATGAAAAGTTAAGGTATTTAGTTAGGATGCCCTAAAATGGTTATCTTTGAAAACTTTATCAATAATCGAATAAAAATATATACTATGTATCCTGCAGAATTAGTAAAACCTATGAGACAAGACCTAGCAGTAGCGGGTTTTGAAGAACTATATACAGCCGATGCGGTTGAAAGTGCCCTTAGTAAGGAAGGAACTACCTTGGTAGTGGTCAATTCGGTTTGCGGTTGTGCCGCTGCCAATGCAAGACCTGCAGCCAAAATGAGCCTTCAGAATTCAAAAAAGCCAAACCATTTGGTGACCGTTTTTGCCGGTGTAGACACTGAGGCTGTGAATGCCGCAAGGAATGCAATGGTTCCTTTCCCACCATCTTCGCCCAGTATGGCATTGTTCAAGGACGGGGAACTGGTACATATGATAGAACGTCATCATATTGAAGGTAGGCCTGCAGAGGTAATTGCAGAGAATTTAATGGAAGCTTACAATGAATTTTGTTAATGTGGCATTACCCCATTAATATTCAGTAAATATTCTTGAATGAAACCGCTTTGTAAAAGAGCGGTTTTTTATTTTTGTAGCATGCAAAAAGTATTGGCATTTCCCTTGTCGGCCCTTTATCTCATATTATTTGGGTTAACATTGCTTGTGTTCCATCCCGTTCAATGGGTCTGCTTCAATTGGTTCGGCTATAACGCCCACAGAAAAAGTGTGGCCCTGTTGAACCTCTGCCTGCTGCGCTGTACCCATGTGCTTGGCACCCGTTATACCTTTAACAATCCACAAAATATACCAACAGATAGACCGGCCATTATTGTGCTCAACCATCAAAGTATGCATGATATTCCCCCTATTATTTGGCACATGCGAAAACATCACCCCAAATTTGTGAGTAAGATGGAATTGGGCAAAGGAATACCAAGCGTGTCTTATAACCTTAGGCATGGCGGTTCGGTACTCATAAATAGAAAGGATAGTAGGCAGTCCTTAACCGAAATAGCAAAATTGGGGAGTTATATTGAAAAGCATAAACGTTCAGCCGTAATATTCCCTGAGGGCACCAGAAGTAAGACCGGACAACCCAAAAAATTCCACACCACCGGATTAAAGGTTCTTCTAAAAAAGGCACCTTCCGCTCTAATTATCCCAATTAGCATCAACAATTCCTGGAAAATGTTGAAATATGGTAAATTTCCCTATGGACTTTGTAACCATATTACTTTCCAGGTGCACAAACCAATGGAAAATACCGGAGATTCGGAGGTGCTCATTGAAAAAGTTGAAAAAACCATAACCCAGGCCATAACTCCATCCGCATGACCAATACGCAGATTATAGAAGAAACTATTGCTTTCGTGAAAGAAACGCTGAAGGGAGCTGAAGGTGGGCATGATTGGTTTCATATCCAACGGGTCTTTAAGAATACCCTTCTTATAGCCAAAGATGAAAAGGTAGATGTGCTTGTAGTTAGTTTGGGGGCACTGCTGCACGATATTGCAGATGCAAAGTTTAATGGAGGGGACGAAACCGTTGGGCCAAAAATGGCATATGAATTCCTAACCTCCTTAGAGGTAGATAAAAAGATAGTGGACCATGTGGTAAAAATTATTGAAAACATCTCCTATAAATCCAGCTTGGACTCAAAAACTCTTTTTACTTCCAAAGAACTGCAGGTGGTACAGGATGCCGATCGTTTAGATGCCATTGGCGCCATTGGAATTGCCCGTGCCTTTAACTATGGCGGATTTAAGAACAGGGAACTTTATAACCCCGAAATTGCTCCCAACCTACAAATGACCAAGGAGGAGTACAAAAAATCCAAGGCACCTTCTATAAATCATTTTTATGAAAAATTACTGCTCTTAAAAGACAAGATGAATACGGAATCTGGCAAGAAACTAGCTGAAAAAAGGCACCAATTCATGTTGGAATATCTAGAGCAATTCTATAAGGAATGGAACGGTAATGCCTAATGTTTCTGACAAATACCTTTCAGTATATTTTTAATCGACTATTTATACGGCTTTGCTCCATACAAATCCTTGTATCCAATATACTACTCGGGATAAACAAAGACCATGTGCTAAAATAACTTTAACTGACCTGCCTTATAGCTTTCATAAAGGCCTGTATTAAGATTTGGAAAGACTTTGTCCTTAAAATATTTTTGTCGCGCCAAATGAGCCATATCCTTAATTTGCTGTGCAATTTTGCCTTCGCCTCTATTACGTATACCAAATCGACTGTCGTTTAGGGAACCTCCATGGCAGTCCGCTATCTGCTGCAATACTTTATTGGCCCTGTCGGGCAATGTCTTTCTTATCCAATCCTCAAATATTTGGCCTATGGCACCATTAAGCCTAACCACGGTGAACCCAAAGGAAAGAGCACCTGCATCAGAAACGGCTTTGGCCAAATTAAGAATTTCATGACTGTTTATCCCAGGTATAATAGGGGCCAACATTGCATTTACGGGAATATGATTTTCGGACAAATGGCGGATGGTCTCCAAACGCTTTTTAATAGTAGCGGTCCTAGGCTCCAAGATGCGCCGGGTTTCTTCGGACAAGGAGGTTACAGAAATATTTACCCCTATCAAATTATCCGCAGCCAATTGAGTCAGGATATCCAAATCTCTTAATACCAGCGCATTTTTGGTAATAATGCCTACCGGATGCCGGTATTTTAGAAACACTTCCAAACAAGCCCTGGTAATCCTGAATTGATGTTCTGCCGGTTGGTAACAGTCCGTATTGCCCGATAGGACAATGGTAGCAGCCTTCCAACTTCGGCTTTTCAATTTAGCCTCCAATAAGGCCGGCGCGTCCTTTTTTACTAAAATCTTGCGTTCAAAATCGAGTCCAGCACTATAACCCCAATATTCATGGGTATTTCTAGCATAACAATAAATACATCCATGTTCGCAACCCTGATAAGGATTCAGGGAATAATTCATGCCCACATCGGGACTATCTACTTTGTTTACAATCGTCTTTGGAAAGATGGGAAGGTACTGAGTCTTGTTACGATCCGATATTTCCCCTTCAATACGGCAGAATTCCAAAAAATCGTCCCTTAATTCATTGGAGAATTCGGCAAACCTATTGTTCGTATTTTGTTGGGCACCACGACCCTTGATATAATTATTTGGTTTCAAAATAAATGGATTTATTCCAAATTTATGGAATTTATCCAATTACTGACTCAAAAAACGTTAATTTATACACTTCGAAATGGAATTTAATCCTCCAAGACATTTTTAATAATAATCGTTGAATCTATCTAAATAACTATATTGTTGTCATAAATTTTGTGCAGATGAAACCTAGATCAACCAGATTTATAATAGTATTATTTATTTCCACCTGTTATAATTTATTTGCCCAACAAGAAAAGGATGTGGACGATGGCACCAATTTTACCATTGAAGAAGCCCAAGCTATTGTTGATAAATACAACTTATTGGAAGGCAGCATTATATTGCACCCACGGGATTCCATAAATTCCTCCTTGATGGACACAAATCCTGAATTGGCCAAAAGCCTTTCCCAACCACCTTTGATGCCCATGACCAAAGCCGAATTTGAAAAGTCAGTCGCAGAATTGGCCGCTTACCAGCAATCAGAAAAAGGACAGATAGCAAAAAAGATTGGTGATTTTTATAGAAAACTCGGATCCACTGAACCTACCGGAGAACAACTGGATAGTTTATACTTGGGCATAGATAAGGAATACGGAACAGATTATTGGCAACAGGTTAGAGGCCCCTTGCCCCCTGGTGCAAAGCGTTACTCCAGTTTTGACAATAAACCAATGACCCTGGAACCATAGTATATTAAGCTATTCGGGATGGCAACCCTGATCCTAGGGTCTTTATGGGGTGTTGATCTCTACTTTTACCAATTGTTTTTTAGATCCCCTTTTGGCATAATAAAGCATATTACTGTTTTCCTTGTCTATTAACGGCATGGAAACCATTAACGGAAGGCGTGCTTCGTGATCATCTATTACCTTTTCATAGCTTATCTTCCCCTCTTTGTCCAATTGGATCATAAATACATTTCTGTTACGGCTTAGGCCTTGCTTAAACACTAGCCTTTCACCACTTAACAATTGTGGATTTTCTGATGCCGTGCTGATCAAATAATAAGTATTGTCACCATTGGCACAAGAACTGTATGACGCGTACGCACCATCTCCCTGGGTCACCTCCGACTTATTAATATTTCTTGCCCATATGATATCTCCTTCCGAATTTAATTTGGCACTGACAATATCGTTGTAATGAAACCTTTCTATTTTTACCCGGGAACCGGTTGGGTCCTGCTGCACACTGGAGGTAACAAAATATTCCTCCGCATTAAAAAGAATGGAATTATCCTCGGTAATGCTGACATTCTTAAAGACCAAATTTTTGATTTCCGTATCGCCTTCCCTACCAAACTTGTCGTCCATAAACTGTTGTGAAAACGCATTGTATTTCTTTGCCTTGATGCCTAAGGAGTTCCTATCCAGTTCAAAATAGGCCAAACCATTATATCTATTATCCTTTCTATCTGCATAAAATCCAACGCAGATTAATTTATCGTTTACAATAATGGGTTTTAGGGCTTCAGAAAATTTACCAGGGTCATCAAAAGTCTGTGTAATGGCCCCATTCTTGGCAACCTTCAATAATTCGTATTGAAATTTACGTTCCGTAGCCGCGAAACGCTTCTTTTTATAATACGCCTTACCAACCAGATAGACTTGGTTTAAATCTTTTGAAGTAACCATGTTTTCAAAGGCGTAGTTCTTTTCTTCTATTTCTGCGGAAAAATCATATTCTATAAGTTTGTTTAAGCTGCTGTTAAAGAGATATACAAAATGTTTTTCCTCTTTTCCTTTTTTATAATGGGTACTGATAGCGATAGCGGATTTGTCCTCATTAAGAAAAGCCGTAGTAGTAAAACCTGATGAAAAATTCCTTCTATAGTAATTATGGTCCAAAGGATCATTTACTTGCTGGGAGGGTATGGAAAGAATGGTCTCCTCTACAAAATTAAAATTGTCTATTGGACTTCTGTGCACTACATAATCATAGGCACCCTTGCCAAGATTATAATCCAAGAACAAGATATTAAGTTGTCCGTTCTTTACAAAGGCATTAACAAAGTCGAGGCCCTTTAGCTTGTAATTATACTCCCCTACCAGTTCCAAATCCTTATTGTAATGTTCAATATAATACCCTTTGGGCTTCAGGATTATACCGGTGTAATAGGATCGTACCAAAATAGAACCTCCCATTCCGTCATCCGAAATTTCCAGCAGGTTTGAATATTTATACCTATCGTTATATTTTTCCCCGAAACTATATTTAACAGGCAATTGCTGGGCCTGAGTCAGGAAAAAGAAGGACAAAAACAAACATGGTAATACAAGATTTTTCCCAATATTCATAACAAGCTATTTAGGGTATCTTTTAAGCTCCCGGAAAATTGGCCTTTCTTTTTTCCAAAAAAGCAGTGGTTCCCTCCTTAAAATCAGAAGTACCAAAACAACTGCCAAAAGCCTCTATTTCCGCTTTGAACCCGTTAATACTATTGTTAAAACCAGCATTTACCGCTTTTATTGCATAACTAATGGCTACAGGTGAATTATTCGATATCTTACCAGCAAATTTCATACATAGATCCATAAGATGTTCCTGCTCCACCACATAGTTGACCAAACCGAACTCCAATGCTTTGGAAGCATCGATCATGCCCGCTGTTAAGATCATTTCCATGGCCCTGCCCTTCCCTATAAGCTGTGGCAGTCTCTGTGTACCCCCATAGCCCGGTATAACACCTAGGGAAACCTCGGGAAGGCCCATTCTTGCATTATGGCTGGCCACCCTGAAATGACAGGCCATAGCCAATTCCAAGCCACCTCCCAAGGCAAATCCGTTGACAGCCGCAATGACCGGTGTGGATAGGTTTTCTACAAAATCAAACAATCTTTTTTGGCCCTTAGCGGCCAATTTAGCACCCTCTTTTTCAGAAAAATTAGCGAACTCGGAAATATCGGCCCCTGCCACGAACGCCTTTTCACCGCTACCCGTTAATATAATCACCTTTACCTTTTTATCCTTTTCCAAATCTTTAAAGGCAAAGTGCAGTTCTTCAATGGTTGCCTTATTAAGGGCATTTAATTTAGTAGGCCTATTTATGGTAATAATGGCTACCTCTTTGTCTGTAGTGATAAGTAAATTTTCGTATTTCATTGCTTTAAAATTAATTTTCATCTCAAATTGTCAGAATATTCAATATCGCCTTTCCTGTCCATATGGGCCTATATATTTACGCCTTCATTGGACATGGGAAACCGCACCGTAAAAACGGTTCCCTTACCGGGTTCGGAAGTAAAGTTGATAGTTCCTTTGTAGGTTTCCACAATATTTTTTACCATCCCCAGACCAAGGCCCATTCCGCTGGTCTTGGTTGTGAATTTAGGTTCGAACACCCTATCCTTTGATTGCATTGAGATTCCCATACCATTATCCTCTACGGTCATTTTTACAAAATCCCCATCTTTGGAAACGGTTACCAAAACCTGGGGAGCATCAACATTCACAATTGCCTGAGTGGCATTTTTGACTAGATTGGTAACTACCCTTATTAATTGAGTACGATCTAATTTGGCTATTATTTCCTCTTCCTCGGAGGAAAAATGAATATAGTTTTCATCAAAAATATCCACTGCCATTTTTACGATCTTCACCACATTCAGGGTCTCGTTCTGCTGGGCAGGCATATTGGCAAAGTTGGAAAAAGCAGAGGCGATACTACTCATAGTATCAATCTGCTGAATCAATGTTTTTGAATATTCCGAAACTTTTTTTATAATGTCGGGATCGTTGGGGTCGAACTTACGCTCAAAATTCTGCACGCTAAGACGCATAGGCGTAAGTGGATTTTTAATTTCATGAGCTACTTGTTTTGCCATTTCCCGCCATGCCTGCTCCCTTTCCCCTTTGGCCAGTTTTGCAGCACTAATTTCCAGCTCGTCTATCATTTCGTTATACGAGGTAATCAATTTCCCAATTTCTTCGCTCGGATTCTCCACTATAATCTTTTCGTTCCTCTTGGTAAGGTCGGTCTGATTTAATCTGTCGGAAATGGTTTGCAAGGACCTGGTGATATACTTGGAAATAAAATAAGCAAGACCAATAGCCAAGAGCATCAAAAGTAAATAAGCTCCTGTAAGCCTTAACAATATCTCCTTTAATTCCTTGTCGTTAAATGAGTTGTCTTCAAAATATGGCAGGTTCAAAATCCCCACATTCTTAAATCTTTTGTCGCTTATGTAGGTATAGGACGCCTGATAACTATAGCCTGCGGCCGATTTTTGTTCCACGTACCTTTTGTTGGGCGAGGAAGCCAAATTGTTCAACACCTCTGCATCCAAACATGTGGAAATGGAATCTACTTCAAACTTGGGCCTAGAGCTTTTAATTAGTTGGCCTTGGAGATCATAAATATTAAAATTAATATTCTGTACCAAGGCAATCTCATAGATCTCATCCCGGAAAATATGGCCTAAGTTTTCTGTTGTTACGGGAAAGGTAGTCTTTTGAAGTGCCAGATCAATACTCTGTTTTATCTGTTCCTCCTTACGCTCCATACGTTCGGCATGGTAATCCCTATTTTGCTCGCTGTATTGGTATATTGTGACGGCCGCAATCAAAACAAATGCAATCACCACCCAAAAAATCATGGAGATAAAAATTCGGGAACGCAAGGAAATGTTTCTCAGCAATTGAAATGTATTTTAATTCCTAAAGGTAACAATTATCACGCCAAAAATAGTTGCCAAGTTAGGTTAAGGATTCCCCTAGGCTTCGGGATTTTTTTCCCGGATCCGCTTGTAAAGCCTTATCCCCAACATTAAAAGCACTCCCAGTACAACAATACCGACAACACCAAAAATCCAATTGAAGGTGCCCTTTAAAATCACCAAGAAAACCACAGCAAATAGAATTAAGGTAGCCCCTTCGTTCCAAATGCGCATAAATTTGGAGGTGTATTTCACCTCATCTCGCTGCAACTGTTTAAAGATCTGATGATTTTTTAAATGATAGGCTATTAGTAGCAGTACAAAGGCTAGTTTTATGTGCATCCATGGCTGTTGCAACCAGGCCGGATACAAAAACAATAGCCATATGGCAAAAAAGGTAGCTAAAACGGCGGACGGCCATGTAATGATAAACCACAACCTCTTGGTCATCAACTTTAGTTGGTGGGTTAGGATTTCCCGCTCCGGTGACGTTTTTTGATCGGCTTCAATATGATAGATAAACAAACGAGGTATGTAGAACAATCCCGCAAACCAGGTAACTACAAAAATGAGGTGCAGGGATTTAATATAGTTGTAATAGTCGGTCATACAAGGTCTATTGTTCCGTAAAGATAGTAGACGGATTTCTGAAAAACTAATCTTTGGTACCCTTACTGGTTTACACCCCTAATACAGGGGTTGATACCAAATAATAAATATCCCAATTTTATTCGCTTTCGGATAAATGTCCTCTGTATTTGAAATGGTAAAAAATGCAATATGCCTTACAATCAGAATAAGATTTATGAGAATGGATTAATTTTTTAAGCAATAAGACTTTAATCCCTGCAAAAGTTACGTAATTTGGGTAAATGCAAAAAAAGTTATCCATTATAAATCTTCTCTCGGTGATTTTGGTCATAGCCGTAAATTATGTTTCGCAGGCTGTCCGCATTAACGATACCACTATAGGGGAATTAAGTCAGCGTTACACCAATCTTTTCACTCCTGCCAGCTATGCATTTGCCATTTGGGGCCTTATTTTTTTAGGCCTGTTGGCCTATGCCCTATTTCAAATTAAAGTTGTTTTTTTTGATGAGAAAGAACTTGCTTATATAGAGCAGACGGGATATTGGTTTGCCTTTGCCAATGTATTGAATGGGATGTGGGTGATTGCCTTTGCATATGAGTACATGGGCTTAACCGTAATTATCATGGCCGGAATCCTAATCTCCTTACTAAGAATTATTATCAATACCAATATGGAACTATGGGATGCCCCCAAGGGAATAATAGCCTTTTCCTGGTGGCCGATTTGTCTTTACAGCGGATGGATTACCGTTGCCACTATAGCCAATATTGCCCTTTATCTAACCAAAATAGGTTGGAGCGGTGGTTTTCTTACAGAAGTGCAATGGACCATTGTTCTCATGGTGGTTGCCACTTTGATAAACCTGGTCATCATATACAAAAGAAACATGCGCGAATTTGCAGCTGTTGGGGTGTGGGCAATGTTCGCAATTTATATTAGGCATCAAGACAGCATGGAAATTCTGGCCTATACGGCATTGGCGTGTAGTGCTGTTCTACTATCGGTAATATTATTCCATGGGTATAGCAATAGGAACTCCAACCCCTTTTTTAAGCTTTGAACTATTAAAACCCCAGATTCTATATTGGTTTCGGTTTAAATATCTTCTTCTTGGACTTTAGAATGTTGAATTCTTATAGCCTGTATTACTATGGTTTTTCCACTAAGGTCGCTCTCACCTCTTTCCTTAAAAAAAAGCCTGTAACCAGCGTGGCCAAGACATCTGCAATGGGAAAGGAAATCCAAACTCCCAGTTCCCCCAAGTAATTTGGTAAAATTAAAATGAGCGGTATAAAAAAGAAGCCTTGCCGGCTCAAGGTCAACAATAGGGCCGGTATGGCCTTCCCAATAGCCTGAAAATAAGCTGCACCTATCAATTGAACGGCTATAATTGGTGTCGCGGCAAAGACCCAGCGCATGGCCGAGGGGGTGTGTTCCAAAACATAAGAATTCATGGCCAGTTCTGAGGTCGACATATCTGGCCTGTTACTTAGAAATAAGGCGGCAATCTCCGCAGGAAAAATCATAAGCCCCACAAACACCACAAATGCCAAGCCAGCGGCATAAAGGATAGCGGTGTTGATCGATTCTCGTACCCTTTGGTATTTTTTTGCGCCGTAATTAAATCCCGCAATGGGCAGAAATCCCTGTGTAACCCCAAAAACAGGGAAGAGGGCAAACATAAGCATCCGAGCTATAATGGCATAGACTGCGATCATGGCCTCCCCTCCCAAACCGAAGAGGATATTGTTCATCAACAAATAAATTAAACTTATTACAGCCTGCCTGGACAAGGTAACGAAACCTAAAGCCCCTATTTCTTTCAATATAGGGGTATCCAATCCGAAGTGGGACCATTTCAATTTAAGCTCGGAATTTTTGGACAGAAAAAAATATAGGATATAGGCAAAACAAAGAATATACCCAATGGTGGTTGCCCATGCTGCCCCCTCCATTCCCCAATCGAAGACATAGATAAAAATATAGTCCATCAAGAGATTCCCCACCGAAGGGATTATCATAGCGTTCATGGCAAACCTAGGCTTGCCTTCTGCCCTAATTACGGTATTCCCCATCATACATAGGGCCAAGAATGGCACCCCGTATAGCACAATGGTATAATATATCTTTGCCGGTACAAAAATATCCCCTTTACCTCCAAAGGCCGGAATAAGACTATTTACATAATACAGGCCCAATATCACCATAACAATGGTGACCAGAAGAGTTAAGCTAATTTGATTTCCAAAGGTCTTTAGGGCCTTTTCCTTATTACTTCCGCCCAAGGCACGAGAAATAATGCTGGAACCTCCGATACCAATGGCCATACCGAGGGCCGCTATAAAAAAGGAAACCGGAAGTACTACATTGATAGCCGCTATAGCAATAGATCCGATCCAGTTGCCAACAAAAATAGAATCGACCAGAACGTTAAGTGACATGACCAAAATGCCTATAGAAGCTGGTACCGCCTGTTTTACCAGCAATTTCCCTATAGGTTCACTGCCCAACTGTTCTGAGGAAACCCTGGCCATTACGCAGGAAGTGTTTCCTTAGTCTGCCAATCCCCGATCCATTTCACCATTAAATTCACCCATGCCTCGTTATCGTTGAGACAGGGAATATGTTTGTAATCTTCCCCACCAGCTTCCTGGAACTGATGTTTTCCTTCCATGGCAATCTCCTCCAAGGTTTCCAGACAATCCGCAACAAAGGCCGGGGTAATTACCACCAAACGCTTAATACCCTCTTTCCCAAAACGCTCAAATTCAAAGTCGGTATAGGGCTTTAACCAGGGATCATTTGGCAGGCGGGACTGAAAGGAAAGACTCACCTTATCATT
Source organism: Arenibacter sp. S6351L (assembly GCF_023016025.1). Taxonomy (NCBI): domain Bacteria; kingdom Pseudomonadati; phylum Bacteroidota; class Flavobacteriia; order Flavobacteriales; family Flavobacteriaceae; genus Arenibacter; species Arenibacter sp. S6351L. Next base: position 201,442 of record NZ_JALKBB010000001.1, on the reverse strand, counting down.
GGAAAGACCAAGTTTCTCCTTTACTTTCTCGGTCATCTCATAACACTGATGTCGATAGCAGGTATGGTGCGCCACGGAATTGGTCTTGCAACAACTTTCATCTATCTTGCAATGAAATTTTGTGGGGTCGGACTTTCTAATATGCCTTTCGGGAATACCGTGATATGAAAACAAAATATGATCGTATTCAAAACCTTTCAACCCTGCTGCAATACTTTCTGAAAGTACCTCAATATAATCCTTGTTATTATAGAACGCCGGAAGCGTCGTTATTTTAATCTTAGGGAAAAATTCATCCTTTACCTCCATGGCCTTTACCACCACGGTTTCATAGGAAGACATAGCATAATGTGGATATAATGGCACCAACAGCACCTCGTCCACCCCTTTTTCGGACAGCTCCACCAAGGCGTTCTTAATCGTCATACTCCCATAACGCATCCCCAAGGCTACCGGAATTTCGCTTTGCTTTTTTACCTTATCGGCAAATCGTTCGGAGATCACTATTAAGGGAGATCCCTCTTCCCACCATATCTTTTGATAGGCTTCGGCCGATTTTTTAGGTCTAGTCTGTAGAATAATCCCCCGCACTATAATATTCCTTAACCAATTGGGGACATCTATAACCCTTTCGTCCATTAAAAATTCATCCAAATAAGGTTTAACATCCTTAGCTGTGGGACTATCCGGGGAACCTAAGTTTACCAACAAAACTCCTTTCATTCTTCCTTTTTTATCAATTTACCTGTGCAACAAAAATAACACATGCAGAGCAACTATAATTTAATTCCTATAAATAGTTTATCTATACCTACATAGACAGGACCAATTTATAGGACATGGGCATATAATACCTTTTTTAATACCGTGTAGTATTTTATTTCCAATGCCCCAGGTTTGCTTATTAATTGGGAACCTCCCAGCTTTTAATAAGTCCCTTTAGAGGTTGTTTAAAGTTAATAGGAGTATTATACTGTCCCGAAATTTTTATATTGAATAGATTTTAGTAAGTTAAAGTCCTTTTTGAACTTAAGCCAGATCTTTATGGAAAACATATTTCGAAACATAGACAACCAAACCCTCCTTTACGCTACGGGCACTTTTATCCTTCTGGCTATTCTTTACATCAGCACTTATTTTACTTTGCGCAAACTGGGAAGTAATCCAAAATATCTCATCCCCAAGGATGCCATGAAAAGAGTAAGTGTGCCACTTTTCATACTCTTCCTGTCCTTTTTAATTCGTTCAAAATCGCTTCATACCCTATTGTACCTAAACGACTATAGCTTTGTTATAAAAAAGTCTAGCACTCTGCTAATCATTTTTTCGATAACCTGGTTGATTTTGGTGGCTTTAAAGGTGGCCAAAAATTTAATTATCAAGAACTATGATGTAGAAACATCCGACAATTTAAAAGCTCGGAAAATTTACACCCAATTCAATATTCTAGAACGAATTTTCATTGTAGTAGTAGTGGTATTGGCCTTGGGTGCAGCTTTAATGAGTTTCGAAAGTATCCGGGAAGTTGGGGTAAGTCTTTTTGCCTCTGCAGGGGTAGCGGGTATTATCATAGGTTTTTCCGCACAAAAACTAATTGGAAGTATACTGGCCGGTATACAGATAGCCTTTACCCAACCTATAAAGTTTGACGACGTAGTGATTGTAGAGGGTGAGTGGGGCCGCATAGAAGAGATTACCCTGACTTATGTAGTGATAAAAATTTGGGACAAAAGGAGACTTATAGTCCCAACGACCTATTTTATAGAGAAGCCTTTTCAGAATTGGACCAAAACATCCGCAGATATAATGGGAACCGTTTTTATACATACGGATTATCGAGTTCCCTTCGATAAACTAAGGGAAGAACTCACTAGGGTTCTATCTTCCACAGATCTATGGGATGGAAAAGTAAATGTACTACAGGTGACGGATGCCAAGGCCCAGAGTGTAGAAATCAGAGCGTTAATGAGTGCTGTTGACTCGGCCACTGCATGGGATTTAAGGGTTTTGGTAAGGGAAAAACTGATTGGTTTTTTACAAGAAAATTATCCGGAAAGTCTGCCACATACACGTTTGTACCTTAAGGACGACCTTACAACCAAACCTTTCCAAAAATAGACCACCTTGCATAAGGTGTGGCATGAAACATGGTAGTTGAATACAAATAAAACGTTAATTATGCCCTAAGCTTTTATTCCTAATGTTTTTTGAAGCATTTTTAACTAAAATTTGGATTCTGGTATGCGTATTTACTTAGGTTTTCTATTTCTTATGATTTCCCAGGGAATTTTTGCCCAGGAGGAGAACAGTCTTCTTTGGGAAATATCCGGGAATAACCTAAAGGAATCGTCCTATTTATACGGAACCATGCATGTAAGCCAAAAAATTGCCTTTAGGTTGGACGATGTTTTTTACGAAGCCTTGGACAAAAGTGAAATAGTGGCCTTGGAATCCGATCCGGATACCTGGTTGGAAGATTACGGCAAAATGCGTGGTAGCAGTATAGGCTATGGCACCGGATTTGTGACCAAAGGTTTTTATATCTATCCCTTTTCCATAAAAAACCCTACCAAGGAAATAGTGTCCTCATACCTTTCTTTGGATGATCGTCTTGTAAACAATATCCTTTACCGAACCAATGAAAGTTCCCAAAACTTTGAGGAAGAAACCTATCTGGACATGTTCATTTACCAGGCGGGGAAAAAATATTCAAAGCCTATTAGGGCTCTGGAGGACCTGGAGGAATCCACTGCCCTGGTGGGCAGGGCCAACATGAATGCCATGAAACCCAAACCGGACGAATGGCTTCAAAAAAAGATGCAGACCCAAGATGTAATGTCTCTTTTGCAGGATGCCTATAGGGAGCGCAATATCAATCTTATCGATTCCCTTGACCAGGCCATGTATACCGAGTATTATTTGGAGAACATGCTTTATGCCCGTAACAAAAATATGACGGCACGGTTGGATTCCTTAATGCATACGGCCACAGTATTTGCGGGGATTGGGGCAGCCCACCTCCCTGGAAAAAATGGGGTAATTCAACTCCTTAGAAACAAGGGATACGAAGTTAAGGCACTCTCCTCCCGATTTTCAAACAAAGGACGGGCCTTAAAAGATTCTTTGGAAGCCAAAACTCTCAGTAATGTTTATAGTAAGAGAACTCCTGATGATGGCCTTTTTAGCCTTCTTTTGCCCAACCAGCTATATCCAATAGCAGAATATACCAATACCACCTATATTTCACCCGATTTGGCCAATGGCAGCTACCTCATGGTGAACCGCATTCCCACTTTTACCTATTTAAAAAAGGACTACACCTACTCCATGGATGATGTGGACAAACTACTGTTCGAAAATATTCCCGGAAAGATCCTTGAAAAGACGAAAATAGAAAACGGGACATATCCCGGTCTGGACATAAAAAATCAATTGAAAAACGGTGATTTTCAGAGGTATCATATCTACATTACCCCTTTGGAAATACTAATTTTTAAAATGAGCGGCCAAGGGGATTATGTGGTAAAACATTCGGATACAATTTTTAACAGCATCAGCTTCAAATCATTAGAAAAAAAACGAACGGTACTTTTTTCGGAATTCGATGACTTCGAAGTTGAAATGCCTGGGATTTACAATTTTACCAATCGCAAAAGAAAAGGCAATCGCTTTATTGAGGCAGTGAATCCAGAAACCTCCTCCTATTTCTTTCTAAAAAAAGCCACCCTCAACGATTTCAATTTTATTGAGCAAGACACCTTTGAGCTAAAACAAATTCAATCCAGATTTTATCAAGATCTTAAATTGGATCCCGAATATGGTGCTTTCGATGACCAAAGCCTGACCTCTTCTGCCAAGTTCGATCCCAGCGGTTTACAAAAACTTTATTTAAAGACCATTATTTGGGGAAACAACTATTATCTCTTGGGCACTGTAACCAAAGACAGTACCGAGGCCCAGCACTATTTCGATTCATTTAAGATCAGGGAACCCAATTATACCGAAGAGTTTACAAAAATACAGGATACCGCTATGTTTTTTTCTACGATTAGTCCCGTTGATCCACCAAAATTTGTAGAAAACAGTAATAATTATTACGAAAGGCACAAGAAACCCAAACCCTACAACGCCTACACCAAGAAATCTGTTTATCAGGACAAAAATAATGAGGCCATCTTGGTAACTGTAAACAAGGCCCATGATTTTCTAATGTTTCCCAATATAGATTCCGTTTGGCTGCTCAGGAGAAAATTGTACCGTCAGAATACTTTTAACATTATTAGGGAGGAACGCCCCCCGTACAATGAAAAATATCATGAACTAAACCTAACCCTGACAGATACGGCAAGTACTAGAGGAATACTGATAAAAAACATCGTTAAGGGGGGATTGCTTTACGAAATAAAGGCATTAATAGACACTGTTAGACCACCAAGTAAATTCGTCACGGATTTCTTTTACAATTTCACACCCTACGATACCGTGGTCGGTTCCTCTATCTTAAGTGATAAAACCTCCGATTTTTTCAAGGCTATCAGACAGAACGACAGTATAGTCCATGACGGGTATACGTTTTTAAAATTTAATAAAAAACATGCCGATTCCCTTAAATACTATATATCGGAGTTCGACTTTAAAGACAATCAAAAATACCTACAGGCTCATATAATCCAGAAACTGGCCGAAATGCCAGACGTGGATGCTACCAACTTTTTTGACAACTACTACGAAAGGTCTTACAACAACTCCAAAGCGCAAACGAAAATCCTACAGGCCATAAGCAAAAAACAAAATGAAAGTTCATTAGAACTGCTCTTGCGCCTTATGTCCACCGATTTGCCCCTAGTATCCAGCAAACAGGAGATTCAAAATATATTCCAGCCCTATTTGGATAGCCTGCCCCTTGCCCGCAAATTATTCCCCGAAATATTGGACTACAGTGCCATTGAAGAATATAAATCCCCAATTTTCTCAATGCTTGCAAAGCTTAAAGCACGTGGATTGATCAAACCCAAGAGTTACAAGAAATACAAGAACCAGATTTTAAATGATGCGAAGATCCAATTAAAACGGCAACTTGGCCTTTCTATGGACCAATTGAACGAGGAGTCCCCAAGCAGCCCACGTGATAACTATTACGATATCCTGGAAGATTATGCAGTGCTACTTTACCCATTCATCAAAGAAACGGAAGTAGCTATGTTCTTTCAACGTTTATCCACGGTAAACGATCCACAAATCCAAACTTCATATATTTCGCTGCTGGTAAAAAATGAAGAAAATCCAATTGGCGGGGAAAATAAAATACCGAAAAGTTTAATAATCTCCCTGTCCGAGAATCCAGAAACCCGTTTACTGCTATTTAAAAAATTACAACAAATTGGAAAACTCAATTTTTTCCCTTCCAATTATAGAAACCAAAAAGCCATTGCAGAATCCATTCTACACAATACCCTGGAATTAAACCCTGAACAGCATTCCATTGAATTCGTCAAGGACCAAAAAATGTATTATCCATCCACAAATTATCATAGTTACTACTTTAAAGTAAAAGATAGGGAAAGCTATAGTAACAATTTAAAAATGTTCATGTTAGTATTCACAGATACTGATCATATTCAGAGCAAACCCTACTACATTAACAAAGGGTTCAACATTACCGATATTAATACAGAAGAAGAAATGTTACAATTAACGACCGAAGAGTATAATTTAAAAGACAGGCAACGTGCCATAGTGAACAATCCATCAGGATATACCGGATTTTCCCATTAGAAAGGTTGCTATTATCCAGATAGAGTCAACATTAACCATTATAGAAACCAACAACCACAAAAATGCATATTTTATAGCCAATGAAGTTTAATGGAAGACGAATCATGGTAGATTTTAATTAATTTCATTATTGAATTTTACAAAGGAAACCAGACGCCTAATATAATCCTGCTAAAAGAAAATATTTCTACCAAAATCAGATACCCTGAAAGACATAAAAATTTAAACCCGTTAAGTACAATATATTTTAACTAATTTATATACAAACAGTTATTTAATAAAATTTAAATTATCCATTTAAATGAAAACTATTTTCCTTAGTCTCTTGTTCCTCTGCCTTATTCCCCATGGATCTGCCCAAAATCTAATTTGTTCTCCTCAGGATAGGGAAGCCTTTAACACCAAAATAAAGACAATTTCTAATATTAATACTGAAGATATTGGAACAACTATGGTTGCAGTGGGCAAAACGTTTATCGGAACTCCCTATGTGGCCAAAACTCTGGAAATAGGAGAAACTGAATCCTTGGTCATTAACTTTCAGGGGTTGGACTGCACTACCTTTGTAGAGAATGTTTTGGCTTTTAGTCTAATGTTACAAAACAACGAAAAGGACTTTGATAGCTTTTTAGACCATTTAGAAACCATTCGGTATAAAAATGGAGAGCTCAATGGTTACCCGTCACGGCTGCATTATTTTTCAGAATGGATCGCCAACAATGAGCATAAGGGCTTATTAAAGGATATGACCTCGGAAATTGGAGGTGTGGTAAGTAGTAAGGCCATCAATTTTATGAGCACACATAGAGAACTGTATCCATTTCTCAAAGATGATGAAAATTATAAAAAAATACAGGCTTCAGAGGAATTTCTGAAATTGCAGTCCATCTGTATCCTTCCTCAGGATCAAATAAAAGCTAATGAGCATTTAATTCAAACTGGCGATATAATTGCGCTGACCACTTCCATTAAAGGACTAGATATTACACATACTGGAATTGCAAGTCGGGAAGCCGATGGCAGAATACATCTGTTGCACGCTTCCACAGGATCCATGGAGGTAGAAGTTTCCAAACTACCCTTAGCCGAATACCTAAAGGGCATAAAAAGTAATACGGGGATTATGGTGGCACGACCCTTATAAGGCTACCAATTATTTTCCTTGAACTGGAAAATGTTAAAGGGAACGGCCTCACCTTTAATCTTTAGAACCACAATCCCGTGGCTGGGAACTTCCATCTGAATTGTTTCTTCCGTGGCGGTTTTATAGTCTTTATCGGCCCATATATCCCGAATGGTATATCCTTCAGAAGCCTTAATTCCTATATCCGATAGGTTAAAAGTTATGTTCGCCGGGCTATTGGACCTATTAAGCAATCCTACGGCTATTTCGCCGCTCATAGTATCTATAAGTGGTTTTGCCCAAACCTCTAATTCCCCATAATCTACCAAACGCCTTGCCTGATAAACATAGGGACTTTGATTGAGCGCTATCATTTCACTATTACCCACCAGTTTCAATGTTTCATTGGACATAGTAGTTAGATCATTGCCCAACAAAAGTGGGGAATGCATTAAGCACCACATGGAAAAATGGGTCCTATCCTCCTCCAGGGTCATTCCTCTTCCAACTTGAAGCATATCCATATCATTATAATGTCCGGCAGAACTGTAGGTCCACAAATCGGCATTTAAATCAATTATCCTAAGAATAGATTCGAACCTATTGCTGATATCTCCGGAAATTCTCCATGAATCTGCTATCTGTGTTACCCATTTACCTGGAAACTTCCATCTACATACATTGAAAACTGTATTGGGGTTAATCTCCCTTATTATCTTTCCAATCTCTGAATATCTGATTTCCTCGTCCAATCCCAACCATTCTCCGCCGCACCAATCCACTTTAATAAAGTCATATTTCCATTCCTTAAGATATAAGGTCAAGTCCTTCCGATCATGTCCATAAAGCCCCATTCCGGAGCCAATGGTGTCTTTATCCCAATAGGAGGCACAGGTATTGATCCCCGCATCGGAATAGATTCCTGCTTTTAGCCCTTTTGCATGAATATATTCTGCCAATGATTTCATTCCGGAAGGAAAGCGTTCCTTATGCACCAAGAGGTTTCCATTTTCATCCCGTCCCCCATAAAAGCCATCGTCTATATTGATGAAGGAATAACCGGCATCCTTTAAACCTGAGGACACCATGGCATCTGCCTGGGATTTTATAATCTCTTCATTAATATTCACCCTATAATTGTTCCAACTGGCCCAACCCATAATGGGTGCCTTGGAAGATTTTTTAGCTTCCTTCATTTCCTCCTTTTCCAAAGTGGCATTTAAGGAGTTTCCGTCGGTCTTTAAATTACAGGATAATGACAATATGCTCAATAAGATGGGAACGGTTCTTTTCAAATTTCTAATTCGCATTTTTCTCCAAGGTTTGTTTTAATAATTTGCCTACTTTTCGGTATCCTTTTGCATTGGGATGCAAACCATCCGAGAAAAGACTGGCATCTATTTTCTGATCCTTGCCCAATAGCACCCCGCCAATATCTGCATAATCCACATTTTTAGAGGTTGCCAATGCAGCTATTCCCGTGTTTAAAATCCTCATACGTTCCTCCTTGTTCACCCTGGGAAACAACCCCAGCAATAACAGTCGCGCATTAGGCTGTCTTTCCTTTATGGCACTGATTACCATTTCCAATCCACTGAGAATCTCTTCATCCGTATTGAGGTGTTCATTGTTGGTGCCGATCATCAGGACTATTTGCTCAGCTTCAAAGCCATCCAATTCATCGTGATATATTCTCCAGAGCACGTTTTCTACCCTATCCCAACCAAACCCAAAATTGCGTACCTGCAATTCGTCCAAATTGGCCTTCCAGGAATCGGCTCCATTGCTTAAAGAGGCTTTTGGGCTACCTCCCCAATAATGGGTTATACTATTTCCGAAAAAACATATTTTTGGGGCACTTTCCCGATTCATTTTTAACAATTCCTGATGACGGCCTTCCCAAGGGTACATTTCGGGCTCCCTGGCTTGGGTTACCGGAATAGTTGTGGATATACCCCCTATAGGCTCCTTCAAGATCTCGCGTAAGGCTTTTTCATATGCCACGGCATATTCCATCATCCCCAAATCGGTGGGATGGGTACCATCTACAAAACTCTCCATGGACAGATTCAATTCTTCCTTGGTCAATAAATGAATATCCTTTATACCCTCGTCCTCCAATTGAGCAAATGCCTCCTTGGTAATTCTATTTAAATCGGTATAGGTTTTAAAACGTTCACTGTCTACGGCACCATCAGAATAACCGTCGTGCTCCACCAACAAAATTGGCGCTGAGGGACGCCTTGTCCTTAACTGTTTCACCCCGGAAATAAGAAGTTGCCGTACCTCGTCCAACGAACGATCTTTGGTGGCGCCCAAATTCGGCAAACAATCCAACACATAGATTTTGGCATCAATTTCCGTAATAAAATTAATTACCTCTTCCTCCATTCTACCATTTCCCGAAAAGGCTAAATTAATAAGTGGTCTATCCAATTTTCTTCCCAAGATAGAGGTCCATGCCATTCCTGGGCGAGAGGCGCAGGCCCCATGTGCAATGGAGGTGCCATAAACTACCACAGGTTTCTCCCTTCTTAATGGCAAAGGTTCCAAAACAGCCTCCACTGGTACTCCAATTTCCAACCACTCCACTTCATTGTACAAAGGCAAATACAACTGATACTCCCTACCCTTAGTATGGTATTCCTCTTTTGGGTCAATGTTGGAATAGCGATATTGTACGGTATCGGCAAAGGAATACTTTCCTCTGTACCATCTCCAATCCCCATCACTGGTCTTGGCATATAGATCCACCCCACTAACCCCGGTTGCTGGCATATGGGGCATGGCATGATTTCCTTTCACCTTATAGCGAACCGTAATAGATTCGGCGTCACTTCTAAACCGTAAAGACAGGCCTGCTGAATGTTTGGATAGGTTCCAAACAGCAGCCCGAACTTTTCCCTCGGCCTGCTTTGGCAATCTGTGGTACCGTGAAGCCACCTGATCTGGCCAAGCTTGCCCTTCAACGACCAGGGAATTGGAATCTGCAGGATTCCACCAAGAAATAGCAGTGTCCTCCTGGGCAAGTGAAAATTGAAATAGCAAAATTATTGCCCATAAACCTAAAAACGACTTTTTTTCCATATCTACCTATTCTTAATTTTTTCTTTTAATGGGCACCCAGACCTCTTCTTCCGAATTTAAGTCGTTATTCCTGTATTTATCGCCCATAATCTCGAAATGCTCCCTATGATCCAACTCGTAATCCGATTTTGGCAACCATTCCCCATAAATATACTGTGCCATTTTTGGAAAGTCACTAGGTAAACCCTTATGAACAAATACGGCATATAACCCTCCTAACAAGGTATAGGACTCCATATCATTTGGCAAGTCCTTATAATCCTCCACCTCAACAACGGCCCACTTTTCAAATTGGGTGGTATCATTAAATTCCGAAAAACTCAACAGCCGGTCATATACCTGCATACTTATCAAATCGGTGGTCACAGGATTCCCAATTTCCTTTCTTCTGGTCATAAATCCCCGCCAAAGTTCCTTCGTCCTATCCTCCGATAAGCTCATGACCAATCGGTTACCGATCAATTTTTTTTTCGATATCTCTTCAATTCGAGGCTCTATGTTCAATCCCATTTTACACAATCACTTAATTTATTATTCCATTTGTGAACCTATAAATGGTATTCTAGGAGCCAAAAAATATCCCGTTAAACTAGCAAAGAGTATAGGGATAAAATACCCAAACCCGGTTAAAGTAGCCAAAAGAATAGTCGTACTCATAGGTGTTCTGGTGACACAGGCATTTATGGCCGCCATACAACTTATTATAGCCAAAATTGGATTAATGGAAGGGAATAAAATAGAAAGTATCATTCCTAAACTAACCCCAACAAAAAACAAGGGTATAATAAAACCACCCCGCCAACCAGAGGTAACAGTAATGGCAATAGCTACAATTTTAAAAACCAAAATCGCCACAAGCGCATTCAGTGATAGATCCTGAGTAAGCAGTTCATTAATTTCATGATGGCCAAAATATCTCGTCAAAGGAAAAAAATAGGCTATAATCCCTAAAAGCAATCCCCCAATCAAAGTTTTTAAATAAATAGGAATCGGTCGCTTTTCAAAAATCATTTTAAAGAATTTGGTGCAGTATATAAATCCCCAAGCCACAAGAGTGCCACCTACGGCAAATATTACGGCATAGAGGAAATCGAACACGCCTGAATATTCATATTCGGATAAATTCCAAATAGGACCAATGCCCAAATGAATGACCAAAGCGAAAACCACGTAACTAAAACTACTTGCTACCAAGGCAGGAATAATAGCCTTATAGTATTCTACAGCATGTTTATGGTGCAGAATTTCCAGAGAGAATAAACTGCCTCCCAATGGGGCGCCAAACAAGGCCGTAAAACCCGAAGCCATGCCCGCAATACTCAAGGAACGTAATTCTTCGCCCTTTAACCGGAATATTTTTCCAAGCCAAGTACCCGTTGACCCGGTAACCTGCACCAAAGGGGCTTCTGGGCCCAGACTACCGCCAGAGGCTACACAAAGCAAGGACGATAATATCATTGATGGATTATTCTTGGGATCTAACTTCCCCTTATTAAAACGAATGTTGTTTACAATGAGGTGGATTTCACCAGGATCACCAATAAAATGAATCACCAAACCGGCCAATAAACCAGCGATCGACATAAGGGGGATTACCTGCCAACCTGCAAAAAATGCCATTTTGTGGGTCAAGAATTCCAGCACAATCCAATATAAGCCAGCAATCAATCCCCCTAATAAACCGAGGAATGCCCATAATAAAAAGGTGCGACTGAATACAAAAGGATTAAACCGAATAGGCTGGTCCAAAATATTCAGATAAGTAATGAGTTTTCTTCTCCGTTTTAGCTTCACTTTTCGGCAAACTTTTTAGACAGGGATGCTTTAACTATCCAGGGATTATTTCGAAACTCTAAATATAAGGACATGATGGATAATGAAGAAGAATTTTAAGTAAGTATCCACTTTTATGGAGAGATATAGGAAAGAATTATTTCTTTTCTGCGGTTCGTTTACAAACCAGTTGGTCGGTTTAATATCATATTGAGCTGATTACAGCTCTGAAGCAGGTAAATCATCGGCGAATTATACACATAATCTGCCAACCTATCAATATTCCAGCATCGACAACAAACAAAAACCAACCTTTCGGTCGGTTTTTGTAATTATTCATACAACTGGCCACAAGCCAAAGGAAAAGCAAAAAACTAGGTGTCGATTAATTCACAGAAATCAAAGTGACCTCAAAAACAAGTACGGATCCACCAGGAATCCCACTATAATCCCTGCTACCGTAACCCAAATGGGCAGGCACCAAAAGTATTCCATTACCACCTTCCTTAAAATAGGCAATGCCCTCTGTCCAACCTGCTATTACCTGGTTTAAGCCAATAGTAATACCCTCTTCATCACTTTGATCGAAGACCGATCCATTAAGAAAATACCCTTTATAGGCCACAGTTACATTGGAACTGGCCACTGCCTGTGCTCCCGTCCCTTCTTCTTCAATTACGTAATAAAGTCCTGAATTACTTCTTATGGCGGTTAAGTTGTTCTCCTCAACATAGGCCTGGATATCCGCCTCGTTCTTGGCAACATAATCAATGTCCTCCTCTGTTTTCTTGTCGTTAGAACAAGAAATAAAAAGCATTAAGGCCAAAACAAAAAGTGTGTTCTTCATAGTTAATCTTTTTTAAGGGCCAAATATAGCAAAATACCTAAAGCCGTTATGCCGCCAATCCGTATGGGATTAAAAATTTTAGTTAATTATAAAATATAAAACACCCTTAAAACCTTATAAGTTGCGGTTTTAAGGGTGTTTAATTCCGTGTTATTCCAACTTATACTACAAAGCCAGGTCTGTAATTTCTCGTTACAAACTGGTTTGCCTCCTCAAGGTTGGTAATACGCATATTCTCTCCGTCCCAAAGCAATTTCTTACGGGCAAAGAACTCCATCTTGCCTTTCTCATTTTCTCTTTGCAACAAATAGCTACGAATGGCAAGGTTCCCCATTAGAACAGTCTCTGTCATAGGACCTGCATAGTCAAAGGAAGATGTTAGCCCAAGATGTTCCTTGCTGCCAAAACCGGCCTTACAGGCATCTATCCATAGACGTTGATGTCCGTATTCGGGTTCATCATTTGGTTCCACTTCCGGACCAAAATCCGTTGAGCCATCGTTCATATACAATTTTGGCATCAAAGGGGAACTATCGTTGATATTGGTAGAAATAATTCCCTTTTCACCTATGATCAATACCCCGTTCTGACTTCCATTACCTCCAATTTCGTGATCAGCCGGGATAATTTCTGGGTGTGCAGGTCTTATACCTCCATCGCTCCAGGTCATTTCTATTGGTGATTGACTCTTTTCCGTAGCTCCAAAGTGTAATGTTATAAATGATGAAGCCGGACATCCTTCTGGATGATAATCTGCATTCCACATATTGGTATATACCGCCCCCACGCTACATTCCGCATCTGTTGGATATTTAAGCCCCAAGGTTCTAAAAGGAATATCGATCAAATGACATCCTACATCTCCCAAAGCCCCTGTACCGTATTCCCACCATCCTCTCCATCCAAACGGATGCAAATTAGGGGTGTATGGCTTAAATTCCGATGGCCCTAGCCATAAGTCCCAGTTAAGGTCCTTTGGTTTGGCACTCGGATCTGGCTTAGGAAATGCTCCTCCCTGTGGCCAAACTGGCCTATTGGTCCATACCTGTACCTTGGATATCTTACCAAGGTCCCCAGAATCTACCCATTTTTGAACCATGCCCAATAACGGATTGGAACCTCCCTGGTTCCCCATTTGGGTCACTATTTTTTTGCTTCTAGCCATCTCGGTCAGCATTCTCGCCTCCCGTATATTGTGTGTCATAGGTTTTTGTACATATACATGTACCCCCCGCTCCATGGCATATGCAGCTGCCGGTCCATGAACGTGATCCGGGGTGGAAATGGTAACGGCATCGATCCCCTTTTCTTTGTCCAACATCTCCCTAAAATCTGCATAAAGCTTGGCTTTTGGGAAAAGTTCAACTGATTTTTTTGCCGATCCGGAGAAGTCCACATCACATAAGGCAACCACTTTTTCCCTACCTCCTACGGAAGCATTACGAATATCACTGGCACCTTTTCCCCCCGCACCTATGGCCGCAATATTCAATCGGTCACTGGGAGCAGTATACCCAACACCCCCAAGAACATGCCTAGGCACAAAAAAGATGGAGGATGCCATAGCACCCTTTTTAATAAATGATCTGCGCGAATCCACAGCCTTTTTAGATTTTTTCTTCTTCATAATTATTGATTATTAGATTTTTACATTGACTATTTTATCCATAAAAAATCCTCCGTAGCCGGAGTTATTACAACAACATTATTATACACCTAAGTACAACAATCATAGGGATACAGCAATATAGAACATATCCGTAAACATAATATCTAAGATTTTCTCAAATACTGTTACAATTTTAACCCTAATTAAAAACCCTGGCCCCTTGAAAATGAAAAGTTTATAAAATAAGGATTAAATTCCTGTAATTTGATTCCACCCTACACTGAAGAAGTTACTATGTTCCATGATCTGATACCACGTTCTCGGAGCCCACTGCTTTAATAAATACTTCCTCTGTAAAATAGCTAGTGTCTTAAATGGTAAAAAAGCCTTTCCTATTGACTCCGTTATGGCAACACAACTTTATATTTTAAGATTATTCATGTAATTAATGCAAATCCCCACCGTCTATTTATTTATGCCGGCGGATTCAATTATTCCTATACCCTAAGATTATTATCTATGATTTTTGTACTTCTTTTTGTAGTGGCATGCTTTCTGGCATATAGCAACGGGGCCAATGATAATTTTAAAGGTGTGGCCACCCTCTTTGGCAGTGGAACCACAAATTACAGTCGGGCCATAAATTGGGCAACACTAACGACATTTCTTGGTTCTGTTACCGCGATTTTCTTAGCTAGTTCCCTGGTCAAAAACTTCTCAGGCAAGGGCTTGGTCCCGGATGCTTTGATACAGACCCCTGAATTTGCAGTCTCAATAGCCCTAGGCGCGGGAATAACGGTGTTCTTGGCCACAAAAATAGGGATGCCTATTTCAACTACGCATAGTTTGGTAGGTGGACTTTTCGGTAGTGGAATAGTGGCTGTGGGAAGTACATTTAATTTTAGTCTGCTAGGTAGCACATTTATAATGCCCCTAATTTTGAGTCCATTGATGGCTGCCATCGCCAGTATAGTAGTCTATCTCCTTTTTAGACGATTACGTGTTTTCTTTGGAGTCAACAAACAAATCTGCATTTGCATTGGCCAAGAATACGTACCTATTGTAAACAATTTGAACAAGGTAAATCCTGTATCTAACTCCATTACCTCATACAAATCTATTAATATAGATAAAGAACAAAAATGCATTGAACGGTATCAAGGAGCCTTTTTGGGTTTAAATGCCCAAAAACTATTGGATGCTGCCCATTTTTTAAGTGCAGGGGTAGTTAGTTTTGCCAGAGGGTTGAACGACACCCCTAAATTGGTAGGTTTGCTCATTGTAATAAACACCCTATCTATAGAATGGGGCATGGTTGCCGTGGCCTTGGCAATGGCAATTGGGGGGCTATTGAACGCAAAAAAAGTTGGCGAAACCGTAAGCAAAAAAATAACGCCAATGAATCATGGGCAAGGATTTACGGCCAACCTTATTACAGGTCTTTTGGTAACCACCGCAAGTATACATGGCCTTCCCGTTTCTACGACCCATGTTTCAGTAGGCTCAATTTTTGGAATTGGTAGTGTAACCAAAAAGTCAGATATAAAAGTAGTCCGCAATATTGTACTTTCTTGGATACTGACATTACCTATAGCAGCCCTAATAAGTGCAATTGTCTATTTTTTGTTATCCAGCGCAGTTTAGCCTTTCTTGATCAAAGCCTCGGTTTTAAGGACATAAATACGGCTTTCTTTTTCCTTAAAGCCCAAACTTTTATACAGATTAATGGCTTCAATTCGCTTATCTGCGCTAAAAAGAAGGATTTCGGTAAGGCCATTTTCCTTACCCAATTCCACCAATTTTTCCATTAGTTTTCTGCCAATGCCCTGGCCCCGGTGCTCCACATCTACAACCACATCCTCAACCCAGCCCTTAATGCCGGATATAACGGTATAGGTGCACATTAAAGCCATTCCCAATACTTTATTGTTTTCCTTGCAATACACCAGACTAATCGGGTTGTCCGGATCAAGTACCTGCTTAAGGTCTATCTGTTTTATATCGGCATTTAACTGGCGGAACAATCCGGCCAGTTGTTGCTCCATATCAGGATTTACGTCTGACTCTTGTAGTAGGGCTATTTTCATGGGTTCTTATTCAATATTAAAAACTTAGGGTTATGATAATTTGCAAATTTAATTAAACTCATTTGGTCATACTTAATAGCCTTCCTTCTTTTGGTAAACCTTAACATAGTCGACCATAAAAACATCTGGAAAAATGGTTCTTAATATCTCCTCCTTTTTGCCTGGGTATTCCATGCTCAAGATCATATATTCCTCAATATTGGATATACCGGTAGTAACTTCGTAATACTTAAACCCGTCCACATAAAAAATATACTTGTCCGGGAACCATTCCAAACCAAAAGTATGAAACCCCAAACTTACCCCTCTGCGATAACTCTGCATACCCTTGGTAGATTGTTGATTGGGTCCGTAGGCCCAATGCACATTATGGGAAACTATATCGGTCCCCAATTTTTTAAAAAACTCCATTATATCTATTTCCGCCCCAAATTTGGACGGATCCTCCCCCTTGCTAATTCCTGGAGACTGCATCCAAAAAGCAGCCCATACACCCTCTGACTTTTGCAATTTGGCCCTACATTCATAATAGCCATATTTGGACATAAACTTACCTTGGGTACCTACAGCACTGCCCAAAAGGGAGTCTCCCTTTTTAAGGGCATATAATTTTAAATACCCGTTTTCCACTTTTACAGCCTCCTCGGACACATAAGCTATGGCCCTTGGTCCCACTCCTCTCACGGCCCATTTTGTAGTATCCAAAGATTTGCCCTTAAACTGATCTTCCCATATCAATTTATATCCCACTTTCTCCGGATTAAACCGCTTTTTGGACATAGGACCCTGGGCAGGGCGTTGCGCAAAGGCAAACTGCGTAATAAAAAAGAGGAATATCAATACGGTGGCCAATTTCATTTTTACGGATTTGTAACCTTCTATGGTTGTACACAAAAAAATTTCGGGTTAAAGTTCTTTTCCAGCCCTTTTATTCAATGGAATATTCCCGAGGTCAAAACACGGCTGAAACAACATATAATCAACGGTTTGGACCAACAGCAAGATAACACACATGAAACTACATTATCTGGCAAATTCTATCAAAAACTGTTACAATTTTAACCATTAAGTCAATTACCTCAGGGCAAGCCTGTCTGCCGACAAAGGCAGGCCAATGAGGCATTGGAAGGAAACTACTGTTAACATTTCAACGACCGCCTTAACGGAACGGGCAAGCGTCGGAGCATTCAAATCCCTCTTAGTGAGTAAAATGTTTGGGTGTGTCCCTAGCGGGACGGGCTATCCGTTACAAGTCCTCGGCTTTTGCCTGCGGGCTTTTCACTGCTATCCCTCACACGCTCTATCATTTGGACAGTCTATTTTTTGCCATTAATCAACAGCGCATAAAAAGGAATTATTATCTTACTTGTTCCAAAAAAACACAGCAAACCCTCTATACTAATAATAACCGGACCATGAAAACATACCTCCTTCTTCTTATATCCTCTACAATATTGCTTCTTGCTTGTAAAAAACACCAAAAAACCGGGGAAAATGTGACCATAGAGCAAGTTGCCATTATTACACCCAAAGATTCCGTACCCTTTCCTTCCGAATTAACACAATTTCAAACCTCAGCAGAGAATCCAATTTTTACCGGTACAGGTTCGGATACTTGGGACCAAAAAATTCGTGAACGCGGGTATATCCTAAAGGAAGAGGATACCTACCATATGTGGTATACGGGCTTTCAAACGGAAAAGGAATCGCTTTCCCTTGGTTATGCCACCTCTTTGGACGGTATTACCTGGAAGCGCCATAAAAGTAACCCCGTTTTTAATGAGAGTTGGACCGAGGACATGATGGTAATAAAGGTAGGCGATACCTATCACATGTTTGCCGAAGGCAAAAACGATGTAGCCCATAGGTTAACCTCTACCGATCGCATTCATTGGACGGACCATGGTTCCCTGGATATGCGCAACGCCGATGGCTCCCCTTTGAGCAAAGGCCCTTATGGCACCCCTACGGTCTGGAGGGAAAACAACATATGGTATTTGTTCTATGAGCGCAACGACTTGGGCATTTGGCTTGCCACCTCCAAAGATCTAAAAGTATGGACCAATGTACAGGATGAACCTGTAATAACAATGGGTCCTGAAGAGTATGATCAATACGGCGTGGCCGTAAACCAGATCATTAAATACAAAGGATGGTATTATGCTTATTACCATGGCACCCCTTTTAAAGACTGGAGCCTTTGGTCCACCAATGTGGCTGCATCAAAAGACTTGGTACATTGGAAAAAATATCCCCAAAATCCGATAATGGAAGGGAACAGATCCAGTGGCATCCTAGTTCCGGATGGAGACCAGTTTAGACTATATACCATGCACGACAAGGTAGAAGTACATTTTCCAAAAAGCCCCAAAAAGAACTAGGGTTGGCCTCTTTAACCTGGTTATTAACTTTCATATTTGGACTCCTCTTGCAGTTTTGTGCAAAATTTCAAATCCAACCACTTGGTCGGTTCTTGTTAAATCTGAACAACTAGGTGAGCCATGATACTTCGATATAAAACGCAACAAATCCTATGAAATACCACTATTTTATCGCTTAGTTGCCCAAAACCAGATCAAACCGACTATCCGGTCTTTTTGGAAAGTCATTAATTACCTCAATAATTGGATTTTATATGCCTTCATTATTTAATTCACGTTAAATATAGGGGCAGTTCCTGTTCTAAAGTGCTACATGGGCAAATACCTTACAACCCAACTCCTTTCCTAAATCATCCGCTAAAAGGGATTCAGTAAAAATTAAACAAAAAAAGTCCTGCGAGATTGCTGCCGACACACTAAATAAATTTAGCGTTGGTTGATTGGGTGTCGATAGAACCTTGCAGGACTACAGTAAAGGTTGGTGGTTATTAAAATTACAAAGTATTGGTGGTTAACTTTGTTTTGCAAATACCCAAGAGTTAATTCCTCTTTAGGCAATATTCAATTCCGCCCACCAAATGTTGACGGAAATTAAGGTCGTCAAAAGCTTCCTCAGTATGTCCCAAGCCAGTATAAAAGGCACGTCCGCCGTCATACTCATGGTACCATGCAATAGGGTGGTTATCACCATTCTTACCCCCCTCATAAGAGCTTTCATCCAGTTTCATGAGCACATGAACCTCTGGATTAATATTTTTATAGTTGTACCATTCATCAAAATGCGTCCAGATATCGGCCAAATGTTTGGTTGCAGGATGGTTGTGGTCTACCACGTCTATCCTAGCTGTTTGTTGTTTGGGGTGACTCAAAAAATAAGCCCCCACTAATTTGTTATACCATGGCCATTCATATTCCGTATCCGCCGCAGCGTGAACACCCATAAAACTTCCGCCAGCTTGTATATATTTCTCAAAGGCCGATTGTTGCTCGTCGCCCAACACATCCATAGTAGTACTTAAAAAGACCACTAATTTAAACTTCTTAAGATTTTCGCTATTAAATTGAAGAGAATCCTCAGTATGGGTTACCGCAAAATTATTGGCTACACCTAATTTTACAAAAGTGGCTACCCCCTTTTCAATGGACTTATGACGGAAACCATTGGTTTTGGAAAACACCAAAACCCTATCCTTGGCCAATGTGTTGGCGGAAATTATTTTTTCTGGAATCTGTACAGGTGTATTGTGAAGATTAGGATTTAAGGTTACCTCTTCCTGTATTTTGGTGCTACCACATCCAATCACAACTACTAGCGCAATTAAGGCAATAGTACATTTATATAAGTGCATAAAAGTTATCGATTATCAATTTGAAGTTCTAAATATCTAAAATTTACCGCAACAAAACACATAATTTATCAATAATTCCAAAATATACTAGAGTTCTCACAATAATACCCCTACTTGTTAGAAATAAAAATTCCCGTCTTTTGAGCGGAATAAGCAGCATTGCAGATCCGAAAACATAAAAATATAATGAATAATACAAGCTGAGGAACACAACCAACTTAACCGCTGGCCAAAGACATCAGGTATTTCTTTGGAGTGGTACTATACTTTTTCTTAAATGCTGCAATAAAGTGACTGGAAGTACTATAGCCTACCTTCAGCCCAACCTCATTGACATTGTGCTTGCCAGATTCCAACATTTTACGGGCATATTCCATCTTGTAATCGAATAAAAAACTGTATACGGAATCCCCATATATCTGCTTGAAGCCTTCTTTCAATTTTTTAAGGCTAAGCCCAATTTCTTCGGACAGCTCTTGTAGACTAGGTGGTTCGGCCATTCTAGAAATAATTATTTCCTTGGCATTCCGAATGCGCTTAACGTTGTCCTCGTCCACCAAAAAGGGACATTGTTCCACATCGGCATCCTCACTCTTATTAAAATAGAGAGAAATTAGTTCATAAACCTTCCCCTTTATATACAACTCCTTTATGGAACGATGAAGGTTATAGTTCATTACCTGACTCAGAACTACCGCTATCGCGGGGGATACAGCCTCTTGAGAATAGTACTTTTTATCTTTGTTATCCGAGCTTAAAAAAGGTATATAATCGGCTTCCTTGGAAAACAGGGAATGGAATTTCCGGATGGTCATTATAATGGAGACCATCCAGGAATTGGTATTTAAAACAAGATTAAGAGGTAGATCTACCTGAGTATTGTACAAGAGGAGCGAGTTGTCTTCATTGACCTCCAAGGCATACCTTCCTTCATTAAATACAAACTTGGCACTGCCCTTTAAACAGAAATGAAACTGAATAAAGGAACTGTCTATTTCTCGGGTAACCGTCTGGTTATGAATACCATCGTTTTGAATTTTCAACACATAGAACCCGTCTTCAATAAATACTTCCTCGAAAGACCCTTGAGCGATATTTTCTTCCTCCATGTCGACATTATATTAAATTTATCTATTTAGAAACATTCTAAATTACCAATGACAAGAATTCCCTTAACACCGCTAAAATATACTATTTCAAGGGTTTTCATACCCAAAACAGCGTTAAAAAACCACAAACGATATTTATTGTTCCTCTAGCGTTACTTTTATAAGTTTGATGCTCTTATTTTTGTGACGCTCTCAAGAGTACCTATGAAAGATTATCACATTTCCAAAAATAATTCATTTTATACCATTGGCCTTAACTACAAAAAGGCAGATGCCGAAGTGCGCGGTAAATTTAGCTTGGATGAAAACACCATAGATCGCATATTGGAGCAAGCCAAACTAATAGGACTGGACGGTCTCTTGGTAACTTCTACCTGTAACCGTACCGAATTGCATGGATTTGCCCAGCATCCTTACCAGTTAATAAAATTATTGTGCGATAATACACATGGCACCGTGGAGGAATTTCAGGAAGTAGCCTATGTGTATAAAAATAACGATGCTATAAACCATCTTTTTAGGATGGGCACAGGATTGGACAGCCAAATTTTAGGGGATTTCGAAATTATTAGTCAATTACGACAAAGCTTCAATCGCTCAAAAAAGCAGCATATAGCCAATCCGTTCTTGGAGCGTTTATGCAATTCCGTTATCCAAGCCAGCAAAAGAATAAAGAACGAAACCAATATTTCTTCGGGCGCCACCTCGGTAGCCTTTGCCTCGGTACAATACAT
Source organism: Arenibacter sp. S6351L (assembly GCF_023016025.1). NCBI lineage: Bacteria > Pseudomonadati > Bacteroidota > Flavobacteriia > Flavobacteriales > Flavobacteriaceae > Arenibacter > Arenibacter sp. S6351L. The sequence goes on along the minus strand of NZ_JALKBB010000001.1, from coordinate 179,568 downwards.
CATTAATACCGTACCCGATATATCAGAAAAAAATATTCTGTTGTTCGGCACCGGGAAAATTGGCAGAAATACTTGTGAAAATTTAATTAAGCATACCAAAAATTCGCACATCACCCTTATTAACCGTACCAAGGACAAGGCTGAGCGAATAGCTGGCAAATTTAATCTGATAGTCAAAAATTACGGGGACCTACAGACCGAAATCAGAAACACCGATGTGCTTATCGTGGCCACCGGGGCACAATCGCCCACTATTTCCAAAGAATTGATCTACACAAAGAAACCTTTGTTGATATTGGACCTTTCAATTCCAAAAAATGTATCGGATAATGTCACGGATTTGGAGAATGTTACCGTAATACATTTAGATCATTTATCCCAAATGACGGATGACACCTTGGAGAAAAGAAAAGAATCCGTACCTCAGGCCGAGGCCATTATTGAAGAAGTAAAGGAAGAATTTATAAAATGGTTGGAAACTAGAAAGTTTGCCCCAGTTATTAAGGCGCTTAAGAAAAAATTGAAGACCATGAAGGATGAAGAATTGGACTTCCAAAGCAAAAAGCTTTCCGATTTCAATTCTGTACAAGCCGATATTATCTCGGAACGCATCATTCAGAAAATTACCAAGCAATTTGCCAATCATCTTAAAGATACCGAAATAGATTCCGATACCAGTTTAGAGCTTATACAACGAGTTTTTCAACTAGAATTGGAGTCTAAATGAGTAAAACAATACGCATTGGTACCCGTGATAGTCAGTTAGCACTCTGGCAAGCCCACACCGTTCAGGACCAATTAGAGGCTTTAGGCTTTAACACCGAAATAATTTCTGTAAAATCTACCGGAGACCTTCTTTTGGATAAGCCGCTTTATGAACTTGGCATCACCGGAATATTTACGAAAACATTGGACATCGCCATGATCAATGGCACCGTTGATATCGCCGTGCATTCCATGAAAGACGTACCTACCCGACTTCCGAAGGGAATTATACAGAGCGCGGTACTACCAAGAGCAAATACCCAAGATATATTAGTTTACAAAGATTTGGATTTTTTAAAATCCATTGGTACCATTGCCACCGGAAGCTTACGAAGACAGGCGCAATGGTTGCATAAATACCCATCTCACAAGGTTGTGGATATTCGGGGAAATGTAAACACCCGCCTTCAAAAACTTCAGGACAACCCTTGGAACGGGGCCATCTTTGCCAAGGCAGGTTTGGAACGTATAGAGGTACTACCACCAAACCACATAGACCTGGATTGGATGGTACCCGCACCGGCACAAGGAGCCATGGTTGTCGTTAGCATGGAAAGCGATACCTTTTCAACAGAGGCGGTTCGCAAATTAAACGATTCCACCACCGATATTTGCACCCATGTAGAAAGGGAGTTTCTACAAATTTTAGAAGGGGGTTGCACGGCACCCATAGGGGCTTTAGCCAAAATAGAACAAGATAGCCTCCATTTTGAAGGTGTACTACTTTCCTTGGATGGCAAACAGAAATTAAGGGTCAAGAAGTCTATTTCCGCCCAGGAATACCTCCACTTTGGTAAGTTGTGCGCCCTAAAGATTTTGGCAAATGGCGGCAAGGAATTGATGGTGGATATAAAAAAGGAATTGGCATGACCCCAGCTTGGGAATTACAAACCAAAGTATCATGAGCATGACCGTTCTTTCTACAAAAATCTTGACAGCCTCCCAAAAAGCAATTCTGACCAATGCCAATATTAAAGTAGAAGAGTATGATGCCATCAAAATTGAATACTTAACACCCAATATAGACCCAGTTTTCAAAAATATCATATTTACCAGCCAAAATACCGTAAAGGCTTTTCTAAAGATAATCGGTCCCCTAAACGTCAAAAACAATTCTTATTCTGCTTTTTGTGTTGGCGAAAAAACAAGGTCGGTTTTAGAGAAAAATGGCATAAATGTCATGGAAATGACAAATTATGGGGCAGAATTGGCCGAGATTTTGGTAAATAAGCACTCAAATGAAACTTTTTTGTTTTTGTGCGGTAATAAACGTCGGGATGAAATTCCCTCCTACCTAACAAAACACAAGGTGGCATTTAAGGAACAGACCGTATATCAAAATACCCCAAATCATCTTACCTTTGACACCGATTTTGATGGTATTCTGTTTTTTAGTCCCAGCGGTATTGAAAGCTTTATAGCCAGAAATAATTTAAAGAAAAGTGTTGCATTTTGTATTGGTACTACCACCGCCTCGGAAGCCGAAAAACACACCAAAAATATAATTATTGCCCAAAAACCAACGATAGAAAGTGTCTTGGAAAGGGTTATAGATACTTTAAAAATAAAAAGCAATTAAACCGGCATACACAACAACTATCCCTTAACGGAATATAATCAAGGGGCAGTTTAAAATGGGTAGGCAAGAAGAACACCTAAATATTATGAGCATTAAAAACGATTTATTCTTAAGAGCATTAAAAGGAGAAACCGTAGAGCGCCCACCAGTTTGGATGATGCGCCAGGCAGGAAGATATCTACCGGAATTTATGGCAATCCGTGATAAGTACGACTTCTTTACCCGCTGCCGTACGCCGGAATTGGCCAGTGAAATTACGGTACAGCCCATACGCCGATACGGCATGGATGCCGCAATTTTGTTCAGCGATATTTTGGTAATCCCCCAAGCCATGAACATTGAAGTGCAGATGAAACCAAATTTCGGCCCTTATTTGCCAAATCCGGTTACGGACCAGAAAGGTGTGGACGAAGTTATTGTCCCAGACGTAAGCGTGGAATTGGACTATGTGATGCAGGCCATAAAAGCGACAAAGGAACTTTTGAACAATGATATCCCCTTAATCGGCTTTGCAGGCTCACCTTGGACCATTTTATGCTATGTAGTACAAGGCCAGGGTAGCAAAACCTTTGACAAGGCCAAGGAATTCTGTTTTACCGATCCAGTTGCGGCACATCAGCTACTGCAAAAAATCACCGATACTACCATTGCCTATCTAAAGGCAAAAGTTAATGCCGGTGTAGATGCCGTGCAGGTATTCGATTCTTGGGGAGGTATGTTGTCACCAGTAGATTACCAGGAATTTTCGTTCCAATATATACAACAGATTATAGATGCCCTTAAGGACGAGGCTCCCGTAATCGTTTTTGGTAAAGGATGCTGGTTCGCCTTGGGCGATATGGCCAAATCAGGAGCCGCTGCCCTTGGAGTGGACTGGACCTGTTCCGCACGTAATGCACGTTACCTTTCAGGAGGCAATATAACCCTTCAGGGGAATTTTGACCCAGCAAGATTGCTTTCTCCTCCGGCAGTAATCAAAAAAATGGTAACTCAAATGATCAATGAATTTGGCAAGGATAAATATGTAGTAAATCTTGGCCACGGTATTTTGCCCAATGTTCCCTTGGACAACGCCAAGGCCTTTATAGATGCGGTAAAGGAGTACCGACAGAATTAGAAGGGCGTATCCCTTTTTTTCTTCCTTTCAGGAAAAAAGGGTCGCGCTTTCCGTTATATCTTTTATTTTTATGGAAGCATTATATCGGGGCACGGTTTAAAACACTAAAATTACGCCCCTAGAAGCGTTCCTATCGATAAAAATAAAAGGATGTCACTACAATCGCTTACGCAAAATCAATAGTATGACCCAACATATACTGAGCGGTATTAAAGCCTATTTTGGCACCTTTAAAATCCTTTCCCAATTGGGGCTTTGGCGATATTTTTGGATTCCCATATTTATAAGTGTAGTAATAGCCATTATAATTTTTACCTCTGCTTATGGGCTATCCGACGATATAGGCGGATTTCTTTCGCAATGGTGGACCTGGGACTGGGGAAAGCAAACAGTAAACCTGATCAGTGAAATCTTTGGCGGTCTTCTAATTATAGTGTTTGGCTTTATATTGTACAAACATATTGTCATGGCACTCTCCGCGCCTTTTATGAGCCCAGTTTCAGAAAAAATTGAAGCACACTTATTGGGAAACTCGGCAGAAAAACATAGAGATACTACTTTCGGGGAACAATTATGGCGCGGAATCCGTATCAACCTAAGAAACTTGATCATGGAAATTTTGTTGACCATCCCTCTTTTATTAATTGGTCTAATTCCGGTAATTGGATTGGTTTCAACTGTGCTAATATTTCTAATACAGGCCTATTATGCTGGTTTTGGAAATATGGACTATACTTTGGAGCGACATTTTAAATACGCCGAAAGTCTAAATTTTGTACGAAAGAACAAGGGCGTTGCCATAGGAAACGGAATTGTCTTTATGTTCTTTCTTTTTATTCCGGTAATTGGGGTAATCCTAGTGCTACCATTATCCGTTACCGCTGCGACTATAAGGACGGTAGAACTACTGAAATTGGAAAAAGAAAATGGATAGCATAGGACCTACAAGGTTTCAAAAACCTTGTAGGTCTGAGGTAATAACTGAAAAAATGATTGTTCCAAGGCAATGGAACAAAACCTACAAGGTCGGGAAGACCTTGCAGGTTAGGTTTTCAACAGAATCCAATGCAAGACCTGCAAGGTTTACAAAACCTTGTAGGTCTGAAAACATGGAGCATAAATAGTGAATGGCTGATAGCACAGGAACAATACCTACATGGTCGGGCAGACCTTGCAGGTTAGGTTATCAACAAAACGAAAACCAAGACCTGCAAGGTTCACAAAACCTTGTAGGTCTAAAAACATGAAGCATAAGTAGCGAATGGCTGATAGCAAAGAAAAGAAACAATACCTACAAGGTCGGGAAGACCTTGCAGGATAGGTAACCAACAGAACCAAAACCAAAACCTGCAAGGTTGAGCCGCTGGCAAGACCTGCAAGGTTTCAAAAACCTTGTAGGTCTGAAAACATGAAGCATAAATAACGAATGGCCGATACCAAAGAAAAGAAACAATACCTACAAGGTCGGGCAGACCTTGCAGGTTAGGTTATCAACAAAACGAAAACCAAGACCTGCAAGGTTCACAAAACCTTGTAGGTCTAAAACAAGAAAAAAAATGAAACTCGAAAAACTCGAAAAGGACCACTACTATCATATTTACAACCGGGGAATAAACGGTGGCCCAATATTTAAATCCAACGAAAACAAAAGCTACTTTCTAAAGTTGATTAACAAGTATTTGTCCAACAAAGTTTCTATCCTTGCATATTGTCTAATGGACAACCATTACCATATGGCAATCCAGGTCATTGAAGAAGAAAAAATGGTCACACAATCATTTTCAAATCTTTTCAATGCCTATGCCAAAGCATTTAATAAGATGCACAATAGAACGGGTAGTCTCTTTGAAAAACATTTTAGAAGGATTAAAATAGGTGACACTAATTATTTAAGGAACCTGATAATCTATATCAATACAAACCCGGAAAGTCATGGAACTACCAAAGATTATAAAACATACCAATATTCGTCTTATCAGACCACTATTTCCATTCAGAACAGTACCGATTCAGTGCCAATAGCAAAGGAAGAGGCAATAAATCTTTTTGATGATCTAGGGAATTTTGAATATTTGCATAATCAAAAAAGAAGCTTAGGTCTTGACAAATTGAACTGGGATTAATGATCTGCAAGGTTGAGCCGCTGGCAGGACTTGCAAGGTTTCCAAAACTTTGTAGGTCTGAGATAATAACTGAAAAAAATGATTGTTCCAAGGCAATGGAGCAAAACCTACAAGGTCAGGAAGACCTTGCAGGATAGGCAATTAACAGAACGCAAAACAGGACCTGCAAGGTTTCCAAAACCATGTAGGTCTAAAAACATGAAGCATAAGTAGCGAATGGCTGATAACAAAGAAAAGAAACAATACCTACAAGGTCGCGAAGACCTTGCAGGATAGGCAACCAACAGAATGCAAAACAGGACCTGCAAGGTTTACAAAACCTTGTAGGTCTAAGAACAAAAAAAGACACATGAAAGATAAATTTTACGCGTACATACAACAACTACAGGATAGGATTACTGCCAAATTGGAAGCCGTAGATGGTGAAGCCAAGTTTAGGGAAGACATTTGGGAGCGACCGGAAGGGGGCGGTGGCCGATCACGGGTCATAGAAAATGGGGCTGTTTTTGAAAAAGGCGGTGTAAACATTTCTGCCGTTCACGGAGCCTTGCCACAAAGCATGCAAAATTATTTTGGCGTTAAGGATGCCGATTTTTTTGCCTGTGGTCTTAGTCTAGTTATCCACCCAAAGAATCCCATGGTTCCTACAGTACATGCCAATTGGCGCTATTTTGAAATGTACAACAAGGAAGGTAAATTGGTAGATCAATGGTTTGGTGGCGGACAAGATCTTACCCCCTACTATTTGTTTGATGAGGATGCCAAACACTTTCATACCATCTGCAAAAATGCCTGTGACAAACATAATCCGGAATTCTACAGTACGTACAAGACAAAGTGCGATGATTATTTTTGGAATACCCATAGGAACGAAGCCCGTGGGATAGGCGGATTGTTTTATGATTACTGTAAAGCCAACACAGAGATGTCCATGGAAGATTGGTACAATTTTGAAACCGAAGTAGGCAATAGTTTTTTAGAGGCCTATATCCCCATTGTAGAAAAACGAAAAGACTTGTCCTACTCTAAAGAACAGCGGGATTGGCAAGAAATTCGGAGGGGACGTTATGTAGAGTTTAACCTGGTTCATGACAAGGGTACTCTCTTCGGCTTAAAGACCAATGGCCGAATAGAAAGTATATTAATGAGCCTACCTCCCCATGTACAATGGGTATATGACCATCACCCAGAAAAGGGAAGTGAAGAAGAGCGTTTATTACATGTTCTTGCCAAACCCAAGGAATGGGTATAGCAAACCTTAACATAGGATTATGAGTAAAAAAGGCAAAGAAAAAAATACCGCCAACAAGGCAAAACACACCAAACTCCTCAATAGAAAGAAAAACAAACTCAAAAAGGAAAAGGAAACCCGTAAGGAGCGACTTAAAGCGATTATAACACAGCATCGGGAAAAAGGCAATAACGAGGATACGAATTAGTCTTTATAAATCAATAGAACCATAATCACTAAAGAAAAAATCATATTAACAAATAACCATGAATTGTCCCTGTGGATCCAATAAGTCTTATGCAAATTGCTGTGGAAAGCCACACAAAAACCTTTCAACCGCAACTACCGCAGAACAATTGATGCGTTCCCGCTATTCGGCCTTTGTTTTGGGCAATGGCAACTATTTAATGGATAGTCACCACTCCTCCACCAGACCCATTAAAGAAAAGAAATCTATTGAAGCTTGGGCAAAATCCGTAAGCTGGATCAGATTGGAGATTTTGGATAAGGAAAAAGGAGGAATAAACGACCAAAGGGGTACCGTTACCTTTAACGCATATTTTTTTGAAAACGGCAAGGTCGAGGTCATTCATGAAAAGTCGGACTTTGTAAAGGAAAACGGACTTTGGATGTATTTGGGCTTGGCGGAATAATACAAGGATTAACTTAATCCAATTATACAATTTAGGACTTGTTCCACTATCTTTGAATTTTAAAACAAACTAGCAATGTATCCACTTAAAAGAAATAGAAGACTGCGTACCAATGAGGCCATAAGGTCATTGGTCAGAGAAACCATTATCTCTCCAAATGATTTTTTAGTACCACTTTTTGTTGTGGAAGGAAATGGGGTCAAGGAAGAAATTGCATCCATGCCCAATTACTACAGATATAGCTTGGACTTATTGGAAAAGGAAGTCAAGGAACTTTGGGCTATGGGGTTAAAATCGGTACTTCTCTTTGTTAAAGTGCCAGACCATTTAAAGGACAATAAAGGCAAAGAAGCGGTAAACCCCAAGGGTTTAATGCAAAGGGCCATAAAAACGGTTAAAAATGCCTGTCCCGAGATGCTGGTAATGACCGACGTGGCATTGGACCCCTATTCATCCTATGGCCATGATGGTATAGTGGAGGACGGACAGATCATCAACGACGATACCGTGGAGGTTTTGGCCAATATGAGTGTAAGCCATGCCCAAGCAGGGGCCGATTTTGTAGCGCCCAGCGATATGATGGACGGCAGGATATTGAGTATTAGGGAAGCCTTGGAAGATGAAGGGTTTATAGACACAGGAATTATGAGCTATAGTGCCAAATATGCCAGTGCATTTTATGGTCCCTTTAGGGATGCCTTGGATTCAGCCCCCGGTTTTGGCGATAAAAAAACCTATCAAATGGATTATGCCAATAGGTTTGAGGCCATTAAGGAAACTGAAATGGATATCGATGAGGGTGCGGATATCGTTATGGTAAAACCTGGTCTTTGCTATTTGGATATTGTAAGGGAGATCAAAAATGAGGTGGACGTTCCCGTAGCGGTATACCAAGTATCAGGGGAATATGCCATGGTAAAGGCCGCTGCCGAAAAAGGATGGCTGGATCACGATGCCGTGATGATGGAGCAGTTGACCGCCATAAAAAGGGCCGGCGCCAATATCATTGCCAGCTACTTTGCCAAGGATGTAGTCCGTGTATTGGGATAAATTGGATCAACAACATATCACCTAAGGCCTTACAAAAAGTTATTATAGCGCTAAACTTATGTTATTGCCATATGAAAGATTTACTTTTTATTCTTATCGTTCTTTTTATGAACCCACTACAGTCCCAAGACCTTTTGATTCCAACGTTTTTGGAAAAATGGGAAAATTCCAAAACCTATTTAGTGGATATAGCAGAAGCCATGCCTGCAGAGAAATATGATTTTAAGCCTACTGAAAGACAAAAAGGTTTTCAAGATCAATTACTGCATATAAAAAGTAATATGGATTGGTTAAGCAGTACTTATTTTGGTAGGCAATTGAGCGACAAGAACAGAGGTAATAATTCCAAATTAACAAAAGAGGAAACCATAAAATTACTGATTGACGGATTTGATGGGGTCAGCGCTATTTTGAAAAACATTCCTTCCAATGTACTTTCGGAAAAGGTTGAATTCTTTGCCGGTGAAAAATCCAAATTACAAATATTAAATCTGTTACAGGACCATGTAACCCATCATCGGGGACAATTAATTGTATATTTAAATCTCAATAATATTGCACCGCCAAAATATGTGGGTTGGTAATTCATCTGCTATGAAAAAAAGTACTTCTGCTCCAATTATTATACTGTTAAGTATATTTTTTAATGCACAGCTAATAACCGCACAAACAACTAATCTGGAGACACTTAGCTATGATAATCCGTCTGCTGTAGGAATGGATTCATTGTTTATCCATTCCAAAGTAGATTCTATAATGACCTTTGCCATTAAAGAAGAGGCCTTCCCGGGAGCACAGGTCTTGGTGGCCAAAAACAACAAGATTATTTTTCATAAAGCCTACGGATTTCATACTTATGACAGTGTTCAGCCCTTAGGCCTAACAGATATCTATGATCTGGCATCCGTAACCAAAATAATGGGGCCGCTACCAGCCTTGATGAAATTACATGACGAAGGAAAACTGGATTTGGATGCGCCCTTCAGTACCTTATGGCCTAAATGGAAAAACAGAAAGGATAAAAAGGAGCTGACCATAAGGGAAGTTTTTGCGCATCAGGCAGGATTGGTTCCCTATATAATTTTCCTTCAAGAGGTGATGAAGAAGAATGGTTCGGTAAAAAATCGTTTTGTAAGAAACGAACCTAGTCGTAGGTTCAGCACTAGAGCCTATGATAATATCTATATCAAGGATAGGTTTAAGAACAAAATATATCGTAAGATCAACAGCTCCAAAGTATCGGACATTAAAAAATACAAATATTCAGGACTTACATTTTTACTTTATCCCGAAATCATTTCACGATTGACTAATACAGATTACGAGACCTATGTAACCCAAAACTTTTATGCGCCTTTGGGAGCAACTACTTTGGGATTTAATCCCAAAACCAAAAATTATCAAAATAAAATAGTCCCCACGGAAATCGACACCTTATTTAGACATGAACTCACCAAAGATTGGGTCCACGACGAAAACGCAGCCCTTATGGGTGGGGTGTCTGGAAACGCAGGGCTATTTGCTTCGGCCACAGATTTGGCGAAAATGATGCAGATGTATATGAATTATGGTAGTTATGGAGGTAAGCGGTATTTGTCCGAAGCCACGGTGAAGGAATTTACCAAAGTACAATATCCAGAAAATGAAAACAGAAGGGGACTAATATTCGATAAACCCGATTTGAATAATCATGAACTTACCTTAGCGGATTCCTATCCTGCCCCAGGTGCCAGTCCGGATAGTTTTGGACACAGTGGGTTTACAGGAACATTTGTATGGGCCGATCCACAAACCCAATTGGTTTACATATTTTTATCCAACCGTGTATATCCCAGCAGAACACATAGTAATATATACAAATACAATATCCGCTCTGCGGTACAGCAGGTATTTTACGACGCCATAATCGATTGAGTTAAGAATTTCTGAATTTATTAGTACTTTAGTATTTTATACATTTATATGGGGTTACTTATATTTTATGCACTTATATCCATCCTCGTATCCTTTCTATGCTCTATTTTGGAAGCGGTATTATTGAGTGTTCCACAAACCTTTATCAATTTAAAGAAAAAGGAAGGCAAATCCTTTGCCCTTGAGCTGGAAACGTTAAAAAAAGATGTGGACAAGCCCCTCATTGCCATTCTCACCTTAAACACCATAGCGCACACTGTTGGGGCAATTCTAGTGGGAGTGCAGGCAAAAGTTGCTTATGCTGAATTATACGGAAATACCGTAAAATCTATTTTAGGTATAGAATTTACAGAAGCCGCCATGGTGGGATTGGTTTCTACCATCATGACCATTCTAATTTTGGTGGCCTCGGAAATAATCCCCAAGACCATAGGCGCTACCTATTGGAAGCAATTGGCGCACGCTGCAACAACTACCCTAAAAATAATGGTGTGGGCCCTTCGTTGGACCGGAATTCTCTGGCTATTGCAGCTTTTTACACGACTGGTCGGAAAAAAAGGTGTTCATGGGAGTGTATTTAGTCGGGAAGATTTTAGCGCCATGACCGATATTGCCCATGAGGAAGGTGTATTTCAAGAATCGGAATCCACCATAATCAGAAACCTCCTCAACTTTGACGAAATTAAGGTAAAGGACATTATGACCCCAAGGGCGGTGGTAAAAATTGCCTCGGAATCCACCACCATCAAGGAATTCTATAATGCCAACCCCAATATGCCATTTTCCAGAATTCCCGTATTCAGTAAAAAAATGGATAATATCACTGGATTCGTCCTGAAAGACATGATCTTGGAGGAAATAATTAAAAAAAATGGCAGCGCACCACTTTCCAGTATTAAAAGGGAGATATTGGTAAGTAACCGACAAACTCCGATTCCTGAGTTATTTGAAACCTTTATTTCCAAAAGGGAGCATATAGCCCTTGTTGTGGATGAATATGGTTCCGTTAGCGGGGTTGTAACTATGGAAGACATATTGGAGACCTTATTGGGCCTTGAAATAATGGACGAAAGCGATAATGTAGAAAACCTACAACACCTGGCGCGTAAAAATTGGAACGAAAGAGCCAAACGTCTTGGAATTATTCAAGGAAACAGAAATAAGGAATAATGGAGTCCGTATATATAAATACGCCCTTGGGTATTGCAAAAATTGAAGGCGATGAAGACGGATTAACTTCTATCACAGTGTTCGATAGTGAGGAAAAACTATCGGATATTATTCCTGAATTGCTTGAAGATGCCGTTTATCAGCTTCGGGAATATTTTGAAGGTACAAGAAAGGAATTTAGCTTAACGCTCAACCCCGAAGGAACAGATTTTCAAAAAAAGGTTTGGCTAGCCCTACAAAAAATACCCTATGGTAAAACAGTTTCTTATCTGGAGCTGTCCAAAACTTTGGGCGATGTTAAAGCCATTAGGGCCGTAGCTTCGGCAAATGGCCAAAATCCGTTATGGATAGTAGTACCATGCCACAGGGTCATTGGCAGCGATGGTTCCTTAACTGGATACGCCGGAGGATTACATCGTAAAAAATGGCTTTTGGAACATGAAAGCCCTGTAAAACAACAGACCCTCTTTTGATATTCACAGACTCTTCGGTCGGTACATCCTCCCTTAGAGCCATATTTATAAGCCTTTGCTGACTTACATCGATATATCTGTGTTCTTTATGGAAGTATCGCCAATCCGTACCGGTAATTCTTAGTCGTTCACCAACCGTATGGTCGGTTCGTGCATTGCTTTACTTCTAACTGCCTACGACAAGAATTGAGTTCAACCAATAAATAAAATACCCTTCACAACAGTTTTAAATTTGTTTGTATATTTATTATTCCCCCTTCTTTTATCAAAATAATAATCAAGCCTTTTAGGTTTTAAGAAACTTTGGATGCTACATAAAATTAACCTGGAACACATACTCTTTTTGGACATTGAAACGGTTCCGGAAGAAGAGAATTTTAATAAGCTGGACGACACCAAAAAAGAACTTTGGGAGCATAAGTCGCACTACCAACGAAAAGACGAATATACAGCGGAAGAATACTATGACCGGGCCGGAATTTGGGCAGAATTTGGAAAGATAGTTACAATTTCCGTTGGATACTTTAATTACAAAGGAGACAATCGGACTTTTAGGGTTACCTCATTTTATGGGGAAGAGCCTAAGATTCTCAAAGATTTTAAGAATTTGTTGGATACCCATTTCAATCGCCCCCACCACCTATTGTGCGGGCACAATGGCAAGGAATTCGATTTTCCCTATATCGCCAGGCGCATGATCATCAACAAGGTAGATTTGCCCAACAAGTTGGACCTTTTTGGCAAAAAGCCATGGGAAATAGCTCATTTGGACACTATGGAGCTATGGAAGTTTGGGGACTACAAGCATTATACCTCCCTTAAGCTAATGGCCAATATCCTAGGCATTCCCTCTCCAAAAGAGGATATAGACGGCAGTATGGTAAAAACCGTTTACTATGAAGAAAAGGGTTTGGATCGGATCGTAAAATACTGTGAATTGGATGTGATTACAACAGCGCAAGTATTTTTACGCTTGCGGAATGATGAACTATTGGATGAAAGTGAAATTAAAAGAATATAGCGCTTTTGCTATTGAAACTTAAGACTAGGACTTGTAGAATTTAATAGATTTTGAGCCTTCCAGATCGGCTAAGGTTAGCACGTATAGGCCGGTAGTTAGATCGGCAATATAAATCTGCTTTTGCTCCGCCTTACCAGATTTTACCACGATCCCGTTAAGGGAAACTATTTTATACATGGCATCTTCGGAAATATCACCATTAATGGTCATTGAAGTCTGTACCGGATTGGGGAAAATAGAAAACTGCACCTCCAAAGTTAAGGTTTCATATTCCATATAGTCCAAAAGTTCGGTTTCGGTTCCCTTAAAGGTAAATTCGTATTCTTCACTATAATCTGAACTTATATTTTCGGAACAATAGGTCTTCAACCTTAGACTATATTCCATTCCCTCAACTAAATTATTTAAGCTAATAAAGTTATCGAAGGTTGTTTCCACATTCCATTCGTTACTTCCTTTCTCTTTGTATTCTATTTGAAAAAGAGCATCTGTATTGGCTGTCCAGTTCAGTGTTACCGCAGTTTCATTGGAATTGGTCAGTTCAATATCTTCAGGGGTAACAAGTACACAGTCGGTAAGGGCAATCCCAGTAACAATAATTGAAAAATTCTGTGGCCCTTGGTTAAGGGTGTTTTTATGGGTTACTGTAATAGTATAATCCCCCTCGGCATTCTGAATATCTATTTTTTCAAATGGATCTACTCTATTGTCTCCATTAACTGCTGGAGCATCTGCCTTGGCTGCATTAAGTTTCCAAGGTAAAAAGGTTTTGCCATCCTTGGTGATCCTAATATCCAAATCGTTGATCAAGGCTGCTGACATATCATTTAAAGTTCCAGAATTTACCGCTCCTGTAGTGGGGTCTGTCCAAGAAATAGAGGCTGATAAAGGTTCTGTTCCATTGGCAACAACCTTATAGGTTTTGGTTTCACCTTCTGTAAGTGTTTCTTCCGAAATCATAGAGGAGAATCCTTTGTTTACTATTGCCTCTACGGCCGATTTTGAATTAATAACTCCCCAACCCATTTTATAGTCTGGACCAGGAGCATCAACATCGTCCGCAGTATGCAGTACCAATCCTTTTAAAGTGGCCGCCCTCATAAAACTACCTTCCATTTGTTCGTGATATTCCTGGATCAACAACATAGATCCGGTTACACCCGGTGCAGCTACCGATGTTCCATTAGCAGTCTCATACTTGGTGTCATTTGTAATACCAGTAGTATAAATATTGGTGCCATAAGCCGCAATGTCCGGCTTAATACGACCATCATCAACAGGTCCGAAACTGGAATAAGTAGTTACTGATGCTTTTAACAATTGCCCTTGATCATTGGTCTCAATATCTGCCGCAGCAACGGTAACGCCGTTTTTAGAGGTTGCAAATCCCAACATCAAATCATAACCATTGGAAGCCGATCCAAAAATAGGAGCCTCATTATCTTTACTTTTTTGGGAGTTCCCTGCAGCGGTAACCATTAAATAATAGGGAGCGTTATACATAATTTTGTCCCAATCCCTGGAAACTTGGATATAAGATCCAAAATACCAATCCGGCACACGGTCGGACATAATACCGTAGGAATGGTTGGACAATAACAAACCATCAGCCGCCATTTCCGCAACTTCAATTTTATCCCTTCTCCAGTCGTTGGAAACGGCCTTTGCCTTGTAGGCCACTCCTTTTGACTTTTTATCCAATCCTTGCGCAACCAAAATACCGGCGACCCTGGTGGCATGCGAATCTACAATTTCACTCTCATCCAAAGTCTGTACCCTACTGCCAAATTCTTTGTGGTTTGTTAAGACAGCTCCCCCGTCCCATATGCCTACCAACATGTTCTCTCCGTTAATACCTAAATCCAACAATCCATTATCATGCAAGACATTGGCCCTGGTAGCACTATTTAATTCTGTGCTGAAGGTACTGTAATAAAGAGGGGTTCCATCATCGCCAATAGCAGTAAGTTCGCTAAAATTTCCGTCTGCCAATCTTTCAGTTAATTTCCAGCCCTTGGTCTTAGCAGTCTGTAACAAGTTATTGTTCTCCTTGTCAAAATTCTTTTTAAGGTCATTGGTAAACACGCCTAATTTTGAGCTACGGTACTTACCCTTAATGATATGGATTTGTTTCTCGGTTTGTGCAAACGAGTTATAGGTAGCAAGACAAAAAGCTACTGGAAGTAAACACTTGCTAATCTTTAACAAAAAGTGGTTTGCGTAAGCCATGATAAAGTTTATAGTAAGATTTGGACTACAAATATACTATAACAGGCAAATATTATCGATTAACACACCTTTTTATTCGATGAAACGCATGACTTTGTTGTGAACAGTCAAAAAAACGTTATGAACGGTTCTCTTTAAGGAAAGAATAAATTAAATATTGAACTTAAATTGTACGTAAACTGGAAAATGATCACTAAAACCTCCCATATATCTCCTTCCCACATAGGTTCTATGTGGGTTACCTTTGTACTTTCCTTTATATTCCGTGAGAAAGGCTTCATCAAAAATATTGGCCTCGGCAAAACTGTGGGTGCCCCGTTCGTAATTAAAAAAATTATGGGACACGATAATTTGATCAAAAAGACTCCAAGACCTCTTATAGTTGGCACTTCCCCTATCCGGGGATTTTAATCTCTCCATAGGATTATGCAAACTATCCCTACTCATCAAGGTCTGGAGACTGGCAGATGAAGGACCATCATTAAAATCGCCCATTACAATATAATTGGGATTTTCAATACTTTGCTCCAAGTCCTCCATAAAACCAATAATGGTTTTCGCTGCAGCAATACGCTTATAATCGGTCTCGACCTCCCCACTCCTTCTGGAAGGCCAATGGTTTACAAAAATATGGACCTCTTCTCCATTTAGAACTCCATTTATATATAAAATATCCCTTGTGGTATCACGCTGGCCGTTATCATTATGTATTATTAATGGAATAGCTTCCGATCTAATTACTTCAAAGTTATCCCTATTGTAAAGCAAGGCGTTATCTATTCCCCTCTCATCCGGGGAATCATAATGAACATAATGATAGTTGTACCCATTTAAAGGGTCTGTAGACAACAAATCCTGAACTACCTTTCCATTTTCAACCTCTGCTACCCCAACCAGGACAGGGGGAAACCCAGTAGCTTCACGCCCAATTTGGCTTATAGTTTTGGCCAGTCTTGACAACTTATTTTGATAGCGCTTTGGTGTCCACTTTTTAGACCCATGTGGCGTAAAATCATCATCCAAGGTGTTTAAGTCATTTTTGGCATCAAATAGGTTTTCTAGATTATAGAAAGCCACAGTGTGGAGGGTATTGATCGATTTTTTCTTAAAAAATGAAAATTTCATCCAAAATATTTAATCGATTGCTAAAATACGAAAAACCCTTGGCAAGTATTGATTAGATTTGTACTTTAAATAAGTATATGCTAGAGAAGAAGACCATAGAATATGAAAAGGCAGTACTCATTGGGGTAATGAACAAGGACCAGAATGAGGAAAAGGTAAACGAATATCTGGATGAACTGGAATTCCTTACCTACACTGCGGGCGGTGAGGTTTGTAAACGCTTTGTTCAACGAATAGACTTGCCCAACCCCAAAACCTACATTGGTAGTGGAAAAATGTTGGAAGTGGAGGCCTATGTAAAGAGCAACGATATTGGATCCGTTATTTTCGATGATGAGCTCACACCGGGGCAACAGCGAAACATTGAAAGGCAATTAAAATGTAAAATCTTGGACCGTACCAGTTTAATCCTGGACATTTTTGCCCAAAGGGCACAGACCAGTTATGCCCGTACACAAGTGGAACTGGCCCAATACGAATATTTACTCCCCAGACTTACCGGACTTTGGACCCACTTGGAACGACAAAAAGGGGGTATTGGAATGCGTGGACCAGGTGAAACGGAGATTGAAACTGATAGACGTATTGTTCGTGACCGAATTTCACTACTAAAGAAAAAATTATTGAAGGTAGATAAGCAGATGGAAACCCAAAGAGGTAATCGCGGGGCACTTGTCCGTGTAGCCTTGGTTGGGTATACAAACGTTGGTAAATCTACCCTGATGAACGTTATTAGTAAAAGCGATGTCTTTGCCGAGAACAAGCTATTTGCCACCTTGGACACCACGGTCAGGAAAGTGGTAATAGGCAACCTTCCTTTTTTATTGAGCGATACTGTAGGATTCATTAGAAAACTGCCCACACAATTGGTAGAAAGTTTTAAAAGTACTTTGGATGAAGTGCGCGAAGCAGACCTGTTATTACATGTAGTAGATATTTCCCATCCCAATTTTGAAGAGCATATAGATTCTGTAAACCAAATTCTTACCGAAATAAAAAGTTCGGATAAAAAAACCATCATGGTTTTTAACAAGATAGATCAATACGAACACAAGACTATTGACGATGATGATTTGATTACAGAAAAAACCAATAAACATTTCACTATTGAAGAGTGGAAGAATACCTGGATGCGTAGAGTTGGAGATAGGGCCCTATTTATTTCGGCTTTGAACAAGGAAAATTTGGAAGAATTCAGAAAGCGCGTTTATGACGAGGTCCGGGACATTCACATAACCAGATTTCCGTATAACAACTTTCTATATCCGGAACATTTGGATGAGTATTAGGTGGCAGCGATAATGGCTGTAAATCAAAAATTTTCATTTAATAAATACTAATTTTCATTTCTGACATAAATCCAAAGGCATTGAATATCAATACCTTTGGAACATTTCCCATTGCCGTTGGGAAAAACTATCCTTAAGGCACATCCATAAATACCGATCTTTCCTTAAAACAGATTTGTTGGCATCATAATTTTGGCTAACTTTAAGACAAGGAGATACTTCCCCAACCATTAACAACTACATCTTGGAAGAGAACTATCATAAATGGTATTCCCCGAATCTGAGCAAGGAAATGGAAATGATAGTTTATGGTCATTGGGGCTATCCATTGTTAATTTTTCCGACTACCAGAGGGAGGTATTACGAAAGCAAGAATTTTCATTTAATCGACTCCATTTCCTGGTTTATAGAACAAGGCAAGCTAAAAGTATATTGCTTGGATAGTATTGACGAATACAGTTGGTACAATAGATCCGTACATCCCGCAGACCGTGTTAAAAACCATATTTGGTACGACAAAATGATTTTAGAGGAAGTAGTTGCCAAAGTACAACACGAATCCCCTAATGGCAAGGTAGCCGTTTCAGGATGTAGTTTTGGAGGCTACCACGCAGCAAATTTTGCCTTTAGACATCCCGAAAAGGTTAGCCACCTCTTCACCATGAGCGGGGCATTCGATATTAGGGACCAATTGGATGGGTATTACGACGATAATGTTTATTTTAATAATCCAGTGGATTACCTGCCCAATATGAATCATCCCGACCTGTACAATATGAAGATAATTTTAGGTACCAGCGAACATGATATTTGTTTGGGTGCCAATCTAGAAATGTCGGCAATATTAAGTAATAAAGGTATTGATCATTGGTTGGACAATAGGCCCAACGCAAGTCACGACTGGCCTATATGGCGCGAAATGTTCCCCCATTATTTATCCTTAATGTAAACTTTAATACCATAAACAGTATGAAAAAAATTGGAATACTATTCGGCCAGGAAAATACCTTTCCCCAAGCCTTTATTGATAGAATAAACGAAAAAAAAATAAATGGGATAATGGCCGAAGCGGTCATGATAGACAAGGTAATGCAGGCCGACCCTACGGAATATGCCGTTATCATAGATCGTATTTCCCAGGATGTTCCCTTTTATAGGGCATACCTAAAAAACGCAGCCATATCGGGTACCGCAGTTCTCAACAATCCCTTTTGGTGGAGCGCCGATGAAAAATTTTTTAATAATGCTCTAGCCATAAAAACAGGGGTTCCAGTACCAAAAACCGTGCTTCTTCCTTCAAAGGACAGGCCAGATGATACTACGGAAAATTCGTTCCGAAATTTAAAGTATCCAATGGATTGGGATGGCATTTTTGAACATATCGGTTTTCCCGCCTATATGAAGCCCTTTGCTGGAGGCGGATGGAAAAATGTCTATAAACTTAATAATGCGGATGAGTTTTTTAAGAATCATAGCGAAACTGGACAACTTATAATGATGCTACAAGAGGAAATCGTCTTTAACGAATATTTCCGCTGCTATTGCCTTGGCGGCAATGAGGTACGTATTATGCAATACGAACCCCGTAACCCCCACCATTTAAGATATGTACATGACGGACCTCCCTTAAGCAAAAAACTTTTGGATACGGTCAAGGACTACACCATAAAACTAAATGCAGCTTTAGGGTATGATTTCAACACCGTAGAATTCGCTGTAAGGGACGGTATACCTTACGCAATAGATTTTTGCAATCCTGCTCCGGATGCCGATATTAATTCCGTTGGGCAAGAAAATTTTGAATGGGTTGTGGAGACCGCGGCAAATATGGCCATAAAAAGAGCACAGGAGCACAAACCAGGTCAGATGAATCTTACCTGGGGAACATTTGTCAAGAATGCGGTTGCCCCGACCACAAAAAAACCAGCAGCCAAAAAAGCTCCCGCAAAAAAGGCTGCCCCAGCAATCAAAACCCCTGTTACAAAAAAAGCCCAGACAAAAGCAAAAACGCTTGCAGCTACAGCCCCGGCGGTAAAAAAAGCTCCGGCAAAAGCAGTAGCGACCAAAGCAAAAAAGGCAACCCCAGCTAAGACAACAACGGGCAAAAAAACAACTGCAGCCAAAAAAACATCGATAACAAAGGTCAAAGCAACAACGGCCACCACCAAAAAACCGGTCAAAAAGGCCACAACAACCAAAAGCAAGTCAAAATAGTTTTGACAATGCCCAAACTGTAATACCTGGAGACCAATGGATTTTACATTAGGAGTAGAAGAAGAATATCAAGTAATAGATCCCAATACTCGTGAACTGACTTCCCATGAGCAAAAAATTGTGGAAATTGCCGATGAGATCTTGGAAGGACAAGTAAAGGCAGAAATGCACCAAGCCGTAGTAGAAGTGGGTACGGTCATTTGCAAGGACATTAAAGAGGTTCGGTCCCAAGTAACACATTTGCGAAAAACAATATCGGAGGTTGCCTCCGGTCTAGGCCTACGCATAGCCGCAGCAGGTACCCACCCATTCTCGGAATGGGAAAAGCAATTAATCACCGTGCACCCGAGATATGATGAAATTGTACAGGAATTGCAGGATGCCGCCAGATCCAATCTTATTTTTGGCCTGCATGTCCACGTGGGCATTGAGGATAGGGAAATGGCAATTCATATCTATAATTCCGTACGATATTTTTTACCCCATATTTACGCCCTTTCTACCAACTCTCCATTTTGGGAGGGTAGGAATACAGGCTTTAAATCTTTCCGAACCAAGGTGTTCGATAAATTTCCACGTACCGGTATTCCGGATTTCTTTACCGGTGCTGGAGAATACGAGCGCTATGTTAATCTCTTGGTTCAGACAAAGTGCATTGACAACGCCAAGAAAATATGGTGGGATGTAAGGGTGCACCCCTTTTACCCGACTATTGAATTTAGGATCTGTGATGTCCCCTTAACAGTAGATGAAACCGTCACTATAACGGCATTGATTCAGGCTTTGGTGGCCAAGCTTTATATTTTAAGAAGAAGCAACCTCAACTTTATCATTTACAAAAGGGCATTGATCAACGAAAACAAATGGAGGGCCTCAAGATATGGGATTGAAGGCAAGATGATCGACTTTGGAAAATCTATAGAAGTTCCAACAAAAGAATTAATTTTGGAGCTACTGGAATTTGTAGATGATGTGGTAGATGAACTTGGAAGCAGGGATGAAATCAATAAAATCCATAAAATTTTGAATGAAGGGACCGGGGCGGACAGACAATTGGCCGTTTTTGAAAAAACCAAAAACCTTAATGATGTAGTCGATTTTATTTTGAAGGAGACGGTTGCAGGGATTTAAATGAACAAGAAAAATGTTGGATAGAAAAAAAAAGATTGCCGTTTTAGACCTATATAATGGAATTCCCAATCAAGGACTCAGATGTATACGGGAAATATTGGATAAATTCAGCGCAGTAGCCGATTACCAATTTTTTGACGTTAGGACTAAAAATGAAGCTCCCGATACCGGTTATGATATTTACATATCTTCCGGAGGGCCCGGAAATCCTTTGGAAGGAGACGGCATCTGGGATAAAAAATACTATTCCCTTATAGACCAATTATGGGAACACAATGCTACTGGTGGCTATCCCAAAAAATACGTTTTCTTTATTTGCCATTCCTATCAGATGGTATGTCACCATTTTGGCCTAGGAAAAATTACAAAACGAAAATCACCATCTTTTGGGGTTTTACCCATCCATAAGACCAAACATGGTAAGGCCGATGAATTGTTTTCCAAATTACCCGATCCGTTCTTTGCAGTGGATTCCAGGGATTGGCAACTAATTCAACCACGATTGAAGGTTTTTGAGGAAAAAGGCGCTAAAATATTGGCTTTGGAGAAAATCAGAACACATGTGGAATATGAGAGGGCCATAATGGCGGTACGTTTTTCTGAAGAATTTGTTGGTGTCCAGTTTCATCCCGAGGCCGAACCGGTGAGTATGGAAGCGCACTTTGCCAAACCAGAAAACGAAGAGAAGGTAGTAGCCACCTACGGGAAAAGAAAATATGACAATATGATGACCCATATAAGGGATACGGATAATTTGGAATCTACCTACAATTCCATAATACCGGGATTTATAGAAAATGCCATTAAAAAGATTGGATTATCCAAACAACTCTCTTAAAATAGGTTTTCATGGTAGAACATCTTCGTCAGCAGTACAATGCCGCATTCACGGATGATAAATACAAGGCATTTTTAGAAGGGATCCATTCAGCATATAACCACAAACCTTCCTTTCGGATAGCCGAGACCCCCATCTTTATACCCAAATACCTAAAGCATAGATTATTGGAAGCCTGCGATGAGGTGAACAATGTAATCTGCAGTCCCAATTTTAAAGAACTGACCCAAAACGCCCTTCAGGATGCGTCCCGATTGGTACCAGGGGAAGATAAACATACCACTTTTCTTCAAATGGACTTTGGAATATGTTTGGATGCGGAAGGGAAATTAATGCCACAAATGGTGGAAGTACAAGGCTTTCCCACTCTATATTTTTTTCAGGAACTCATGGCCAAGGGATATAGGGATCACTTTGATATACCATCCAACTATCATCATTTAAACAACATTTCCTCTACAGAATATGTTAAGAAATTGAGGGAGATCATTGTAGGTGATTGTTCCCCGGAAAATGTTATTCTTTTGGAAATTGAACCCCATAAACAAGCCACCCAAATAGATTTTTTGGGGACGGCCCACCATTTGGGAATAAAGATAATTTGTATAAGCGAATTGATTACCGAAGGGAAAAATGTTTTTTACACCGATCAAAATGGACTAAAAATACAAGTACGCAGGATTTATAACCGGGTTATTTTTGACGAGCTGTTCAAAAGGGACGATCTTCAGAGGCAATTCGATTTTACCAAGGAATACAATGTGGAATGGATAGGGCACCCCAATTGGTTTTTTAGGATAAGTAAATTTACCATGCCCTTGATCAACAGCCCTTATGTTCCCGCATGCCATTTCTTACACCAACTGGAAAAGTATCCCGGGGACTTGGAAAACTATGTATTAAAACCATTATTTTCGTTTGCCGGATCGGGGGTACTCATCAATGTCACCAAACAAGATCTTGATGCTGTACAAGACAGGGAAAACTACATCTTACAGAAAAAAGTGACTTATACACCGGCAATAAAGACCCCAACTGGTCCGGCCAAATGTGAAATCAGAATGTTGATGATATGGGAAAAGGGCGAAAAAAAGGCCAGAGTAGTCAACAATCTAGTGCGTATAAGCAAGGGTGAAATGGTCGGGGTGCGCTTTAACAAGGATAAGGACTGGGTGGGTGCCAGCGTAGGTTTCTTTGAGGACTAGAGGTACATTCAAATTTTTCACCTCCTTAGAGCTCTTCCCAAGACATATTAGGTACTTGCGTGAAAGTCTATTTGGATACGTCTGGTATGCTCGTTTAGCAATTCCAGCACCCGTTCCTGACTCTCCGATTGTACAATATGGCCTATATGGTACTCCTTTTGTAATTGCCAGCATATTTCCTGATCTGTAAAACAGGAATAGTCAGGGTATTGAAAACGACATAAGGAAACCACAATACCCGCATATTGGTTTTTTACCGCAGGCAGCTTATAAGGTTTTCCCTTTGCCATGGCATCTTCGATCACTGCCCATTCTGCCCACAAATTAATTCCAGAAGCAAAGGACACCATTTCTGCCAAATGGGCCCCACCGACCCTTGAGGCCGTTTCTAAAAAATAAAACTTCCCAGTGTCCCGAGATTTAATATACTCGCTGTGCGAGGCGCTAAATCGCATCCCGAAGGCCTTCAGGACTTCTTCATTAATTTCCATTAAACCCAAGGCATCTGGAGAATCCATCTTAAGGGTAATGGATCTAAAGATACCGTGACCGTGCGCCACGTCCATAGGCGTACTTAAATATTGGGAAGCCTGTGTAAAAACAATCTTACCATCCACTGATAAAGAATCTACGTGATACACGTCGCCCGGAGCAAATTGCTCCAATAGGTACTCATGTCTACGATCGCCCAAAGACTCCAACACTGCCCATAGTTCTTCATTCGAGAATATTTTACGTATCCCCGTTGCAGAGGCTTCCGATCTCGGCTTAATTAACCATGGCGCAGCTACCCTTCTTGTATATTCGTCTATATCCCTATTGTTGAACAATGGGGTGAATGCCGGAACGGGAATATTGGACTCCGCCGCTTTCATTCTCATAGCCAATTTATCCCTAAAATACCTACCTGTGGTTTGTCCCATACCGGGAATTCTAAAATGTTCCCTTACCAAGGTGGCTTTCTCCACATCAAAATCGTCCAAGGCTACGATCCTGTCTATTTTTTGATTACGCATTAAAAAAGCGAGGCCAGAAATTAAATCGTCCATATTCCATACCCCTTCCCGCTTTTCCTGCATGTAGAAAATTTCATCAATAGATTCGCGAGGCCACTTTTTGTGTTCCAATCCCTTGGAGGTGACAAGTAACACCTTGTTGCCCAAAGCCTTACAAGATCTTAAAAAATCTTCTCCCTTAAAAAAACTGCTAATACACAAAAAGGTGGTTTGATCGGCTTTTCCTGTCATGGTCTTGAGGTATAACTTATTAGCTGTAAAATACCTATTAATCACCAATCAGCGTTAGAAACACTATAAAAAACTCTCAATTTGTTTTAAAAGGATTCTTGTCCTGATTATAACCCATTATTCCAGCAACCAAAACCCGAACAGGGTGTTGGGGGAATTTATGAGCCTATTTGAAACTATTTATCCAAACCGGCTATAAAATCGGTCAGCAGTCTAACCCCAAAAGCAGTTGCCGTTTTCTGGGTATAGAATTCCGCATCCCCAAAGGCCACCCCAGCAATGTCCAAGTGGGCCCATCTTGGATGTTTATCGGTAAAAAATTCTAAAAATTTAGCAGCACTTATAGCCCCGGCTATAGGCTTACCACTGTAATTTTTTACATCGGCAATATCGGATTTTATATCTCCCTCGTAGGAATCCCACAAAGGAAGTCGCCACAAACGTTCCCCGCACCCATCCCCCGCAGTTGTTAGTCCAAGGGCAAGGTCATCATTGTTCGTAAATAACCCGCCAGCTTCATAGCCCAAGGTTTGTACACAACTACCAGTAAGGGTAGCCACATCAATCATTACATCCGGACTATAGTTCTTATTTAGGTAGGCAATTCCGTCTGCCAATATTAAGCGTCCTTCTGCATCTGTATCAATAATCTCAATCGTTTTTTCTGCGTAAGACCCAATAACATCTCCCGGTTTTAAAGCTTTGGCATCAACACAGTTTTCTGTGGTGGGAATTACAGCAATAAGATGCACAGGCAATTTAAGTTTGGCCGTCAACTCAATCGTTCCAAGAACTGCTGCCGCTCCACCCATATCGCTTTTCATATAATGCATATTGGAAGAGCCTTTTATAGATAGTCCTCCTGTGTCAAAAGTAACACCTTTGCCCAC
The DNA here is from genome assembly GCF_023016025.1 of Arenibacter sp. S6351L. NCBI lineage: Bacteria > Pseudomonadati > Bacteroidota > Flavobacteriia > Flavobacteriales > Flavobacteriaceae > Arenibacter > Arenibacter sp. S6351L. Next base: position 154,304 of record NZ_JALKBB010000001.1, on the reverse strand, counting down.
CAAGCCCACTTTGGGCACTATTGAACCAATTGCATTTGGCTTATATTCCATTACAATAAACCTGGCAGGTGTTTCACTCCCTTGACCAACAGCCTTTAACGCAAATAATCCCAATTTCTCAATGGCCTTTTCATCGTGGACTTCCACCTTATAACCAAATTCCTTACCGGACAACACTGCTTCCTGACCCAATTTAATAGGGGTAAGCTTATTGCTAGGAGCGTTTACCAACCTTAATATCTTAAGCTGGGTTTCCGCGGTAGCCTTGCCCTTCACAGTTGCCCTTTCAACAATTTCTTCAAAACCTCCTGGTAAACAAAAGCCCAATTTTAATTGGTCAGATTCCCATTTCTGCGTTTTCGTTTCCGATGTTTGATACAAGCCTTTTTTATAAGTACCCAACATTAAGCCACTGACTACACCTTCGGCCAAAACAGGTATAAATTCAGGGTCAAAATTGCCGTTGCTAATATCAATACTCAAATTGGACGGCAATTTGGCAGCTTCGATTTGAAGGAAGCGTTTAAAAGCTTCTATTATCACTTTTAAGGTTGGTTTTGTTCCCAAACCCAAGCAGTATACCCTTTTTACACGTTTATGGCCAATGGGATAAAACAAGGAGACTTCCTTTTTTTCGCCCTTAATTTGTTCCAGTAACAGTGTCTTGGGGAGCTGTAGATCCTCAGCCAATGCAGTAATGCCCGTTTCTAAATTTTCGCCTTGTACAAACGGTACTATAAGGGTTTCCAAAAAAAGACTTCTATCCTTTGTAATGCTGATCATAAAACTGTTTTAAGTTTATTTTCTAAAATAAAGAAATTCTATGGCTGCCGGGAATTCTTGACTCCAAAACCATTCCTCATGTTTCCCTTGGGGATCAATATGCAATTCAATATTTACAATAGTGCCCTCTTTGTTCTTATCCTCTAGAACTTGTTTCAATCTTTTCACATTCCCCACCATATTCACACTTTCGGAACCACCGGCATATAAATAGATATCGGTTGGATAAGGTTGATGAAATGCTATAGCATCAAAATAAATTTTGGGGGTAATCCAGAGCGAAGGAGAAAAAATCATCAATTTACCAAACACTGAAGGATATCTTAGCCCAGCATATATACTAATTAGTCCGCCCATGGAACTTCCACCAACTCCAGTATTCTCCCTTTCTTTTAAGGTCCTAAAATTTTTATCAATATGAGGTTTTAGGGTTTCCACCAAAAACTTAAGGTACTTTTTGCCGTCCCCTTTACCCCATTTGGTTTCCTTAAAGGGAGAAAATTCCAATACCCTTTCCTCATCCGCATGGTCTATGGCCACTACAATAACTTCCCCCATTCCCTTTCTTGCCAATTCCGAAAGCTTTTCATCAATGGCCCAGTTCCCATAAGGTCCACCACCATCAAATAGATTTTGGCCATCATGTAAATACAATACTGGATAACTTTTTGAGCTGGCCCCATAGCTACCTGGCAGGAGTACCGATATTCTTCTTTTCCTATTTAACTGCGGAATTTCATAATCCTCAGCTATTACACGAATCTCAGGCCTATAGGAAATTTGATTCCCGCCTTGGCTTTCTTCGTCGTTGATATTTTGCTCCAACATGCTCTTTTCCATAATTTTACCCCAACAAATGCGGACAAAGATAATCTGTTTTGGAACAACAGTACCATCAAAGTAACCCTAATCTATTGGTCCACCCAACATTCTGTCTCTATGATCCTAACATCAAAGGCGAAATGGCTGATTCCAAATTAATTAATTGGCGAAAAAGAAGATGTAGAAAATAATTATTATGCTGTTTATCGAAGAAAGGATACCGTTGGTTTTTTTCACAACATAATGGAGTGTGTTCACAACAAAAATTAAGTAGAACTGCCCAATCCTCCTATCTTTACATTGTATTTAAGTGATAGTGTTTCACCCCAAATCAAACACAAAACTTAATTCGAAGTGCTTTTTCCCCAAATCAGCACTTAACCTTAAAGTAACGCTTTAAAATAATAAACCAAATTTTACTGAAAGACCTACTTAACTAAAAAATTGCCCCTCCAAAGAGGGGCTTTTTTATTTACATTTTTTTTATCCCCTAATTTGAAAAGGAATAGTTAACAGCCTCAAAGGTTTCCGAAATGGTCTGTTTACCGTCCGCTGATGCTATTTCGAGCATTAATTGATCCACTACTACGGTATTAGTGCCGGACGTAATAGAAATCATAACCGTTCTTGTACCCTTGCCAATAAGTAATGGAGATGACGTATAGCTATACTTGGGGGAAATGCTCCCGCCAGTATAGGGCTGAACCCATATTCTACCACCATTTGGATCGGCGATTTCGTAATCATAAATAATGATAACCTCTTCATCGAATTTTAAGGAAGCCGGTGTATTGGGTGTCTTACTTTTTATAGTCACCTTATTTATAGCAGCCACCGAGGCTCCATCATCACTTTTACTACAGCCCGACATGGCTATCAAGAAGGTCAAAATTACTACTATACCACAAAGATGGTTACTTGCATTTTCAAATATTCCGTTTAAAAGCTTACATCCTGTTTTCATGATTTCATTGTTTTAATAGTTACCTAACATTTTTGGGAACATTTTCTATTGCGAAGACTAATTCTACTGAAAATAAACCAGCATATGTACCATTTCCTCGGGATCGGGGACATGTCCACCTCCAAAGGTTTTTCCATTGATGTGGTATAACACGGGTATAACCAGTGCCGCTTCATCCGTTAGGATACAAGAACCGTGTTCCAAAGTAGCTTTAAGCATTCCGTTATCATCAGCAACGGCAATATTGCCCGTCCCCGTATCCGGACCTATAGGCGGATTATTGAAATTCACAAAATCGTTCATAAAATCGATTTGCTCACCTACAGATCTGGTTTTGTTAAGATAGGCCAACCAAAAGGTATAAGTGCCGTTGGGAATCATTCCCTCAAGATTTACCTCTACCTTAGATGAATTGCCATTACAGTGCACCACCAAATTCCCCTTCGCGGTTTGAAATTCTGATAGAGTGATCTGATGATCGTCCGGAGCCATTATTGGTGTGAGCAGACCAATGGGATCATCAAATATATTCGCTGCAAAAAGGGGCTCATTGGGATCTGTTGGGGTATTACCCTCCTTGTCAACAATTTCCTCCAGTAATTGAACGCTCCCAAAGTTTAGATGGGCAGTAACATGTGTGGGTTTAACGACAAAATCTACATTCGCCACTTGATGATACCGAAGATTAACCGAAATTGGAATGGCCGTTACCAATTCTGTGGATAAAGGAGGAATAATACTGACACTGTACTGGCCTAAATCCTTGGTTTCCCCAGAAAAATTGCCCTTCATATCAGTAACCATCTCTACTGTATCAGATCCATTGGTAAATGATACCTTAGTTTTGGGATATGGATTACCTAGTTCATCCTTTACAGTCCCCTTTATCTTGCCAGTGAGATCCACTGGAAAATCGGTATCAGATTTAATACAGCTAAGGGCCGTACAAGTTAAAATGATTACCAATATCAACTGTAAAATCCATATAGATTTTATCCATTTAACAATTTTTGTAAATACAAATGTCCCAAACGCTCTTGTTGTTTTCATAATAACAGTTTTAGAGTTAAACAAACTTGAGGGGGAATATTTCTTGTTCTATCCAAAGCTATTACAACCATTATTGGCTAACTAACATAAATGTTCCATATTCTAACAGCATAGTTCCAACCTATAATTGTTGCTTTAACTGAAAAGGAGACTTATAATCCGTTAAAAGAGCTTGTATTGTTAGTGAAGGGGACGAATTGTATTTCGATGGAAACACGGGAAGGTTATGAATACCAATACAAGACAATTATAAGCTGGCCAAAGCATTTAAAAGGCCGAAGGCGGAACACCATATAATCCTTTAAAACATTTGGCAAAATAAGAGAGGTTATTAAAGCCAACCATATAGGCTATCTGAGTAACACTATCCACTTTTTGTCGCAACAATTGGGCTGCCCTTTTCAACCTGAAGTTGCGCAGCAGTTCCCCAGGCGACTCATTGGTAAGGGCCTTAATTTTTCTATGCAATTGAGTCTTGCTCATGGCCAGCGCAACTTGCATTTCCAGAACTCCAAAATCCGGTTCTGAAAATTTATCCTCCAACAAAGCTAGGACCTCTTCCAAAAATTTTTGATCTACTGAAGTAACGGTTACTTTTTTAGGCTCTATCCCTATATCCTTATTACTAAAGAGCTCCCTAAGGTATTTGCGCTGCTCTATCAGATTCTTAATCCTCACCAAAAGTTCCTTTCCATCAAAGGGTTTCGTTAGGTAATCGTCTGCACCAATTACCAAACCTTCAATTTTGTTTTCGCTTCCGGCCTTTGCGGTAAGCATAATTACTGGTATATGACTGGTGTGCAAATCTGTCTTTAATTTTCGGCAAAGTTCAATACCATCCATCCGCGGCATCATCAGATCGGTAACAATCAAATCTGGAGGATCTTTTAGTGCACATTGCAATCCCGCTTCACCGTTAACCGCTTCAATTACCCTATAAGTCCCAATAAGCTGCCCTTTTATAAATTGTCTCATATCACTGTTATCCTCGACAAGCAAGATTCTTGGTAGATTCCTTTGATCGCCGGGGCATAGGTCATATACATTTGGCATATTTGGATAAATACCTTTAGCTTCCGCGGCCAATTCGACTTTCATTGACCTTGTTTTTATTTCCTGTAAGGGTATCAGGACTGTAAAGAAGGTTCCTTTATTTTCTTTACTGGAAACGGTAATAGTTCCCCCCATTAGGTCTATAAGATCTTTGGAAAGGGATAGTCCAATTCCAGAACCTTCCTTCTCCTTTGTGGCGCTGTTATCGACCTGATAAAATCGATCAAAAATAAATGGCAACCTTTCTTCTGGAATTCCTAAGCCGGTATCGGATACTTGTATTTGGAGATTATTTGAATAAAAATCTGCAACAAAGGATATTTCAGAACCGTTCTCAGAAAACTTAAAGGCATTTCCCAAAAGATTGTACACTATGTTTTCCAGTTTATCACGATCAAATGAAGCCCAAAGCATATTAGTTGGTATTCTTACTCTATAGTCGATACTGCGTTGAGCTGCATGAGAATTGAAGGACGAGACTACCGCCCTAAGACATTTAAAGACATCCCCTTCGGTAGGCGACAGTTTTAAACTCCCTTCGTCAATTTTTGACAGGTCCAATAGTTGGTTAACCATGTTCAGCAGGCGATTCGCATTCCTACGGATCATTCTTACCGTTTCCATACTTAATTTTTGGTCAAAATTCTGTTCCAACTGCTCTATAGGGCCTTTTATAAGGGTCAGTGGCGTACGGAATTCATGTGAAATATTGGCAAAGAATCGTGATTTAGCCTTGTCCAATTCCTGTAATTTTTCAGCTTGAACCTTTAATTGATTTGCTTGATGCCTAACTTCAGAAGTTCTAAGTGCAATGAGCTTTTCCAACGCTATGTTTTTAGCTTTTAATTGTCTAGATCGCAATTTTAGCATAGTCCATAAACATATTATAAATGCCAGCAAATAGATTAGATATGCCGCCCATGTCCGGTACCATGGAGGAAATATTTCAAAATAAAACGACCCAACGGAACTTAGACCGCCATAAATATCCTGTGCTCTTGCCTTAAAAAGATAATCACCTTCCCTAAGATTGGTATAATCCTTCTGTGTCTCAGTGGACCAATCGGACCATTTGTCCTCGAAACCTACGAGTTGATATTGGTATCTATTCTCCTCAGAACTCATTGCGGCAAATTCGAAACGAAGGCTCTTATTGGAATAAGGTAGTTGTGGTCTTAATGCCATATTACTACCCCCAAAAATAGCAGAATCCTGCCCTAAGGTTACTCGTCGTATATGAGTTTTGAATGGCAACTGAAAATCAAATGTGCTATTTAGGTCATACTTGGTTATTTCTTCCCCTCCCAGCCAAAGAACATTATCGGAATCCCAAAAAGCATTGAATTCCGTGGTACTTCTAAAACGCTCATCATAAATCCTCCTGACCGAGTAATGGCCTTGGCCATCAGCTGAAGCTGAAAATCGATATCGCCTACCTTCTACAGGATTGGCCTCCAAAATAATATGTTCACCCTTTTTCTGATAAGCCCTTGGATATACATAAATCGAATCCAGGCCAAACTTTTTCCCGTAATGTGCCTCAGGCAAAAATAATTCCGAATCAACATTCAATTTAAATAAAGGTCCACCCGCTCCATTGGAAGTTACCAATATTTCATTTTCAATTAAATACATATTAATGGGCCCTTCAGGGAGGCCGTCCTGATATCGATCAACCTTAATATCTTCCCAACTCAGTTCAGCCGGATAGACTGGATTGGGCAATGTAAGTTTAATAACCTTGTTCAAGGTAGTTCCGAGCCAAATAGCACCACTATTATCTTCATCAATAAACTTTATATCCTCTACAATTTGATCGATATCTATTTCCTTCTGCCATAGTCCGTTTATATTATATATGGTGGAAAGACCGTACATCTGGCCTACAAAAACCCGGTTGGGATCGCTTGTTGATTGATGTAATACCCGTGTTCCCGGCAAATATGCAATTTTGGAAACTACCTTGTTCGAAATTAAAAAAGTACCGTCTGCGGTACCAGCCAAAAGATCATCCCCAAGAGAAAGTAAAGAAAAACAACCTGTTCCTATTTCTTCTATTCTCTTAAATTCAAGAGAACGATTCTCCATATTCCTCCCTAGCTTAAAAAGTCCGTTATAGGTGCCAACGTACAATTCACCTTTATAACTTGTTATGGCAGAAACAGTGCCCTTCAAGCCCAGTCTTTTGTCAAAAAAACTATAAGGTAAATGAGGTTCAATTTTTGAAATTCCTGTTTGCAAAGCCAACCATAAGGCTTTACGACTGTCGACGACCAATCCATGGACTTGATTATTTAGAATTCCGTCGTCCGTTGTTATCGTCCTAATCCGTTTACCATCCTGACTCATTAGTATCACGCCTCCCTTTAGAGTCGAAAAGGCGTATATAGAATCGGGCATCTGCTGGCCTGCGTATAACAGATTCACATTGAGATAATGGTCTATCTCACTTTCCATCTTTAATACTTCCTTACCGGTATAGATAAATAGACCTCCTTCCCTTGTTGCAAAGAGCACCTGATTTCCTTTATAGGACAAAGCAACAATTACTTTTAAATCTTTAAAAACTCTACCCCCGGGAATGATGGCCAAGGAATCCCCTTGAAGTTTATATATTCCCTGATCCGTTATCCTAACATAGACTTGTCCATTTACTTGGAACTCTCTGTGTATTACCCCTGGATGTGGTATAATTTTCATTTTACCATCCTGCCAACTATAAATCTCGTCGTCGGACACAAATAATACTCGATCTTCATCTGGGAATATGCGCCAAACCGTGGCATTTAAAGGATGTGATTTAGGAATTTGTGCTTTTAAGGAACGATAGACAAGAAAACCCAAGGAGTCAGGTTCCAGATAACCCATTTCCCTATCTCCTCCAACCCACTTTGTATTGTTCCCATCAACCACCACGGCACGTACCGCGTTTAATCCCGGCGATGTAATAAATCTCCAAACAGCCCCGTCATACTCTAGAATCCCCTCTCCATTTGCAGCATAAATGAAACCCTCCTTATCCTGAGTAATAAACCAATTTTGATAATGCGCCTGATAATCCTCATGGCTATAATTTTTAACGGAGTAAAAACCCAATTCAAAATTATCCTCATTCTTTTGGGAAAGAAGTAGAGAGGTTAGAAGTAAACAAAGGGGGAGAATGAACGCTTTCATCTCCAAGGGTTTATACCTACAAGATATCCAATTTTGATGTAATTACAATCCCCCTAAGAGAAAATATCAATTTTTCCACGGCCCAAATACTCAAATCTTAGAAGTATAACAGCCCGATATTGAATTGCCAATGCAATTGATTCATTTCAACACAAATTAAATATCCTCCCTTTCGAATCCCGAAATTCCAGAATTAATTTTTCTAACCCCATTAACATAGTGATATGCCACATTATGCACTCCATTCACAACATATATTTATCCATTAACTTACTCCCCACTATATTAGCCTTATCGTTATTTGATTATGCATCTAAAAGCACATGATATGCACCTTCAGGTAACCCGAAAAAAAACACGCGAACTTTTTGAAAATTAAAATATATATCGCCTAACCAAAATTGACAAACCCTACTTTGCAAAAAAGGCCCTCTATGAGGGCCTTTTATTTTTTTTACCAATCAATATTGTCTTTTAGAACGAATAATTTAGACCGAACAGCCAATAGGTCTGTAAATCGTTGTCTATAGAATCGAAAGTAGGCGTAGGGTCACCCACATCAAGATTATCAATGGCATAGCTTAAGGCTTCCTGTCTGTTGTTTCTTAGACCAAATTCGAACCCTAGACCAATACCTTTCCATAAGGTATATCCAAAGGAGTTGGTCCAGGTCCAGTTGGAATAATCCGCACTCTTATAACTTTGAAACATGGACAAATTAGTCTTAAAGTTTACTTTGCCCAATTTCCTGGTATAGTCGGCCACAATTTTTGCACCCAAAGAAGATTCAAAAACAGTATCTCCAGTACTGAACACAAAGTTGTAGTTTAAGGGGTGAATAACCACCACCAAATCGGTAATAGGGGTCCAAGTTGCTCCAACCCCAATATCCAAATAACCAGGATCATTAAAATTATCTATAATCGTGGTCCTATATTCCCCCAAAGTAGATATAGCGAACTTATCACTCAATTTTTGGCCGTACAACGAAGTTATATTAAAGACATCTGTAGCGGACCGAAAGCTATCATCATCGGTATCAATATCCTTGTCATCAATTTTTACCCACCCAAGATTAATGTTCAATGAATTTCTCCAGAAAAACTTAGGTTGATTAAGATTGGCAAAGGCATTGGTAGTAATACCTATATTCCCTGCACTAGAATTTGGAGTGCCTTTGGAATACCAATTGTTAAATCCGGAAAGACTGGCACCAATGGTTCCAAAAGCGCCTTTTTTCCATCCGGGTATGGCATTTATTTTTCCTTGAATGGCGTCTACCCTTCCTTGTATTGCCGCAATGGAATCTTTTTTACTTGCCTTTTCCGCCTTTAACTCCTCCAAAGTCTGGGCAACAGTAATGTTCATAGCCAACAAAGCGACTATTGCTAGTACAATTTTCTTCATAATAATTAGTGTTTATTTATAGTGGTGCAAAAATAAGGAATGTTGGAAAAGGAGGGAACTATATCTATCGTTATTTTGCTTTGAACAAGGGTACCGAAGAACAGGCTTCCCCGTACATTACACTTTTGGCTACAGATTGAATTTTGGTCGTAGCCCACAAATAGGCATTAGCCGGAACAGGTTTGTTGGAACAGCCTTTGATGATCACTGGTTTGTCCACAAATTCGGACACATCCAGATTTTCTATTATAGACTGATAGAGTGAGGATTCCAACATCTCCAAATCCCCAATAATAATTTGCTTGGAATAAGGTTGTAGTTTGGTAGCAATAAGCATATACGCCCAACCAGGAATAATGGCCTCGGAAGAGCATGTTAATGCCACATATGCATCCTTGTATTTAGTCCAATCATGTTCCTCCAATTGTGCACGAAATTCCTTTTCACGCAGTATTAAGCCTTCGTACAACCAATCCTTAATATCCATAAGTATCCTTTCCCCTTTTGGGTATAAGTCCTCTAGATTAAAGGTCACCAGTTTACTTTGGGAGACACGATTTATAATTTCAGACATAAATTTTCGGTTTTACAATATCACATCCAATCGGCATAATAGATATTACAATAATTAATAAGTGTCACTGGAAGCCAAAACTATAGCATCCCTAGTTCCAATTTGGCTTCTTCACTCATTAATTCCTGGGTCCAAGGGGGATCAAAAGTAATTTCCACCTCAACATCTTTTAGCTCATCTATAGATTTTACCTTTTCCTCCACTTCCATTGGGAGCGACTCGGCAACCGGACAGTTAGGTGAGGTCAAGGTCATTAGAATTTTAACTTCATTGTCCTCATTGACGAAAACATCATAAATTAACCCTAATTCATAAATATCCACAGGTATTTCGGGGTCATAAATTGTTTTAAGTACCCTCACTATTTTTTCTCCCAATTCCTGGGTGTCTATAGTTTCTAGTTCTTCACTCATTGTTTTAAATATTTATGGCCTGCAAAAGGGGTTAGTGCAACAATCCTTGAGGCAGGACCAATTAATTTAATTGTGTTTGGTATGCCACAGCATACAATTTCAATTGTTTGATCATACTTACCAGGCCATTTGCCCTCGTAGGTGACAAATGCTCCTTTAATCCGATCTCATCTATAAAACTGGTATCTGCATCAATGATATCCTTAGGTTTTTGGTTACTAAAAGCCCTGATCAAAATAGCAATGATACCTTTTGTAATAATGGCATCGCTATCCGCAGTAAAAACTAATCTATCACCTTCCAGTTCTGCATGTACCCAAACCTTGCTCTGACAGCCCTTAATAATATTGTCGTCGGTCTTATACTGTTCCTTGATCATTGGCAGTGACTTTCCGAGCTCTATCATATACTCATAGCGCTGCATCCAATCCTCAAACATAGAGAATTCATCAACTATCTCTTCCTGTATTTCTTTTATACTCATATCAAAATTTTGTGCCCATTGTATAATGGTAACAATTCGAAACAAAAATACAATAAGTAATTTTGCATATCAACTATTTAAAAGATTGAAAATTAACTAAATGAAGTTATGACAGCATTGTTTTTGCACGTCTTACACTAGACACCAATATATCTACTTCTTCCTTGGTATTGTAGAAACTAAAACTTGCCCGTACAGTACCAGGAATTTTGTAAAAATCCATGATGGGCTGGGCACAATGATGTCCTGTTCTTACAGCAACACCAAGTTTATCCAATATACTGCCAATATCATAAGGATGAAGTCCTTCAATATTAAAGGAAATCACGGCTGTTTTTTCTTTTGTATCTCCATAAATTCTTAATCCATCAATGGCCAGAAGTTCTTGGGTCGCATATTGCAAAAGTTCGTGTTCGTATTGGGCAATGGCATCAAATCCAATGGCGTTCATATAATCCAGAGCAGCACCAAAAGCAATACCACCACAAATATTGGGGGTACCTGCCTCGAACTTATGGGGAAGATCGGCATAGGTAGTTTTTTCAAAGCTTACCTCTGCAATCATTTCACCCCCTCCTTGGTAAGGTGGCAGTTTATTTAGCCACTCCTCCTTCCCGTAAAGCATTCCTACTCCAGTGGGACCACACATTTTATGTGCCGAAACAACGTAAAAATCTACATCCAGTTTCTGAACATCCGCTTTTATATGTGGTGCCGCTTGAGCACCATCTATTAAGACGGCAGCACCTACATTGTGTGCAGCTGTTATAATTTTTTCTATTGGATTAATGGTCCCCAAGGCATTTGAAACATGGTTGCAGAATACCAGTTTGGTACGGTTGGAAAGTAATTTATGGTATTCCTCCATAACCAATTTGCCTTCCAAGTTCATTGGAATCACTTTTAAAACAGCACCAGTACGTTCACAGAGCATTTGCCAAGGCACAATGTTGGAGTGGTGTTCCAATGCGGAAACTATAATTTCATCTCCTTTTTCCAATAAAGTGGTAAAACCATTGGCTACTAAGTTTATGCCATGGGTAGTTCCGGAGGTAAAAATAATTTCTTGGGACTTAGCGGCATTAAAATGCTTTTGTATTTTCTGCCTTGCCTGTTCGTAAACGTCCGTTGCCTCTTGGGACAGTGTATGAACCCCTCTGTGGATATTAGCATTGTAGTTGCTATAATAATCCACAATGGTATCTATAACCTTTTGCGGGGTCTGGGACGTAGCGGCATTGTCCAGATATACCAAGGGATAGCCGTTTACCTTCCTATTTAAGATAGGAAAGTCCTTACGTATGCTCAATATATCGAAAACAGTTTGTATCATGTTAAAAATTCAATGCTGGAAATTACGTTGAATAGAAACTTACTAAAGGTCAAATCCTAAACGAACTCCCAATTTGTTGGCAATTAATTTGTTGATCCTAACCTTTAATTCCGGAATTCGTACACTTTCCAAAACGTTATTGGCAAAGGCGTACATAAGCAATGCCCGCGCTTCTTTTTTCGGAATTCCCCGAGACTGTAGGTAAAATAAAGCCTCCTCATCCAATTGCCCAATGGTACAACCATGTGAACATTTTACATCGTCTGCGAAAATCTCCAGTTGAGGTTTTGTATTAATTGTAGCCTTGTCACTTACCAAAATATTATTGTTCTGTTGAAAGGCATTGGTCTTTTGGGCAATTTTGTCCACTATAATCTTACCGTTGAAAACGCCAGTGGAATTTTCGCCATATATCCCTTTATAATCCTGATGGCTCTCACAATTGGGCTGTATATGATGCACCAAGGTATGGTGATCCACATGTTGTTTTTCCTCAATAATGGTAACCCCCTTCATGGTAGAATCTATACGTTCCCCATTTTGATAAAAATTAAGGTTGTTTCGGGTTAATTTGCCCCCAAAGGAAAAGGTATGAACCTTTACAACACTGCCGTCTTTCTGATCTATATAAGTATTGTCTATCAAGGAGGAAGTTGTTAAATCGTTCTGCACCTTATAGTAATCTACATTGGCATTCTTGGCCGCAAAAATTTCAGTTACCGAGTTGGTAAACACCTCATTGGCCGTTAGACTCTGATGGCGCTCTATAATCTGCATTTCTGCATTTTCCTCTGCGATGATCAAATTTCTAGGCTGCAACAAAAGTGCGGCCTCATTCCCGGTTGAAAAATGAACAATTTCTATCGGTTTTTTTGGAATCTTGTTTTTGGGAATATAAATATAGGCCCCTTCCCTGCTAAAAGCTGTATTCAAGGTAGTCAACGAATCGTCCTTGGATGCTATTTTATTAAAATAAACATCTATTATTTGCTTGTACATGGGCTTGTTCAAGGCCGAACTCATTAGGCATACATCCACTCCATCATGGGTAGTCTCCGACAAAAAAGAACTATATACCCCATCTACAAAGACAATTTTAAAGGTGTCTATTTCATGTAGAAAGTACTTTTTTACATCCCTGTATTCCAACATGCTTTCCTTTTTTGGAAAGATGCTGAAATCTATTTTTTGAAGCGTATTTAGGGAAGTATATTTCCAGGCCTCCTCCTTTTTAGTGGGAAAACCCTTTGTCTCAAAATTCTTGATGGCCTCAGAACGTATATCGTGTACCGGATGATCTACATCCACACTGTTTTCAAATGCCAAGAATGAGGAAACCAATTTTTCTTTTAAATCCATTTTTACAAGTTGTAATGTCTAAATGTCAAATGTTATAAAGTGCCTTGTCTAATTAGACAAATACTTAATAAACCCACTTAACATTTTAGATATATTCTCAATTTTTTCCTTTAATAAAATAAACTCCTTCTCCTCCATATACCCCAAATCCAATGCTAAATACAACTGCGATCTCACCTCTCCCGCAGAGGCTTTTGAAATGTATAGAAAGTGAATAAATTCCTTATTTGTATTTCTTTCAAACCCTTCCGCAATATTGGAACTTGTAGATACCGAAGCTCTCCTAATTTGTCTCTTTAAATCAATATCTTTTTCAAAATCACCCTTATTCGTCAAACCATAAATTGCCTTATTGAAATCCCTACTCTCTTTCCAAGCATTTATTTCTTCAAACGAATTTATTTTGGCCATCTCAAATACACATTCAGAATGCAATTTTGACTTTTAAACTTTCAACATTGAACATTAAAACTATATCACAGTTTCCTGTTTCAACCAATCATATCCTTTTTCTTCCAATTCCAAAGCAAGGTCCTTAGTGCCCGATTTAACGATCTTTCCGTTATGTAATACATGTACAAAATCAGGTACAATGTATTCTAATAGACGCTGGTAGTGAGTAATTACAATAACGGCATTATCCTTACTCTTTAATTTATTTACCCCATTGGCTACAATACGCAAGGCATCAATATCCAAACCGGAATCCGTTTCATCCAAAATGGCCAATTTAGGCTCCAACATAGCCATTTGAAAAATCTCGTTTCGCTTTTTCTCCCCACCGGAAAAGCCTTCATTAAGTGAGCGTGACAAAAATTTTCTGTCAATTTCCAACATTTCCGACTTCTCACGGATCAATTTCAACATATCCTTGGCTGGCATATCTTCCAGTCCTTTAGCCTTTCTAGACTCATTGATAGCTGTTTTCATGAAGTTGGTCACAGAAACACCCGGAATTTCCACTGGATATTGAAAGGATAAAAATATTCCCTTATGTGCCCTATCTTCAGGTGAGGTGTCTTCTAAATTTTCACCTTCCAAAAATACCTCTCCTTCGGTAACTTCAAATTCTTCCTTCCCGGCAATTACGGCCGCCAAGGTACTTTTCCCTGAACCGTTTGGCCCCATAATGGCATGTACTTCCCCTGCATTCACCGTTAGGTTTATTCCCTTTAATATCTCCTTATCCTCTACTCTAGCGTGTAAGTTGTTAATTTTCAGCATTGTTCTTAATTCTAATTATTTTAAATAATTGGGCGCCTTCGGCATTTTATTAAAATCTTCTTTATACGTTTAAAGAAACGGTGGCGTTTATACAATTTCTTAAAGACCCCTCCTTGACGAAGACAGGACTTTAGAAACTATTTCCTTTATCCTACAGATCCTTCTAAACTTATTTCCAATAATTTTTGGGCTTCCACCGCAAATTCCATTGGCAATTTATTCAGTACTTCCTTACTAAAACCGTTTACGATCAAGGCAATTGCCTTTTCCGTATCTATTCCCCGTTGATTGCAATAGAATATCTGATCCTCGCCGATCTTACTGGTTGTGGCCTCATGTTCTATTTGTGCGGACTTGTTTTTTACTTCTATATATGGAAAAGTATGTGCCCCACATTCGTTCCCCATTAGCAAGGAATCACATTGGGAAAAGTTTCTGGCATTATCCGCCCTACTATTTACCTGTACCAATCCACGATAACTGTTTTGGGACTTCCCGGCCGAGATACCCTTGGAAATAATAGTACTTCTGGTATTTTTCCCTAAGTGGATCATTTTGGTACCCGTATCCGCCTGTTGATAATTGTTGGTTACGGCTATAGAATAGAATTCCCCAATGGAATTGTCCCCTTTAAGAATACAGGATGGATATTTCCAAGTGACTGCAGAACCAGTTTCGACCTGTGTCCAAGAAATTTTTGCATTCTTTTCGCACAATCCTCTTTTGGTTACAAAATTGAAAACACCACCTTGACCCTCTTTATTTCCAGGGAACCAGTTTTGAACAGTTGAATACTTAATTTCGGCGTCATCCAAAGCTATCAACTCTACCACTGCGGCATGCAATTGATTTTCATCACGCGAAGGAGCGGTACATCCTTCCAAGTAACTTACATAACTTCCTTCATCAGCAATTACAAGGGTTCTTTCGAACTGCCCGGTTCCAGCCTGATTGATTCTAAAATAGGTGGAAAGTTCCATAGGGCAGCGAACGCCTTTTGGGATATAACAGAAAGACCCATCGGAAAAAACCGCTGAGTTAAGGGCCGCATAAAAGTTGTCCTTTTGCGGAACTACAGAACCTATATATTTTTTGACCAGTTCAGGGTGCTCCTTAATGGCCTCTGAAATGGAACAAAATATGATTCCCTTTTCGGCCAGTGTCTTCTTAAAGGTGGTAGCAACCGATACCGAATCCATTACGATATCCACAGCCACTCCCGCTAATTTCTTCTGTTCGTCCAAAGAAATACCCAATTTTTTGAAAGTGTCCAGCAATTCCGGATCTACCTCGTCCAAACTATCGTACTTCGGTTTCTTATTAGGTGCGGAATAATAGGAAATAGCCTGAAAATCTGGTTTTTTATATTTAACATTGGCCCATTCGGGCTCCACCATTTCCTTCCAGATTTTAAAGGATTCCAAACGCCACAGGGTCATCCATTCCGGTTCTTCCTTCTTTTTGGAAATAGCTATTACAATTTCCTCATTTAAACCAATGGGAAACGTATCCGATTCAATATCTGTGTAGAAACCATATTCATACTCTTTGGTTTCCAGTTCCTTCTTTAATTCTTCCTCTGTATATGCCATTCTTCCTAATTTAACAATTGCTCAATGTAACAATTGGTTAATTACTTATCATCTCTAATGTACTCATTGGTACATTTATACTTTTACATCATTACTCCCTTAAAGAGAGAAACTCTCTCCACATCCACAAGTCCTTTGGGCATTGGGATTATTAAATACAAATCCTTTGCCATTGAGTCCCCCGGAATATTCCAGTACGGTACCAACTAGATAAAGAAAACTTTTTTTATCCACTACAATCCGCACTGCGTTATCCTCGAAAATTTTATCGGTTTCCGTGGTCTTATTATCAAAATCTAGCTCATAGGACAATCCACTGCAACCTCCGCTTTTAACACCTACCCGCACGTAATCCTTGCTGGCATCAAAGCCTCCTTCGGCCATTAGGGCCATTACCCTCTGCTTAGCTGTTTCAGATACTTTAATCATTCTTAATTGGATTTAATCTAAATAGTTTACAAATATAGTACATAAGTAGGGTTTTACCATATTTCCTAACATTAATATAACGAATAGCCAAATCAAAATTTCTTATGGACGAAAGGATGATTAAAGTGGACCTCTTATTCCAAGTGGATCGTTCTTGGAAACATGGCTTAGATTTTTTAAGGAAACTATGTTTTGGAAGCTTACATTATGGCCCGTACCTAAGGATTGTCCAAAGAAAAAATTAACAAGTGCAACCCATTAGGAATCCAATAAATATCTATACGGATTATCCTTTGGACCAACAGTAAAAACCCATTGACCGGATCTTGCACCGGGTATGGGCCAAATAGCTCCCAATGAATGGCTTAAAATCCTAGGGTACTATAAGGCACCAAGATTTAAGGATTTTTAATTCCAGGGCTATCCACAGGTTTTTGGGTCATGGTGTACCAAGTTTCCGTTGACCAAAGTGATAGGTTATTTTCACTTTTAAAAGGCTTTGTTATGTGTATGTATACCACCCTGTTTTCTTTAAAACCGCCAATCTCCAAAAATACTTTTTTCCTATCTGCAGAAAGGTTCACCAATTTAATCGGAAGTCCTTCCACACCCAATTTTGGTCCACCGTAGTCCTCCGTTGCTTCATAATAAAATTGTTGCACCTCAAAAGCATCGGCATTCACCAATTCATCAGAAGCTATCGGCTCAGTAAATTCAATTTCCATACCGTTGCTTTTCGCCCTGACCGCCAACATTTCAAAAATAGCTTTTTCATTGTATTTAAAGCGATGTAGGGCATACCAAAGTCGCCCCTCATGCCTCCAATTGCCACCGGATCCCACCCCGCCGGCATACAGGTTACCATCAGGGCCCCAGACCATCCTATTGATACCGGCGTCCAATCCCTGAATAAAACGGAAGACAGCACCCTGTTTTACACCGTCAACCTCATCAATAAACACCCTTTTAATGCCTCCGTGGGTAACATCCCCGTGAATCATTTGATCCTTATAGGGCCCTAAATTAAGAATTGCGGGTTGACTAGGGGAATTGCTAATTTCGCCATGTGGAAGCCAAACCAAAGGAGGATCTTCCTTATAATCCTTTACCCGCTCCCAATCAGCATGTTTAAATCCATAAAATTTACCCTTTTCCACCCGTACAATCTTACTTGTAGGTATCCAATTGCCCTGGTTGTCCGCCACATAAAGGGCGCCATCGGGTCCTTCTGCAATACCATTGGGGGTTCTAAAACCTTCGGCTATCACTTCAACCTCACTACCATCCTTACTAATTCTCACTACCTTTCCCCTATCCTTTACTTCTTTAAATTCAGAGCCCAAATCTGTTGCCAAGGTGGCATAAAAACTCCCCTCTTTATAGACCAATCCAAAGGCAAATTCATGATAATGAGAGGTAACGTTCCAGGAATCACAAACTTTTTGGTATTCGTCTATTACCTCATCACCATCGGTATCTATCAATTTGGTAAGTTCCTGTTTTTGCAGAACGTATAGTTCCCCATCTACCATTTTAATTCCCAAAGGCTCGGCCAATCCCTTGGCTATTTGCTTTACTTCTATAGATTCAGGGTCTTCCGTATTGTAGTTTTTCAAAATATACACGGAGCCTGAGGCGTCCCAGGTACAGATGACCATTTTATCCTTGTCTATAAAGTCGATACCCCCTATCCTAGGATGAAATTCCGAGGGTTTGGCCTGAAACATATCGAAAGACGGGTGGACCGCATTCAAAGGCATTTGGTCTCCAGGAACCGTACTCGCCTTTTTTGAAACATAAGGCAATAATTTTCGAAAAGCACTGCTGTCGTGACAAAATACGGAATCCGGGACCACTGTAAACTGCTCCCCATCATTAGACCATTGAAGCGAAAGGCCATAACCTCCGCCGCCCTGTTGAAATTGCAACAAGAATTCATTCCACCCCTTTTCCAATACCGCCGATGCGTTTACGGCCTCAGCACCGTGATCTCCTCTGTTATCAATTATTTCGGAACCATTAAGCTTCAATACCGAACCATCATCACTTATTAGTCTAAATGTTTTTTTTACCTTTTCATTAGATTTTATAAACCCTTTAAACTCCATATAGAAATGTTCATTGATTTCTCCCAAAACCCCTGAAGTTGGTAAATGAATTGCAGGTGCAATTCCGTTTAATATTGGCAAGGTGTTCTTGGTAAGGTCTTCATACAGATCCCCACTGTCATTTACCAAATATAAACTTACTGCTGCTCCGGCCTGCTTTACCTTTTTATCTCCACCCCTTCGATCTTCATTGTCCAAGGCAAAAGTGATGTCGGGTGTATTCAATGCAATATCCACAACCCTTTCCTCGGGTTCGGGCTCACCATCCAAAGACAAAATATAATAGGCCATATTCTGTGCTTCGGACCTAGATATATCAGGATGGGCCGACATGGCGATAGTGCCCCAATTCCCGGTTCCGCCAAGTCTAACTTTATCCGCCAAGGCATCAACAGTGGCCCAATTAAAAGGGTATCTCTTAGCAATGGAATCATATGCGGGACCTACCAAGTTTTCGTTTTGAAGATGACAGGCACTACAATCGCTCCCTTCAACTATTTTCCTTCCAACGGCGATCATTCCTAAATCATCCGCAATTGGGGCTGTCCAATCTGCCGGAACAGGATTAAAATACGTCTTAACCACAGTATTTTGGGCAAGCTCCAACCCATTGTTATTTTCACTCCTTTTTCCCCCGTTCACGGTTTCCTTAAATATCAACTTATCGTCAGTACCATAATTCAATACGGCTATCAGGTCTTTGGACGAACCTTCAAGAATAGTAAAGGTCCTAACCAATCCCGAACGACCTTCTTCAAAAGCGTACTCCGGAATTTCACGAATTTTAACCGATTTTCCAGATTTTGATATCAATTCAAGGTTTATTCCTACTTGACCGTTGATCATGGAATAACCCAAATAATTGATTTTTGGAATTTCTACCCCCTCTTGGCTTTTAATCCTCCATTGAGTTTGTTGGGAATCATCCTGCACATAGGCAAAACCAAAACTTGTAGGCTGAATACCGTGTGCTGTAGTATATACGGCTCCCTCATAATTAACCCCGCCTTTCCACACTTTGTATAAATTTCCGGACTGTAGGTTGTAACAGGTATACAAATCCTTATTCAGGGCAACCGTCAACATCCTTGGCTGTTTATCCATAACCGATCTAAACACCCAAGTATCTATTGGTCGATCATAGTTTGATTTACGCTCACATGAGAAATTAACAACTATCAAAAACAAGATAATGGGCAGGTGGGAGAACGTAGTATTTTTCATTTCTTAGTTATATAAAACTTTTAAGTAAAATAAGATTATAGGATATAAATAAATTGATACTTGCTTAAACGATTAAAAAACAAAATAAATTTACGTCAATAAATGTGTTCCTATCCCAATATTATTGAGCTAAGCCACTAATTATCAATACGCAAAATCCATGAAAACCCCTCAAACCCAAAATAGTTTTGAGGCAATAACTGATAAATTAACAAAATATATAGAAATTTATTAAAACATCTTTATGCAGATTACAAAAAATTAATTTAAATTCAAATCCATTTTAAAAAAATAGAAAAACTTTCAAAAATTATGTCCAAAAAAAAGACCGCATTTAGTAACAATTCGCGAAGAGATTTTATTAAAGGTACCGGCTTGGCAACTGCCGGATTTATGATTGTCCCAAGACACGTATTGGGAGGTCCTGGTTATGTTGCCCCAAGTGACAAACTTAATATTGCCGGCATTGGTGCCGGTGGTAAAGGTAGAAGTGATATTGCTTCCTTTGCAGAAAGTCCCAATGTTAATATTGTAGGGCTTTGTGATGTAGATGACAGACAGGCTGTTGAGTCCAGGAAATCGTTCCCAAAGGCAAAATACTATGCCGACTTTAGAAAAATGTTGGAAAATGAAAAGGACAATATTGATGCCGTATCGGTATCAACTCCAGACCACAATCATGCTGTAGCTGCCTATATGGCCATGTCCATGGGCAAGCATGTCTACGTTCAAAAACCATTGACACACGATATCTGGGAAGCTAGAATGCTTACCGAGGCAGCAAAAAAATTCAAGGTAGTTACCCAAATGGGGAACCAAGGTGGCTCAGGTGATGGCGTACGAAAAATGAAAGAACTTTATGATACAGGTATCATAGGTGAAGTACATACTGTAAAATGTTGGACCAATAGGGCTATTTGGCCACAAGCACTTCAAACACCAACCAAAAAAGATAAAATACCCAAAGGGTTAAATTGGGACCTTTGGTTAGGTACCGCCGAAATGCGCGATTATAACGATGCCTATCTTCCTTTTGATTGGAGGGGTTGGTCCGATTTTGGAACTGGTGCACTTGGAGATATGGCCTGCCACATAATGGATCCCGTATACCGAATACTGCCTATACTTTATCCTAACCAGGTTGAGTGCAGCGTTTCAGATTCCTTTAAAGGGAAATTTGAAACAGCCGATTATCCTAAGAGTTTTCCGAATTCCAGTAAAATACACCTGAGCTATCCAAGAACCGATGGCAAAGGCAACGTAAAAGTTACTTGGATGGATGGTGGACTTCTACCAGAAAGACCAGATGAAATGGGCGACGACGAAGCTTTGGGCAACTGGGATGGTGGAGTACTATTTATTGGTACCAAAGGCAAATTATTGGCCGACTGTTATGGCGCCAATCCAAGACTCCTTCCTTTATCGCTAAACGAACAATTTGAAGTTGCAGAGACTATTGCGAGAGTTCCGGAAGGCCACTATCTACAATGGGTAAACGCCTGTATGGCGGGTTATGGCAATGCCGAAACCAGTTCTTCATTTGATTATGCCGGTCCTTTTACCGAAAGTATACTAATTGGTAACTTAGCGTTAAAAGCCTATTTTGAAGTAGACCCTAATGCCGATAAGGGCAGTTTCTGGGGAGGCTCAAAATACAACGGAAGAAAACGCTTGTTATGGGATGCTGAAAATATGAGGGTTACCAACTTTGAGGCTGCCAACAAATACGTAAAACGTAATTATAGAGCGGGATATTCTGTGGGATAGACCCTGGGTTATAATTTGATTTAATAGGCCGGACTTTATAAGTATCCTTAAAAATACTTATAAAGTCCGGCTTTTTTATTGCTTACTTATAGAACCTTTATTAGTGATATAATGGATATACTCCTTATTTTTGCCGCATGATAGAAGACAAAAATCAAGAAAAGACAGGACTGGATCAATTGGGAGAGTTTGAATTGATAAAACATCTTACCAAAGATTTTACCTTACAGCATAAATCTACCCTTAAGGGAATTGGAGATGATGCCGCGGTGTTGGATTTCAAGGACAAGAAAGCCGTAATATCTACGGATCTATTGATAGAAGGAGTGCATTTCGACCTCAGCTATATGCCCCTGAAACACTTGGGCTATAAGTCGGTCATGGTAAATTTATCCGATATCTATGCCATGAACGCCACGGCCACGCAAATAACTGTATCCATTGCCGTTTCCAATAGATTTCCCTTAGAAGCTCTTGAAGAATTTTATAGCGGGGTTGCCTTGGCCTGTGAAATATATAAGGTAGACCTAGTGGGTGGGGATACTACCTCCTCTACCAAAGGAATGTTGGTAAGTGTTACCGCCATAGGAGAAGCCAAGGAAGAGAATATTGTATACAGAAGTGGGGCCAAACCCAACGACCTATTAGTGGTATCAGGGGATTTAGGTGGTGCCTACTGTGGTTTACAGGTTTTGGAAAGGGAAAAGGAAGTTTTCAAAGTAAATCCAAACAATCAACCCGACCTATCACCATACACTTATATTGTAGAACGCCAATTGAAGCCCGAAGCCCGAAGGGATATAAAAGGCTTGTTGGAAAAGTTGGAGATTCTCCCCACTTCTATGATCGATATCAGCGATGGACTTTCCTCTGAAATTTTACATTTATGCGATAAAAGTGAGGTGGGATGTAATTTATTCGAAGATAAAATTCCGTTGGATCCAACGGTAATTTCGGCATGTGAAGAATTTAAAATGGACAGTACACTGGTAGCCTTAAGCGGAGGTGAAGATTATGAATTATTGTTTACCATAGACCAAAAGGACTTTCCAAAAATAAAGGGTAATCCCCATTTTACGGTAGTGGGCCATATGACAGATAAGAATGAAGGTGTTCATTTGGTTTCCAGAAGCAACACCAAAATTCCTATCACTGCCCAGGGTTGGAATTCCTTTTCATAAAGGAAAGGGATCTATTGGGATCATTTAGGAAAAAAGAATTCCCGAAAACCTAGGACGTTCCTTACTTAACTGTCGTGGGGCGCTGGACAGCCAAGAATATGGGCGTTCATTAATTTACGGGAATAACTTCAAAAACTCCGATACCGCTTAAGGTCGGAATTAAGTTGCCAAGCATGGTTTAGGCTACCTGTTGGGTAGCCCTATGTCTTTTCTGATAAATATCTTGTAAGGTATTGTTGATATCCTGCAATTCCGGGGTCAAGTTGGATAGATTTCCACTTACATCCGTAGTTACCTCTTTATTACAATGAACACATTTATATTCCTTGATGTGTAAGGTTACCTTCTTGGATACTATGTAGTGATGTCCAAATATGCTGCAGCAGATAGCGCTGAGTTTTGTTCCATAGTCTGTCATAACTTTCTTCATAATGCAGGTTTTTTAGGTGGCATTGGTAAGGCTTAGGGGACCGTAAAATGCAAAAATTAAACTTTAGGTTATCAGGTGAAAGCACTTATTAAATGACTTTCAGATAATTAACGCCAACACCCTTCCATTTATTGAGTACAACCTGTTTTTTTTTCGTTTTTTTTTAGCAAAATTTGATTTTTTCGACCAACTGCACTTATTGGGTGATTATATACCCATTTAAACTAAACGGTTTTTAAACTATCTTTCGCCAAAATTGCCTTAAATGCCCAATACTAAGGATACCCTTGTCACCTCCTTTGCATTATTCTCCTTATTTTTTGGGGCAGGAAATTTAATTCTCCCACCCCTATTGGGGTTTCAGTCCGGAAATTGGTGGTGGCTGGTAGCATTGGGGTTTGCAATGTCTGCGGTCTTAGTGCCCATATTGGGAATTTTGGCCCACGCCAAATTACAGGGTACCATTTATGATTTTGGAAAAAAGGTCTCGCCAAATTTTAGTCTTGTCTATTCTTTATTGATCTATGCAATTTCGATAAGCTTACCCTCGCCACGTACTGCCGCCGTAACCCATGAAATAGCAGTGCAACCGTTTTTCAATACTCCTGCCCTACTTAGCAGTATCGTCTACTTTACTTTAGTTTTTATTTTTGTCATAAATCGATCCAAATTATTGGACATATTGGGTAAATTTCTTACCCCTGCCATCATATTGATTTTGGTTTTGATAATCGTTACAAGCCTTTTTACGCTTGACTTCAATTTTGGGACCACCGATATTACCAGTCCGTTCAGCGATGGCATTTTGGAAGGCTATCAAACATTTGATGCTATTGGGGCCATTGTAGTTGGCGGTGTCATCATTGTCTCCATTAATTTAAAGCAGAACACATCCTTTGAAGACAAAAAAACTTTGGTCCGCAATGCTGGCTGGCTGGCCGGTTTGACCCTCTTTATAATTTACTCGGGCCTTATCCTTACCGGGGCCCTGAACCATCTTAATTTTGAATTGAATATCACCAGAATAGAATTACTTGCCGGAATAAGCAAACAAAGCCTGGGCAATAACGCCAATATTTTCCTGAGCATTTTAGTAAGTCTGGCCTGTTTTACCACTGCCGTAGGCATTGTTACAGGAACCGCTGATTTTATCAAGGACCGACTCCCTAAATACAAACATGCCTATCTGCTAACCGCAATAATTGGTTGCCTACTAGGGATTGCCATGGGACAATTTAATGTGGCCTATATTATTACGGTAGCTTTTCCGGCACTTATGTTTATATATCCCATCACCATTATATTGATAGTCCTGAATGTAATGCCGCAAAAATGGGCTTCACCTATGGTTTTTAAGTCTGTAGTAATCACTACTATCATTTTTAGCATCCCGGATTTTTTGGGCAGTTTGGGGGATTTGGCTCCTAAAAAGGATTTTTTTGAATGGATACCCTTGAGCCAATACCGGCTGGGCTGGGTACCACCTGCTTTGGTTGCTTTTGTAGTTTTTAATGTAATTGGAAGGAAAAAAGTGGTAGTTATTTAATGGCGATATTTGTACTAGTGAATTGAAAGTGCAGTGTTTGAAACAGCAATTTTATGTAATTTAAAATTATAAATTAGCCAAATCTGCCTGTGGTTATCCAGAATTAGGCAATATTTGAGTTCAACCTTATTTTTTAATCTATCTATTCGATTTTTTTTCAACCACTAATGTCTTAGTTAATTTGTCATATAAATTTTGATTTTTATCATCCCAAAGAATCCAGATCATTGGAAATATAAGAATGCTTAACATCCACTTTAAAAATTCTCTAATAGCTCCTTCGTGCGCTTTGCCATAATCATTTCCTGATTCCGACGAAATAACCTTTAAGTTATAAATCTTGTGCCCTAAATTTCCTGTAAAAATTGGATAGAATACGGCTCCTATAAATATTGAAAAAATGGCAATATGTTCAGGTGATGCAAATTTTGGGCCATTGGGATTAAAGTCTTTGGTGATTATTTTGAAAATAATCAGCGAGACACCAATAATTATGAAAAAGAAGAAAAATTCAGTTAGATTGGCTAAAAGTCTAGTTCCTTTTGAAGCTAATTTATATCCGTGAAATAAATTTGAATTTGTTATATCTTCTTGTTTCTGTCTATTAAAAACATCTTCCATATTTATTTCCAGTACATCACAAATTAGATTTAATGTTTTACCACGTGGTTCGTTTTCATTATTTTCAATCCGTTGAATTGTTCTTAAATTAATCTTTGTTAATTCAGCTAACTCTTCTTGAGTTAAACCTTTGGACTTTCTCGCTTCACAAATTGTTCTCCCAATAATACTCATTCCTATTTTTTTAATTCCCTTCAAAGATATTTAAGAAATCATGTTTTGATAGCGGTTTCTTTACGGCATATTTACGACATTTATAAAAATTCAGTTTGTCCTATAAAAATAGTTCCTCATATTCACATTAATAATCAGAATCAATTAGCCCTTCCTGAAAAGAAGTAATTATTAGGACAGAAAAAAGAGAAAATCCACTTATCACCTCACCCGAAACTGCCAAAAAAGGCAGTTCCGACCTCTCCCAAGGAGAGGTAGTGGTGGTTTAAAACAAAATTTTCAAACTTAATATTTACAAAGCTTACTTCCCCGCATTCATCAACTCCTCGATCTCCTCTATTTCTATAGGAATATTTGCCATTAGGTTAAAGGGAGCCCCTTTTTCTTGGATAACCACATCATCTTCCAATCTGATACCCATATTTTCCTCCGGAATATAAATTCCGGGCTCCACAGTATAGACCATATTGGCCACCATAGGCGTTTTTAATGCGCCGTAATCGTGGGTATTTAATCCAATATGATGGCTGGTGCCGTGCATAAAGTACTTTTTATAGGCCGGCCAATCTTTATCCTCATTTTGCACATCGGCCTTATCCAGCAAGCCCAATCCCAATAGCTCGGATGTCATTAATTTACCTACTTCCTTATGGTATTCCCCCCACATGGTCCCGGGCACCAACATGGCCGTGGCGTCATTCTTTACCCGTAGCACTGCTTCATAAACCGCTTTCTGCCTAGGGGTAAACCTGCCGTTTACTGGAATGGTACGTGTAAGGTCACTGGAATAATTGGCGTATTCTGCCGCAACATCCATCAATAACATATCCCCGTCCTTACATTCGCGGTTATTTTCTATATAGTGCAATACATTGGCATTATTGCCAGATGCTATAATAGGGGTATAGGCAAAGCCCTTGGACCTATTACGGATAAATTCGTGCAACAACTCCGCTTCAATCTCATATTCCATAACCCCAGGTTTTACAAAACCCAATAGGCGCCTGAATCCCTTTTCGGTAATATTACAGGCCGTCTGCATGATGGCAATTTCCTCCGGCTCCTTCACCCCCCTAATTTCCTGTAATATAGGACTGCTTTTGGCCCATAGGTGCGCAGGATAATCTTGTTTGCATTTTAATATAAACCTATCTTCCCTTGTTTGGGTCTCCACGGCCTGGCGGTAATGCTCGTTGGTATTAAAGTATACCGTTTCCACTTCGGTCATAAGATCATAAAAGATCTTATCAAAATCTGTCAACCAATAAATGGTTTCGATCCCAGATACTTCCGTAGCTTTTTCTTTGGTTAATTTTTCTCCTTCCCAGACTGCAATATGTGCATTGGTTTCCCTTACGAACAAGACCTCTCTATGCTTTTTCTCATGAGCATCCGGGAACAACAACAAAATGGTCTCCTCTTGATCCGCACCACTTAAATAAAACAAATCCCTATTCTGTTCAAAAGGCATGGTACTATCGGCTCCCATGGGATACAGGTCATTGGAATTAAAAACGGCAATACTCTTTGGCTTCATCCGGGCCATAAATTTCTTGCGGTTCTTTACAAACAAGTTGTTATCTATTTGCTGATATTTCATTTTTCTGCTTTTGTCGTCAAATTTAATAAATAGGAAACGCTTTACCCCCCACAAAGCGTTAAATGATTTTTAAAACCACTCCTTTCCAACCATCGAAACTTTAAAATACCATACCTTCGTCCCTAGATTTTATATAATAAAAGTGTGGTGTATTGTGCCCTATAAAGTCCCTAAAATATTGTCTATAGTTATGACTAAAAATCTAGTTCTTTTATTGATAAGTGCGGTTACCCTAAGCTGGGCACAAACAAAAAATTCTGCAGTTACAACAGACGATTATTTAGATATCCTCAGGAACAACCTTAGCGGGGAACAGGCCTATGAAACCACCGCATTCATAGAACAATTTTGGCGAGTGGTAGGCAATGAAGGTTTTAATAAGAGCATCCAAAAAGTGGCAGAATCCTTGAAAGCCGCAGGTTATGTCTTGGAGGAAAACGCATCCAAAACAGATCGGTTTACCTACAGATTGGAAAAAAGGCCCTTGCAACATCCCACTTGGGAAATTGTAGATGCAAACGTTACCCTGATTGGGGAAAATAACCCATTGCTATCCTACACCTCCAATAGGAACATGGTCTATTTAAATTCAATATCGACTCCGAGTAATGGAACAACTGCAGAAGTTATTTATGTTAAGGACATAAATGATCTTCAAAGCATTTCTGTAAAAGGAAAAATTATTTTTACGGAAACACAGGCTACCGAAATTTATAAGGAAGGGGTTTTAAAAAAAGGTGCTTTGGGTATGGTCACCTATGATAATCCCGACTATTTGAACCCTGAAAAAAATGTAAATTCCATTCAATTCCGAAGCTTGAAATTCGATCCCAAAAACACTTGGGGCATTGCCCTTTCCTATAGGGCCAAAGAAAGGCTAAAGGCGGCATTGGAAAAAGGAAAAGTATATGCCAAGGTAAATATTTCCAGCAAAATTTATCCTTCCGAAGAACTAACATTGGTTGCCGATATAAAGGGCTCCGAAATGCCAGAAGAACGCCTAGTGTTCAGCGCCCATATACAGGAACCTGGTGCCAACGATAATGCCAGTGGAGTGGGCGCCCAATTGGAAATGGCCACAGTAGCTGCCAAATTAATCAGAAATGAAAGTATTGATGCACAGCGTACCATGACCTTTATTTGGGGTGATGAAATTATATCTACAAAAAGATACCTTCAAGAAAATGAAAAAAGGGCCAAGGGCATAAAATGGGGGCTAAGCTTGGATATGGTCGGAGAAAACACGGCTATTACAGGGGGCTCGTTTTTAATTGAAAAAATGCCGGACCCAAGTGCCATATGGACCAGGGGGAAAGACAAACATACAGAATGGGGCGGCAATCTGCTTACCATGGAGGATATGAAGCCCCATTACCTAAATGACTATATGATCCATAATTTTTTGAAGCAGGGGAAGGTTGCCCATTGGGAAGTAAATACCAATCCTTATGAAGGTGGTAGTGACCATACCCCATTTTTGGACAACAATATACCCGGATTATTGTTTTGGCATTTTACAGATCAGTTTTATCATACCGATAACGATAGATTGGATAAGGTCTCCCAAGAAACACTTAAAAATGTAAGCATTGCAGCCTTGGCAAGTGCCCTAACCTTAGTAAATGGTGATTCTTATTCAGCAATGGATATCGTTAAAATAGTACGGGATGCGGCAACAAATCGCCTTTCTGAGGAATTTCTGCTCAGTGAAAAATCCATCAAAGCCGGAAACCTCTTGGAAAGTGAGATAGATATAATAAAAGCTTGGGAAGATTGGTATTTAAAGGCCATTGCATCTACAACAGACTTGGCCTCCCCGGAAAATACGGTAATTTTGGATAAAGCCATTTTAGAGGCCCAGGCTACAATTGAGTCCCAATCAAAAATGTTTGTCGCAGAATTGGAAAAATAAGCTTGCTGGGATATTTCTAGGCATCATAAAAAAATTCTAATCGTCCATCACCATTAACTCTTAATGCCACTAGGTTAGTTGATCTAAATTCACCTTAATCATCCAGCACCAGAGCAATGCCGCCCATAACCAAAGTATAAGTAAGTATGCACCTACAAGCAGCACTTTGGATTGGGTTATTTTTTGGATGTAGTACCAGGCCACCGCGCCAAACACAAAACCAAAGGACCATAACATGCCCACCATAATAACACTGGGCCACACCCAATCGCCACTCCAATCATTTAGAGTGGGATAAGAGGCAAACAGGAAAGAAACCGGGTAATACAACAAACCTCCCAAAGCACCCATACTTACAAGGCCCAATATTGCCGTTATAAAAAAAGCAATTAAAGAGAATTTAATATTTAAAGACCAGTTCTTCCAGAATACCATCCAGTTATCCCAATTTATAATTCGGTTAGTTTCTAACGTTTGGAAACCAATAAAAGTATGGACGAACCAATGGGAATCAAATATTTTAACAAGAAAAAACCTTCAAAATAAACAACAATTGTTTGAGATTTTACACCAGCACTTTTCTACAAACCAGCATTTTATATGCGGTAAATAAAAAGTCATCTAAAAAGATTGCTCAAGGAAAACATTTCCTTTACCCAACTATTTTTGAAGTTGGATGAAAAAAGATTTATAGTATTTCCTCAATAAAATTGTGGATTTCTTTAAATTGGTTCTAAATACTGTACATAAATTCAACAAAATTTGTTGGTAACTCGTTTGTGGAGTAAATTTGTAATCAAAACAAATAACTAATGAGTGGATTTTTAAACTCTTCTATAGGCAGAAAGTACACCATGGCCCTTTCCGCCTTTTTCTTAATGATCTTTATACTTCAACATTTTGCCATTAATATCCTGTCTGTTCTTAGTCCGGATACTTTTAATGAAACCTCACATTTTATGGGCACCAATGCCTTGGTACAATACGGGCTGCAACCTGTACTGCTTTTTGGGGTTGTCTATCATTTTGTTATGGGGTTTGTATTGGAAATAAAGAATAAAAATGCCCGTGCCATAAAGTATGCCAAAAACAACGGTGCTGCCAATTCCACTTGGATGAGCAGAAATATGATATGGAGCGGTGGCTTCATCCTTGTTTTCTTGATCATACATTTCGTGGATTTCTGGTTTCCTGAAATAAACACAAAATATATTCAAGGAGACATGACCGGCCTACTAGCCGATGGGGAGGGTTACCGTTATTACGAAGAACTGGTCCATAAATTTGAGCCTATTTGGAGGGTTGCCCTTTATTGTATAGGTTTTATTTTTCTTTCATTGCACCTACTTCACGGCTTTAGTTCAGCATTTCAGTCTGTTGGTGCCAACAATAAATATGTAAAAGGGTTAAAAGGATTTGGAAAGGCTTACGCTGTTTTAATTCCGTTAGGATTTATTTTCATTGCACTTTTTCACCATTTTAACCATTAATAATACAATTCTATGTCTGTATTGGATTCTAAAATACCAAAAGGCCCATTAAAGGATAAATGGACTACCTATAAGGATAAAATAAACTTGGTAAATCCTGCGAATAAGCGAAACATCGACGTTATTGTTGTTGGTACTGGCCTTGCAGGAGGTTCTGCCGCTGCAACCTTGGCCGAGCTAGGTTATAGGGTCAAAGCATTCTGCTATCAGGATTCCCCACGTAGGGCGCATTCCATTGCTGCTCAAGGGGGTATTAATGCCGCAAAAAACTATCAAGGGGATGGGGATTCTACCTATCGTTTGTTTTACGATACTGTAAAAGGAGGGGATTACCGTTCACGTGAGGCCAACGTATATCGTTTGGCAGAGGTTTCGGCCAATATCATTGATCAATGTGTAGCACAAGGGGTACCTTTTGCTCGGGATTATGGTGGATTATTGGACAACCGTTCTTTTGGTGGTGTTTTGGTTTCCCGTACGTTTTACGCTAAAGGACAAACAGGACAACAATTATTGTTAGGGGCATATTCTGCCATGAACAGACAGATTGCCCGTGGGAAAATAGAAATGTACAACAGGCACGAAATGCTGGATGTTGTAAAGGTTAATGGCAAGGCGCGTGGTATTATAGCCCGTAACTTGGTTACCGGGGAAATAGAGCGCCATTCCGCACACGCCGTAGTAATTGCATCCGGGGGTTATGGAAATGTATATTTCCTCTCTACAAATGCCATGGGATCTAACGCCACAGCAGCATGGAAAATACATAAAAAGGGTGCCTTTTTCGCCAACCCTTGTTATACCCAAATTCACCCAACCTGTATCCCACGCTCGGGAGACTATCAGTCCAAATTGACCTTAATGTCCGAATCATTAAGAAATGATGGACGTATTTGGGTCCCTAAAAATATGGAAGATGTATTGGCCATTAGGGAAGGCAAATTAAAACCTACCCAGTTGAGCGAGGATCAAAGGGATTACTATCTAGAAAGAAGATATCCCGCCTTTGGAAACTTGGTGCCACGTGACGTGGCTTCCAGAGCAGCGAAAGAAAGATGTGATGCCGGATATGGTGTCAACGCCACTGGGGAAGCCGTATATCTGGATTTTAAGTCCGCTATAGAAAGATACGGTTTGGAACAGGCTAAAATTCACGGAATACAAAATGCGTCCAAAGAAAAAATTACAGCACTGGGCGAAGCAGTAGTAGAAGAAAAATATGGAAACCTATTTCAGATGTACGAGAAAATCGTAGATGAAAATCCATATAAGACCCCAATGATGATTTATCCTGCAACCCACTATACCATGGGCGGAGTTTGGGTAGATTACAACCTAATGACTACCGTAGAAGGATTGTATTGTATTGGAGAGGCAAATTTCTCCGATCATGGTGCCAACCGTTTGGGAGCATCTGCATTAATGCAAGGCTTGGCCGATGGTTATTTTGTATTGCCGTACACTATAGGTGATTACCTTTCCCATGAAATTAGGACAGGTAAAATTCCAACGGACTCTCCCGAATTTGACGCAGCGGAAAAAGAAGTAACCGAAAGGATTAATTTCTTTGTCAATAATAAAGGAACGCATTCAGTAGATTATTTCCATAAACGTTTAGGTAAAGTTATGTGGGACAAATGTGGTATGTCCCGTAACGCTCAAGGCCTCAAGGAAGCCATTGCAGAAATTAAGGCTATTCGTGAAGAGTTCTATAAGGAAGTAAAAGTCCCTGGTTCCGCCAATGAGATGAATCCGGAATTGGAGAAAGCAGGAAGAGTGGCAGATTTCTTGGAATTGGGAGAATTGTTTGCCAAAGATGCCTTAATGCGCGAGGAATCCTGTGGTGGACATTTCCGTGAGGAGTCGGTAGAAATCGATGGAGAGCAAAAAGGGGAAGCAAAACGTAACGATATGGACTATGCGTTCGTAGCTGCCTGGGAATACAAAGGGGAACCTTCGGATGCCGTTTTGCACAAAGAGCAATTGGAATTTAAGGATATAGAATTAAAACAAAGAAGTTATAAATAAATAGTATTGAGATATTAGAAGTGAGATATTAGAAATCTCACTACTTAGTACTCATTACTCAATACTTAAGATATGAATCTTACATTAAAAATTTGGAGACAGAAAGGACCACAGGACAAAGGTAAAATGGTCGATTATAAAGTGACTGAGATTTCAGAACACATGTCTTTCTTGGAAATGATGGATGTTTTAAACGAACAGCTAACCAATAAAGGGGAAGAGCCTGTTGCTTTTGATCATGACTGTCGCGAAGGTATTTGCGGTATGTGCTCTATGTACATCAATGGGGAAGCCCATGGCCCGGATAGGGGGGTTACCACATGTCAGTTGCATATGAGAATGTTCAAGGATGGTGATACCATTACCATTGAACCGTTTAGGGCAAAAGCCTTTCCGGTTATCAAGGATTTGGTCGTAGACCGCAGTTCATTTGATCGTATTCAACAGGCTGGTGGTTATATATCGGTCAACACCTCTGGAAATACCCAAGACGCCAATGCCATTCCAATAGATAAGCATTCGGCCGATACCGCCATGGATGCCGCTACCTGTATTGGTTGTGGCGCCTGCGTAGCAAGTTGTAAAAATTCCTCTGCCATGTTATTTGTTGGGGCCAAAGTATCCCAATACGCATTACTTCCACAAGGACGGGTTGAGGCTACGGACCGAGTGAAAAATATGGTTGCTCAAATGGATTTGGAAGGATTTGGAAACTGTACCAATACAGGTGCTTGTGAGGTAGAATGTCCGAAAGGAATTTCCCTGGAAAACATTGCCCGTATGAACAGGGAGTTTTTCAGTGCCAGCATAAAAGGATAGTACGGATTACAATATAATTTATAATCTAAAGAAACAGACCCCATCCCTTTTCAGGAATGGGGTTTTTGTTTATTCATATTTTAAAAATCAAGTATCTTTAAGTATGAACAAGGAATATAAGGAAGAACGGATAATAGTTCCGCGTTTTAATGAAGAGTCCGGTTTTTATACCACTCCGGAACGCTCCAAGATGATGGGAAAGATCCGTGGCAAAAACACTATACCCGAATTGAAATTTAGAAAGGCTCTATGGGCCGAAGGATATCGGTATAGAATTGACTACAAGAGGTTGATAGGCAAACCCGATATAGTCCTAAAAAAATACAAAACCGTTATTTTTATAGATGGGGAATACTGGCATGGTTATAACTGGAAAGAAAGGAAACAAAAAATTAAAACGAACAAAGAGTTCTGGATTCCAAAAATTGAACGTAATATTCAACGGGATAAGGAAGTGAACCAAGAGCTACAACAATTGGGCTATACCGTTTTCAGATTTTGGGAGAGGGAAATTAAGAAAGAATTGGATCAATGTCTAGATCAGGTAATTCAGCATTTACAAACGCAGCAATCCTAATCTACCTATAACAAATTAAAACGCTCTCAAATGCCCAAATATAGCCACAAAATATTCTCTAAGCTTCCCAATGTAAAAACTACGATTTTTACCACCATGGGGCAATTGGCGCAAAAACACAACGCCATAAATCTATCACAGGGCTTCCCGAATTTTGAGCCCGATCCTTCCTTGATAGATTTGGTAACACAGGCCATGAAACAGGGCTACAATCAATATGCCCCTATGGCAGGTGTCCTGGAACTTCGCGAAATAATTGCAGAAAAAATTGAACAACTCTATGGTAGACACTACAATCCGGACAGCGAAATAACCGTGACCATCGGTGCCACACAGGCCATTTTTACCATCATTACGGCATTTATAAGCCATGGTGATGAGGTTGTAGTCATTAAGCCTGCATACGACTGTTATGAGCCCGCCATTGAAGTCAATGGGGGCATTCCAGTATTTGTACAACTAAACAATATCGATTTTAAGGTGGACTGGGAAGAATTCCGTTCCAAGATTACCTCTAAAACCAAAATGGTCATAATTAACACCCCTCACAATCCTAGTGGCACCATATTCACCAAAGAAGATATGCTTCAATTACAGCAAAGTCTTGAAAAAACAGATATAATTGTCATTAGCGATGAAGTATACGAACATATTGTTTTTGATGACCTTGAGCATGAAAGCGCTTCAAAATTCGACGACCTCGCCACCCGTACCTTTGTCTGTGGTTCCTTCGGAAAAACCTTTCATATAACCGGCTGGAAAATGGGATATTGTGCAGGCCCGTCCGAACTAATGCACGAATTTCGTAAAACCCATCAGTTTAATGTATTTAGTGCTGACCATGCCGTTCAAAAAGCTTTGGCCACCTATTTAAAGGAACCAGAACACTATCTTAGTCTCAACAAGTTTTATCAGGATAAGCGCGATCTTTTTCTTTCCGGATTAAGCAATTCTAGATTTAAAATACATCCCAGCCAAGGAACCTATTTTCAATTGGTGGATTTTAGTGACATTACCCTTGAACTGGATGAAGTATTTGCGGAACGTCTGGTAAAGGAATTCCAAATAGCCAGTATTCCTATTTCCGGGTTCAATACTATGGGGATTGATAATCACTTAATGCGATTCTGTTTCGCGAAGACCAACGAAACTTTGGAAAAGGCCACAGCAATTCTATGCAAGCTTTAATATATAGGGTTTATATCGACAATCCCTCCTGAAGGTCCAACCGCATCAACCAATCCGTTTGCTCATCATTACCAATAAAATAAGGATGGCTACCAAACTTATAGAACCCCAATCTTTGATAAAATTTAATGGCCTTAGGATTGTGCTCCCAAACACCAAGCCACAAATAAAACCTATTTTTGGCTTTTGCAATGGATATTACCTGCCGTAGTATCCACTCCCCAATTCCTTGACCTTGAAATTCTGCCAGAACGTAGATCCGTTCCAACTCTATGGAATCAATATCCTTAATATCCGATTGGGCTTCCTTTTCGTTTAATTTTATGTATCCCACTAAACTGGAATCCTCATAAATAAAATAAAAGGATGAATTAATATCCTTGAGTTCCTTCAAAAGCGTTTCCTCGCCAAAAGCGGAATCCAGGTATTCCTTAAAATCCTCCGGCTTATTGTCCTTTTCAAAAGCCTCTATAAAGGTACTTCTGCCTAGATTAACCAAAACCCCCAAATCGGTAACGGAGCATGGCCTCAAATGTAGTTTCATTGCTTTGCTTTCCTCCTTAAAAATACGACTTTTCATTTGTTCCAAAACAAAAAAGGGAGCAATACTATAAAGTATGCTCCCTTTGTAAACTATTGATTTATGCTATAGCATAAATAATTTTTTTGTCAATCTTACAATGCCTGTGAAAAAGTCATTTCGATAAACTTGAATTTCTTTTTGAGTGCGGGTGTGGTTAATTTGGGCTTCCATAATAATTTAGGTTTAGTAGTTGTTAAATTTGGGGTTTAACTTATGTTATTAATTGCAATATAATTCAGATAAACGCAACATTTAAAAAATTGTTGTGAAACATACAGTAATTGTTGTATGCATATAAAAATAGTTATTTTGATCGATATATACCCTTTCCAAAATGTTAAATAGAGACTGTTCATTTAAGAGTATTATAAAATAAAAATTCAATAAAATATGATACACTTAATTGAACATACCCGTTAAATATCCATCTCTGGGATATCGCCTTCTACTATTAAATTCCCTTCAGTAGCCTTCACTATCTCATCAACGCTAACACCAGGCGCCCTTTCCAACAATTTAAATCCCTTGGGAGTCACATCCAGTACGGCCAAATTGGTCACAATCTTTTTTACACACCCAACTCCGGTTAATGGCAAAGTGCATTTCTTTAACAACTTGGATTCGCCTGCCCTATTGGTATGCATCATGGCAACAATGATGTTCTCAGCAGAAGCCACCAGATCCATGGCCCCACCCATTCCCTTGACCATTTTTCCCGGAATTTTCCAATTGGCAATATCACCATTCTCAGAAACCTCCATGGCTCCCAAAATGGTAAGGTCTACATGTTGGCCACGAATCATCCCAAAGCTCGTTACAGAGTCGAAAAACGAGGCTCCTGGCAGTGTTGTGATGGTCTGTTTGCCTGCATTGATTATATCGGCATCCTCTTCCCCTTCAAAAGGAAAAGGCCCCATTCCCAACACCCCGTTTTCACTTTGAAATTCCACACTGATATCATCCCTGACAAAATTGGCCACCAAAGTAGGTATCCCTATTCCCAGGTTTACATAATATCCGTCCTTTACTTCCTTTGCAATGCGTTTTGCTATTCCGTTTTTATCCAACATAATGTTGATTTGATAATTAGTTAATTTGATGATTTGGCACGTTTACTTGTGCCTATAATTTTCGAAATAATTCGAATAATAGATTCCAACTCTGAAAAAAGGGCTTCTTGCGGATTTGGATAGTGTCTTGATGCTTGGCAAAGTTCTATCCAATATAAAGTTTCATCAGCCTCTTTAGCTGCAATTTTAAACTTATGAATAAAATCGGCAGAACTTTCTCCATTCTGAGCCTCCCATGTATTTGCTCCAATAGAAGTTGCACTTTTAAACAATTGAGAAGCCATTTCGTACTTATTTATAGTTCTCAATTCTTCACAATATTCAATAATTTG
Organism: Arenibacter sp. S6351L; assembly: GCF_023016025.1. Classification (NCBI taxonomy): domain Bacteria; kingdom Pseudomonadati; phylum Bacteroidota; class Flavobacteriia; order Flavobacteriales; family Flavobacteriaceae; genus Arenibacter; species Arenibacter sp. S6351L. The sequence continues at coordinate 116,993 of NZ_JALKBB010000001.1, read as the reverse complement.
TAAGGAAAAATCGAAAGTTTTCTTAACTATTAAATTCTCCTTATCATTCCTCATATTATCAAATTTTCAAATCAGATAATTTTCAAATCGACTAATTAGTTTTACGTACTGTCAACTGCTCAATTCTTTTCTCGTAATTTTTTCCTTGAAAAATACGCTGTATAAAAATTCCTGGAACGTGAATTTGGTTGGGGTCCAACTGCCCTGCTGGAACCAACTCCTCTACCTCAGCCACCGTAATCTTGGCAGCGCCGCACATGGCCGGATTAAAATTGCGGGCGGTTCCCTTAAATATTAGATTCCCTGCCTCATCGCCCTTCCAAGCCTTGACAAAGGAAAAATCGGCCTTAAAGGCCTCTTCCAATACATACATCTTCCCATTAAACTCCCTAGTCTCTTTGCCTTCGGCTACTTCGGTTCCATAACCGGCCGGAGTATAAAAGGCGGGGAAACCGGCCTGTGCGGCCCTACATTTTTCCGCTAAAGTTCCTTGGGGGGTTAATTCTACGTCCAATTCCCCGCTCAACATTTGACGTTCAAACTCATCATTCTCCCCTACATAGGAAGAGATCATTTTCTTTATCTGTCTTTTGTGCAACAAGAGACCAAGACCAAAATCGTCCACTCCGGCGTTATTGGAAATACAGGTTAAATCCTTGACCCCCATTTTTACCAATGCCGCAATAGCATTTTCAGGGATACCACATAATCCAAATCCTCCGAGCATAAAAGTCATTCCATTCTTTACCCCCTGTAAGGCCTCCTCCACGTTGGCAACTGTTTTTTGTATCATATAAAACCGACTTAATTTAACTTATTTCCTTGCTCTCTCTAAAATACGGGTTTTTAACGAAAAATGCCCTTAACTTTCAGATAAAAGCAAGGGCATTTTTGGCATTAATTTTTTATGGTACTAAAAATCCAAATCGTCTTCTAAATCTATTTTATTATCCTCCTCCATAGAGGTCTTGGAACAATCTACATTAATGGATAAATTTTCGGGCTTTTCAAATTCTCCATCGGAAATACCCAATTCCTTGTTGGCATAATTCTTTTTCATATACAAGCCCCAAATTGGCAAAGCCATGGAAGCTCCCTGTCCGTAAGTAATGGTCCTAAAATGAACCGCTTTATCATCTCCACCTACCCAAACTCCCGTTACCAAATTAGGAACCATTCCCATAAACCATCCATCACTTTGGTTCTGGGTAGTACCCGTTTTACCTGCAATAGGATTTTTAAATTCATAAGGATAACCAGTTATGATCTCCTTATATTCCGCTCTATATTTATCTGCTCCAGTGGTTCTTAATCTTGTCCCAGATCCTCCTTGGGTTACCCCAGACATAAGGTCTAACATAGCATAGGATACATCCTTGCTCAAAACATCTTTTGTTTCCGGTACATACTCGTACAATACCGTCCCATTCTTGTCCTCGATCCTGGTTACCATGACCGGTTTAACATAAACTCCTTGATTGGCAAAGGTACCATAGGCCCCCACCATCTCATACACATTAAGGTCTGCAGTTCCCAAGGCAATAGAAGGCACTTCAGGTATATCCCCTGTAATTCCCAAATTTTTGGCTATGGACACCACTGCTTTGGGGCCTACCCTATCTATTAATTGAGCAGTTATCGTATTTACTGAATTTGCCAAAGCGTTTTTAAGGGTTAGCATTTCCCCCGAATATTTACCATCGGAATTTTTAGGACACCAAGGATCCGGATTTCCATGTTTATTGGCCTCAATACAATATTGATTGTCCGGAAGTATATCACAGGGCGAAAGACGCAATTGGTCAATGGCGGCAGCATAAACAAAAGGTTTAAACGTAGATCCTACCTGCCTAGCCCCTTGGATAACGTTGTCATATTGAAAATGCTTATAATCTATACCTCCTACCCAGGCTTTTACATGTCCTGTCTGTGGCTCCATGGACATCATAGCGGTCTTCAAAAAGGATTTATAATATTTAATGGAATCCATAGGAGTCATAACCGTATCCTTTTCCTTGGTCTCGCTATTCCAATCAAAAACCGTCATCTCTACCGGCTCGTTAAAGGAAGCCCTTATTTCCTTTTCATTCTTCCCTTGATCCTCAAGGTTGTGCCATCTGTGAGAGGATTTAATAGCCCTCTCCATAATCCGATCAATTTCCCCATCAACCTCTTGAATAAAGGGTGCCGTTTTATTACGGTCAGGGGTGTTTTGATGAAAAAACTCGGCTTGCAATCTTTTCATATGTTCCGCTACCGCATCCTCCGCATTTTTTTGCATGCGCGAATCTATAGTGGTGTAGATACGCAACCCGTCCAAATAAATATTCCATTTATCACTTTCTCCCTTCAATGCCGGCTTGGGGTTATCCTTAATCCATCTGTTCATAAACCCTTGAAGGTACATCCTAAAATAGGTAGCCAAGCCTTCTCTGTGCGATTCAGGACTAAAATTGATATCCATTTTTAAGGCCTGCAAGGAATCCTTTTGCTGTTCCGTTATAAAATCATATTTAGCCATCTGGGACAAGACCGTATTTCTACGATTTAAAACCAATTCTTCACGCCGGATGGGGTTGTAATATGAAGAATTTTTAAGCATACCCACCAAAACTGCAGACTCTTCTATTTTTAGATTTTTGGGCTCTTTTCCAAAATAAATACGGGAGGCAGATCTAATACCATCGGCATTATAGTTAAAATCGTATATGTTAAGATACATCTTAACGATTTCTTCCTTGGTATAGCTGCGCTCCAATCTTATGGCAAGCACCCATTCCTTTATTTTTTGGGTAATAGTTTCAAAAATGTTTTTGGAACGCACCCCAACAAACAATTGCCTAGCCAATTGTTGGGATATGGTACTGGCTCCTCCCTTTTTGCCCAAATAGACAAAAGCCCTTAAAGTACCGCGGGCGTCTATTCCCGAATGTTCGTAATACCGTGCATCTTCAGTAGCTACCAAAGCCTGCACCAAAGTTTTGGGCAATTCTTCATAAGCAACATCAGTTCTATTATCGTCTAGATAAAACTTACCAAGGGTCTCACCATCGGAAGAAATAATTTCACTGGCCAAGTTGGTCTGTGGGTTCTCCAAACGCTCATATTCCGGCATGGCTCCGAAGGCTCCCCAAGAAGCCAAAAGGAAGATCAAAACTACGGATAGGGCGCCTAAAAAAAACAGTACCCAAAACCATTTAATGAATTTAAAAAAATTGTTGCTGCTTTTTTTCTTCTTCTTGGTAGCTGTTGCCATAAGCCTACTGATTACTTTTTTCGATTAGGTACCCCACATCGGTAATACCTTCCAATTCGACAATTCCATCTACTTGGCCATTTTTGCGCATGGCATGGGAAATTTCTAGGGTATATACGCCTGAAGACGGAAAAACGACGTTTTCCTTATACCATAATTTGTTTTCCTTTAAACTGCCATAGCCCGTTCCCAACCACTGTCCGTCAGGTTTGGCCATTTCATATTCCAAGGTATCCCTTACCATATCGCCATTGGGAAACTTTAACTCCGCAATTAAAAAAAGGTTGCTGTAAGGGTATGTCCCATCATTTCTCAGATTGATGAACATATTATACTTTTGAAGGGTATCCAGTTCCTGGAAGGAAAATTTTACTACACTATCCTTATTCCATCGTCCATTCTGTGTTGGACTATAATCGGACTTTATGGTTTGCTTATCGCAAGAAACCATAAAAATTACTAAAAAAAATACACCTAAACTCTTAAGCATTTTTGGTAGGCCTTTTTTTATAATTGCTTCGCTTCTTTTTCTTGTTATTCCTGTTGGACCTTCTTTTCTTGGGAGTGTCGAATCGCGTTAAGCTGTCCTGCCCTACTACATTTTCAAACACCTTTTCAACTTCTTGAACATTGTCCACCGCATATTCCTCCAAACTGGCTACTTTTTCCCTCTTTTTGTTTTTTTCCAACACCTCCAAAACCTGGTCTTTGGACAAGACATGCCAATTGGCCGGTTCGTCTTTATAGGAAAACCAAAGTGAAGCTTTGAAAATATCTACCTTCTGGCAAAAAGCCATCCCTTTTTCTGTAAATAGTTTGGTGTCCTGCCCAGGAAAATCCTTTAAGGCGTCCAAATAAACGTCCAATTCGTAATTAAGGCAACATTTGAGTTTACCACATTGTCCTGCCAATTTTTGAGGATTAAGCGACAGCTGCTGATAGCGAGCCGCCGAAGTGCTTACCGACCTAAAATCGGTTAGCCATGTAGAGCAGCACAATTCCCTTCCGCAAGAACCTATTCCTCCCAAACGTTGGGCTTCTTGACGGTAGCCAATTTGCCTCATTTCAATTCGGATACCAAAAGCCTTGGCCATGTCCTTGATCAGCTGTCTAAAATCTACTCGTTCCTCTGCGGTGTAATAAAAAGTAGCCTTGGAACCATCTCCTTGAAATTCCACATCGGAGATTTTCATCTGCAACTTTAGTACAATGGCAATTTCCCTGGCCCTTTTCTTAATTTCTTCTTCCCTATCCCTACATTTTTGCCAAATGTCAATATCCTTTTGGGAAGCCTTTCGGTAAAGTTTGGGAAGTTCCGGATTATTATAATCTTCCTTCTTTTTTTTCATTTGCACCCTTACCAATTCTCCCGTAAGGGTAACCATACCTACATCATGACCGGAAGTGGCCTGTGTAGCCACTATGTCGCCAATGGAAAGTGAAAGATTTTCGGAATTTCTAAAGAATTCTTTTCTACTATTTTTAAAACGGACTTCCACACAATCAAATGGTTTTTCCCCATTTGGCAGTGACATATTGGAAAGCCAATCAAATACCGTCAATTTATTACAGCCATCGGTGCCACAAGTACCATTGTTCTTGCATCCTTTAGGCTGTCCGTCCTTACCGGTTGAACAACTGCTACAACCCATATTTCGTATCTTGGTTTAGTAAAAATGTAACACTTTTACTAAAAAAGGTTCATAAAATTATTAAACGTAAAGATAGTGTTTTTTTAATGCGATGAAAAGAAAGAGTTTCGTTCGAGGCCTAATGCTCCCTTAAAACAGGGAAAAATAGTCCCAAACAGGAGGTTTTTAACTTATTCTTTGTTGAATTACATTAAATAAACCACTGTTTTATTTGGGCTTATAATTCAGAAAAAATTATATCCGGCATAAAAAAAAGTAATCTCCCAGTTATTGATAAAAATAAACCTTTATGACCTAGCACCTCAACAAAAGGCTTACTTCTTATACTTTAGAACTTCAGATCTGCCCTTTTTAAAAATCTTGTTACTCACCACTTTTCCTTTCCTCAATTTTTTCTGTTCCTCAAAAGGTAGTTCATGAATTTCCTTGCAATCCACTGAACAGCAGTTGTTCATAGACTCCGCACAGGCGTCGCACTGAATAAAAAGAAGATGGCAGGCCTCATTGGCGCAATTTACATGGTTGTCACAAGGGCTGCCACATTGATGGCAATTAGCAATGACATCATCCGTAATCCGCTCCCCCCTACGGTGGTCAAAAACAAAATTCTTGCCTAAAAATTTATTCTCCAAATTAAGGTTATTCACTTGACGGGTATATTCTATAATACCGCCTTCCAGCTGATATACATTCTTAAAACCCTTGTGCTTATAATAGGCACTGGCCTTTTCGCACCTAATACCCCCCGTGCAATACATGACCAATTTTTTATCCTCCTTATGATCCGCGAGGTCCTTCTCTATAATATCCAATGAATCCCTAAAGGTATCCACATCCGGGGTAATGGCATTTTTAAAATGTCCTATTTCACTTTCATAGTGATTGCGCATATCTACCAAAATGGTTTCGGAATCTTCAATAAGTTCGTTAAACTTAACGGCATCCACATGGATTCCCTTATTGGTGACATCAAAGGAGTCGTCATTTAAACCATCGGCAACAATCTTTTCCCGAACCTTCACCTTTAGTTTTAAAAATGATTTGTTATCCTGTTCAATAGCGATATTCAGCCTAACATTTTCCAAAAAGGTGATGCTATCCAAATGGGCCTTAAAGGCATTGAAATTTACGGCAGGAACAGATAATTGGGCATTGATGCCTTCATGGGCCACATAAATACGACCTAGAACATCAAGATCATTCCAATGAATAAATAAATGGTTTCGAAAAATTGACGGATTGCCAATACGTGCATATTGATAGAAAGAAATGGTTAGGCGTTCCAATCCCGCCTCCTCTATAAGGGCTTCTCTTTCCTTTGCACTTAAGGTATTGTACAGTTGCATGCTATACTAATATTTTAAGTTAAAGAATTATTTTACGAGTGCAAAAATAGGATTTATAGGTCGGGATTAAAAGGATTAACATCTGTTTTTTGGTTTCTGGCAAAGCAGATTGTACAAAGCAATAAACAAAAAAATTTATGTAAACAGCATTAACACTTGGTGGAAACTTAAAATAAAAAAGGACCTTGAAGTTATCAAGACCCTTTTTAAGGTCAATATTGTTTTTTCTTTTTCATAGAATAAAAATAAAATATTGACCCACAACCCTTATTGTTTTACCAGAACAATAAGCAACCTAATTTGAGTTAGTTAACTCTTAGATGCAACAAACAAAAAAAGGTTGCGTCCAAAGCCATAAATAATTGCTCACAATTAGAGCCATATTGCTAAAATTGGAGAAACATAGTCCGTTAACACTTGTAAATTAGGATATTGGACAATAAATGGGACCAAGAAATAATTTCAATTGAAATAAAATAATGTTCTAATTTCTTCATATAAAATCCGCACCATAGGTGGTTTAATGCAAAAAGAATTGGTATTTTAGCATCCCTAATATGATATGAAAATGAGTTCCGAAAAAGACGCAAAATTAAAAGCACTTAAACTAACCCTGGATAAATTGGATAAAACTTACGGCAAGGGTGCCGTAATGAAGATGGGCGATAGTGTAGTACAGGACGTAGAAGTGATATCTTCGGGTTCTTTGGGATTGGATGTAGCACTAGGTGTTGGAGGATATCCACGAGGTAGGGTAATTGAAATTTATGGACCTGAATCCTCGGGTAAGACTACACTTACGCTCCACGCCATGGCAGAGGCCCAGAAAAATGGAGGTATCGCAGCTTTTATTGATGCGGAGCATGCCTTTGACCGTTTTTATGCCCAAAAGCTTGGGGTAGATATTGATAACCTTATCATTTCCCAACCAGATCACGGGGAACAGGCTTTAGAGATTGCCGATAATCTAATTCGCTCTGGTGCCATCGACATCGTTGTTATCGATTCTGTTGCTGCATTGACCCCAAAAAGTGAAATTGAAGGAGAAATGGGCGACTCAAAAATGGGACTTCACGCCCGATTAATGTCACAGGCATTGCGAAAACTTACCGGTTCTATCAGCAAAACAAATTGTACCGTAATCTTTATTAACCAATTACGTGAAAAAATTGGGGTAATGTTTGGTAATCCGGAAACGACCACTGGTGGTAACGCCCTTAAATTTTACGCTTCCGTACGTTTGGATATAAGAAGATCTACCCAAATTAAGGATACGGATGGTGGCGTTCAAGGAAACAAGACCCGCGTTAAAGTGGTTAAGAACAAGGTTGCCCCTCCATTCAGAACCGCTGAATTCGATATTATGTACGGGGAAGGTATTTCCAAAGTAGGGGAGATAATCGACCTGGGTGTTGAATTTGAAATTATTAAGAAAAGCGGATCCTGGTTTAGTTACGGCGACACCAAACTGGGCCAAGGTAGGGATGCTGTAAAAAGCTTGCTGCTGGACAATCCGGAACTACTCGAAGAACTGGAAGGCAAAATTAAAGAAGCCATCAAAACAGTAAAGTCATAAACTTAAAAATCCCGATTAAATCGGGATTTTTTATTTCTACACGCAACCTTTATTTCCACTTTACATCTTATAGCAAAAAGCAATTGTTATGAAACCGTCTTGCCGAATGGAATTCGAAAATGTAATTCCTCCATTTAGGGCCAAAGGTTTCCAAAACCATTATAAAACAAATTAAATATTAAGAACATGAAACGAGTATTCTTTTTGCTGCTTGTTGCCTCTTTTACATTATTCACATCTTGCGATATAGATGATGATGTTAACTATCATTTTGAAGCTTTACAGGTAAAATCTGTAGAAATGCCCGAGGCATTTGATTACGGTGAAATCTATAAAATAAAAGTTACTTACTTTAGGCCGAATAATTGTACCTTTTTCGAAGGTTTTGACGTAGTTAAAGAAGATTTAACAACTAGAAAGGTGGTTACCATTGGTACTGTTATTGAAGATGAAGAGGAATGCACCGGAACTGGGGAAGACCTTGTGGCAACATTTAATTTTGAGGTCTTATATGATGAGCCGTATTTATTCAGATATTGGACAGGTGAGGACGCCAATGGTGAGCCCACATATTTAGAAATTACTGTGCCTGTCAATGAAGATAGTTCGGCCACATTAGCACCCGAAAGTGATATGGGCACGACCAATTTAAAGAATTAGTAAATAACCCAATCCATATTTTGAGTAATCTGGTAGAGCTCATAAATAATTGCAAAAAGGGAAACAGACAAGCACAAGAACAGTTGTACCGGGACTATTCCCGGATACTGTTCGGAATTTGTCTCAAATACTCGCGCAATAAAACGGAGGCTGAAGACAATCTGCATGATAGTTTTATGACTATCTACAGCAAAATTGAACAGTTTAAACACCAAGGTTCTTTTGAAGGCTGGATAAGGCGTATTACTGTAAATACGGTACTACAAAAATATAGGAAAGAGGAAACCTTAACACTGGTCACAGATAATATAGAGGATGAAATGCCAGAAGATTCGGGCTATTTAAACCTGGATTTGGCCACCTTGCTAAGTTATGTGCAAGAGCTTCCCAATAAATACCGCTTAACCTTCAACCTTTATGTGTTGGATGGCTATAGCCACAAAGAGATCAGTGAAATGTTGGGAACGTCCCTTGGGACTTCCAAATCCAATCTTGCCAGGGCAAGAATGATATTGAAAGAAAAAATTGAGGCAAATAAAGCTGGAATTATAATGGAAGGATAAAACTTCATGATTATAATCCCCGCTGAACAATTAAAAACATGAGTGAAAATAATTTAGACAAATTATTTCAAGAGAAGTTGGCCAACTTCCAAGAAATTCCTGACGAAAAAGTCTGGAATTCCATAGCCGCTTCCTTGGATAATAAGAAACGATCCCGCAAGCTTGTACCCCTTTGGTGGAAAGTTGGCGGAGCGGCAGCAATACTTGCCATCCTATTTTTTGCTATTGATCCTTTTACCACTTCCGAACAGGTAGCACCGATAATTATTACGGATGTAGAAAATAAAACCCGAAGTGCCAAAGACCCCAATGGCTTTATGGAACCTTCCACGGAAGCTACCAGCATCACTAATAATGAAGGAAAAACTACGGAGGAAAATAAAATTGATACAAGACGCCAAACGGCTAAGGACAAAATTACCAATCCTCTGCCGAACAATGGAAGTATAGTTGCCGAAGGCAGCGAAAAAACCAATGACTCGCAAAAAGATCAAAAGAATGCTATTACAACCCACCCAGTCCCCAAGGAATTGGTAGCAAATGGTGGGGACACTAAGAGTCTTGATAATAAAACGGGCCAAAACCCGGCCTATTCAGTTCAACAAGGACAAGAAGACGACACATTAGTCCCTAAGGAGCTGTCTATCCCCGTTGAGGAAACCATTGTTCTTCAAGAAAACAATAATGCGAACAACCCTATTGGGAAAACTACGGAGGTGACCTATGAAGACCCTCCATCAAATAAAAAATCAATTTTAGAGGCCATAGAAGAAAATGAGATTGTTGAAGTTAAGGAACCCCGCAACGGTAAGTGGTCCGCTGGTCCCAGTATAGCCCCTGTTTACTTTAACGGTTTGGGAGAAGGATCCCCAATCAACTCTATTCTTGCTTCCAATAGCAAAACGGGAGGTGTAACCCTAAGTTACGGTATTACGGTGGCCTATGAAATTTCTAAAAAACTAAGCGTGCGTTCCGGTATCCATAAGGTAGATTATGGGTATGATACCAACGACGTCTCCTTTACCTCCTCATTTAATGCTTCCACCGGGAACCAAATAAGTAATATTAATTATTCCAATGATTCCCAATCCATAATTTTGAATAATCCGAATAGCGAAAATGTAATACCCAAACCCGGATCCGTATTTGCTATGGACGTAACTGGCAAAAATCCCACCCGTTTGGGAACAATGGGGCAACAAATGGGATATTTGGAGGTACCCTTGGAACTAAATTATGCTCTCTTGGATCGTAAATTTGGCGTCAATATTATTGGGGGAGTAAGTTCCCTTTTTCTAACGGATAATTCCGTGGTGTTGGAATCCAGTGGACAAACTACAGAGTTTGGGGAGGCCAATAATGTCAATTCCGTTAATTTTAGCACTAACGTTGGTCTTGGGCTTGATTATAAGTTTACCCCGAAGCTTAAATTTAATGTAGAGCCGGTCTTTAAATATCAATTGAATACCTTTTCCAATACGTCGGGCAATTTTAACCCTTATTCCTTGGGTGTCTACAGTGGATTTACTTTGAAGTTTTAATCCCTTAAGCTGTTGATTAACCTAGCGGAATTGCAAGGCTAACAGGAATGCTTCAACTCATTCAATATTACCTCTCTGACAGATTCCCGAAGCTTGATCTTATCTGATTCATTAAGGTTATCGGTGGCAAAAAATTTATGTACCCTAACACGTAACTGCCCCGGACTACCACTATAAAAAGTAAAGGAAAACCGCTTTTTGTTGTCATAAAAGGTCATGGGAACGACCGGAATGTTATGCGCAATTGCCATTTTAAATGCGCCGTCCTTAAAGTCGTCCAAAATAATATGTTCATCGGGCACCCCGCCCTCTGGGAAAATACAAATACTCAAGCCCTGTTGTAATCTTTTTTGTGCTCTTCTATAAACCGCTGTCCTACTTTTAGCACTTTCCCTATCCACCAAAATACATACCTTTTTATAGAAGAACCCGAATAAGGGTATATTCACCAATTCCTTCTTCCCTATAAAAACAAAAGGATTTTTACTGACTTTCAACATCAACATAATGTCCAACATACTGGTGTGATTGGATACCAACATATAACTTTCACCCTTTTTAAGCCTTTGCTCCCATTTAACTACTGGAAAACACCCCATACCATAAAGAATAGTGTTGGCCCAAATATTACGCGCTATCCAAAAGAATTGTGGGTATGTTTTCTCGGAAAGGGTAAAAATCACCAAGAAAGGAAACATTATTAAAATGGGTAAAACCACTAAAATATAGAACCAAATTCTGTAGAGCGTATGGCCTATTTTTTTTAGAAATGATAGCATGTGGTCAAAAGTAATAATTTTAGTCCTTCTTTAGAATTTCTTTTACCTTTGTCCTTCTTTGAAAATAAAATAATGGCAAGAATCTTAACCGGTATACAAAGTACTGGAACCCCTCATCTAGGGAACATTTTGGGAGCGATCATCCCAGCAATAGAAATGGCAAATAATCCAGCAAATGACTCCTTTCTGTTTATTGCGGATATGCACTCACTTACCCAAATAAAGAATGGAGAGCAATTGCGGTACAACACTTATGCTGTAGCGGCTACCTGGTTGGCATTTGGCTTGGACATTAATAAAACGGCCTTTTATCGTCAGAGTGATATACCTCAAACTGCGGAACTAGCTTGGTACCTCAGCTGTTTTTTTCCCTACCAAAGACTAACCCTTGCACACTCTTTTAAAGATAAGGCGGACAGGCTGGATGATGTGAATGCAGGTTTGTTCTTCTATCCCATGTTAATGGCTGCGGATATACTTTTATACGATGCTGAGATAGTGCCTGTTGGCAAGGATCAAATGCAGCACTTGGAAATGACGCGGGACGTAGCCTCAAGGTTTCATGCCCAATTGGGAGAAACCTTTGTAATGCCGGAAGGAAAGGTACAGGAAGAGACCATGTATATCCCGGGCACCGATGGCGCCAAAATGAGCAAAAGCAAAGGAAATTTGATAAGCCTTTTTCAAACCGATAAACAATTGCGCAAACAGATTATGGGTATACAAACGGATAGTACCCCTATGGAAGATCCAAAAGACCCCGATACGGATAATGTGTTTGCCCTGTACAATATTCTGGCTACAGAAAATCAAGTTGCCGAAATGCGGTCCAATTATATAAACGGCAACTATGGCTACGGTCATGCCAAACAAGCGCTATATGAAGTTATCCTGGAACGCTTTGGCGAGGCAAGGGAAAAGTTCGATTATTATATGAACAACCTAAATGAACTGGATGAAGCCTTGGCCTTTGGCGCCAAAAAAGCCAAGATAGTGGCCGATGGGGTGCTGGAAAGGGTAAGGTTGAAGGTGGGGTATTGATTTTTTTGAAAATATACCCATTGGTCGGTTTACTCCATTCCATGATATCTTCCCAAAAAGATAAATGGGTTGAAGGGTAGTTCATGGGCGATGTAATGCCCAAAAGTCATCATTATTAAATTAAAAATGCCTTATTACAAACTAGTTAGTCGGTAAATTTAAAAAAATATACCCTTAAATGAAGCTTGATAATTAGCATTGATCCATTGATTAACCTCAATATTAGCACATTAATGATGATTTTAAATGGCCTCGAACAATTTACCAGGAAGTGGTCTCACTACTCCCTTCATTTCCATATTCAATAGGGTAGAGGAAACCTTATATATGGGCAACTTACAATCGAGTGCAATATGGTCCAACATTTGTTTGCCCCCCTGTTGTAAATAATCATAAATTGCCTTCTCGGTATCGTCCAGCTCTACAAATAGTTGCTTTTGAATGGTAGTGGGCTCTTTTTCTTCCAATTCCCAACCCAACATATAGATCAAGTCGGCGGCCGATGTAAGCATTTGTGCTTTCTGCTGTTTAATGAGATTATTGCATCCGCTGCTATACTTATCCTGGGTTCTTCCGGGTACGGCAAAAACATCGCGATTATAGCCATTGGCGATATCTGCAGTAACCAGACTACCTCCTTTTTCAGCGGATTCCACTACAATGGTAGCTTCTCCCATACCTGCTATAATCCGATTTCGCTTTAAAAAATTTTCCCTATCGGGTTGGCTCGTACTCCAAAACTCAGTAAAAAAACCGCCGTTCCTGTTTACATCAGGCACATATTTTTCATGCATTTTTGGATAAATCTGATTCAAACCATGGGCCAAGCATCCAATGGTCTGTAAACCATGCTTTACCGCCGCCCTTTGTACACAGATATCCACCCCATAGGCAAACCCACTCACAATAATTGGATCCAGGGGTGCCAATTCCTCAATGAACTGCTCACAAAATGCAGTGCCATAACTGGTAATATTTCTAGTGCCTACAATACTTATGATCTTCTGGCGGTTCAAATCTATATTCCCTTGGCTAAAAAGTAAAATAGGGCTATCTATACAGTGTTTTAAATAAGCGGGATAGCTTTCCTCCATAAAATAATGAAGGTTTATTTCCTGACTTCTAATAAATTCATACTCCAACTCAGCAGCCTCCAAGTGCTCCCTATCCAAAAGTCCTTTCAGGATCCCCGAACCAATACCGTCAACTTTTTTCAACCGAGTCATTTTTTCATCAAAAATTGCTGAAGGACTCCCACAACTGGAAATTAATTTTTTTGCTGTTATGTCACCAATATTCGGTACGTTCTGTAACCGAAGAATAGCAATTATTTCATCTCTAGACATTTATGGAAGCGGCTTAGTTGTTCACAAAATACACAAAATATAATGTTAATAAAAAGTTATGTGAAGAGTTTTGAACTTGTGTATTTTTTCCAATCTTTGTTCCTATGGGAACCGAACATTACATAGCGGAATTGCTTTATAGATACAATTGTGTAATGGTGCCTGAATTTGGCGCCTTTTTGACACAGATGAAATCTGCTGTTATCAATGATGCGACGAATTCGTTCTACCCTCCTTCGAAAGTAATATCTTTCAACGAACAACTGACTACCAATGACGGATTGTTGGTATCCTACATGGCCGATGCCGAAAAGATGTCCTATGAGGACATGCAGAAGCAAATAGCCGCAGTATCCCTAAAGTGGAAGAAACTTCTTAAGGAAGGAAATAGATTGAATCTTCCCAACATTGGTGAGTTATGGCTGAACAAAGAAGGAAAAACCCAGTTTCAGCCTTCATATCAGGTAAATTACCTAACCTCATCCTTTGGGCTATCCACTTTTGTATCCAACCCGATCTCTAGGGAAGTTTTAAAGGAGGAAGTAGTTGAACTGGAAGAAAAAATTCCATTTATGATTACCCCTGAGGCCAGGAAAGAATCTACTCTTAGGCCTTATTTAAAGTATGCAGCCGTAATACTATTGGCCATTGCCACAGGTTTTACCGGTTATCGACTTTATAATGAAAAAGTGTACGACCAAGAATTGGTGAGGCAGGAAGCGCATCAGCAAGTCTCCAAAAATATCCAGGAAGCTACATTTTTCAATACCGCTCCACTAGAATTACCAGCTGTATCCTTGAATGCCATCACCAACAAAAAAAGTGGTGTTCACCAAGTTATTGCCGGTGCTTTTAGAATTCAGGAAAATGCCGAAAAGAAAGTCCTTCAACTTAAAGAAAAAGGATACGATGCCTCTTATCTTGGTGTAAACCAATATGGATTGCACATGGTAGCCTATGGCAGTTTTGACGATGCCAAGGAAGCCTTAAATTACTTAAGGAAAATAAAACTGTCCGAATCGCCCGAGGCCTGGTTGCGTTCCGTAAAATAATTCTTACTCTCCTTTTTAGCTTAATATTACCAATGTATCTTTGTCCAAAAGAAATGTATGGAGTCAAAGACGCCCCGTGAATCGCGCACATTAATGACCGATATGGTCCTTCCAAGTGAAACTAACCCTTTAAACAACTTGTTTGGGGGAGAATTGTTGGCCCGAATGGACCGAGCCGCCAGTATTGCTGCCAGGCGCCACAGCAGACGAATAACCGTTACTGCTTCCGTAAACCATGTAGCCTTTAACCAAGCTGTCCCCGTAGGAAGCGTTGTTACGGTAGAGGCAGCTGTTTCCAGAGCCTTCAGGACCTCCATGGAGGTGTTTATAGATGTTTGGATGGAAGACCGGTTTAATGGCGAGAAATCCAAGGTAAACGAGGCTATCTACACTTTTGTGGCCGTAGACGATAGTGGAAAGCCTACATTGGTTCCCGAATTACGACCAGAGACTGACTTGGAGATACTACGATATGAGGCTGCCCTGCGCAGAAAGCAGCTCAGCTTGGTACTTGCAGGCAAGATGAAACCCAAAGATGCCACGGAACTGAAGGCCTTGTTTATGGATTAAAAATCGAAATTATCGGGGTCGGGACCAAATCTTTTTCCGCGGTCCAATTGCTCTAATTTTTTAACATCCTCAGGAGCAAGTTCAAAGTCAAAAATATCTGCATTGGCCCTAATCCTATCCTTTTTGGAAGATTTTGGAATGGTGATCACCCCCTTTTGCAAATCCCAGCGAAGTACAATTTGGGCAATGGTCTTTTTATATTTTGCAGCTAGATCCTTCATAATATCCAATTCAAAGATATGCCCCTGCATTAAAGGGGACCAAGCTTCATACTGAATGGTATTTTTGTTGCAAAAATCGATCAACCCCTGCTGTACCAAATAAGGATGAAATTCCATTTGGTTCACCATTGGGACAATTTCTGAGGAAGTCATTAAGTCTTCTAGATGGTGTTGCATAAAATTACTTACTCCGATAGCCCTTACCCCTTTGTGCTTGTACAAATATTCCATTGCACGCCAAGTATCCTTATATTTTCTCTTTACAGGCCAATGTACCAGGTAAAGATCTAAATAGTCCAAATTCAACCGCTTTAAACTAGACTCGTAGGCTTTTATAGTGCTTTCATAGCCTTGATCGCTATTCCACACCTTACTCACCACAAATATATCCTTACGGTCAACACCACTTTCCCTGATACCTATACCCACACCCTCTTCATTCCCGTAGATCGAAGCCGTGTCTATATGTCGATATCCGTCCTGTAACGCCCATTTAACGGCATTGGTCACTTCTTTTCCATCCTCACTCAAATAAACCCCTAAACCAAAATAGGGCATCTCTACACCATTGTTTAAAGTAAATGCTCCTTTTAAATCGGTTATATTTTTCAATTTCAAATTATTTTATAGTTGATATATCCATTCCTCAGGATTAAGTCGGGTAGTATCCTTGTACAGATAAAATTTTAATTGGGTAGTGCCGCTGGACTTGCTGGTGTATATATCCCCCAAATCCGATTTAGTGTTTACCTTATCCCCTTTCTTTACGAAAACTCTGGAAAGATTGTAATAGGTACTTATATAGTTTCCATGCTTAATCTGTACACCCTTATTCCCCCCTGGAACGGACAGAATGGCGATAACTTCCCCTTCAAAGATAGCCCTTGCCTTGGATCCTTCATCAGTGGCAATAATTACCCCATTACTTTCGTGCTTTATGCCAGGATAAACGGCGTCATTATAAACACCAAAGCCCTGTCTTTTAATTCCCTTTTCAACCGGCCAGATCAATTTGCCCTTGTTGGCCGAAAAATTATTGGCCACAATGGTAGCCTCGGGAGTCAAAACAAACTTACTGCTACTTGTCGCCGTGGTGTTGGTAGACTTACTAGCCTCTCTATTGGAGGCTGCAATAGCGCTTCTAATTAATCTTTCTATTTGCTCATCGATCCTCTTGGCCTCCTTCTTTTTATTTTCAATGGCCTTGGCATATTTGCTTTCGTTCTTCCTTATACTCTTGAGCAAGTCTTTTTGAGACTGTATTTCCTTATACAACTGATTTTTGATCTGGGTATTTTCCGCCACAAGTTTGTCCTTCTCCTTACGCTGTTCGGAAAGATCCTTGTTCAATTGGGTCAGCTCGTCCGTTTTGGCTACAATTTGCTCCCCCTGTTCCTTTCTATATTGGGTATATTGCTTCATATACTGAAACCGTTTAAAAGCCTGTAGAAAATTCTCGGAGGACAAAAGAAACATTAACCTACTCTGTCTGGATTTATTCTGATAGGACTTTTGGATCATATTCCCGTATTCCTCTTTAAGAAAAGCCAGATCATTACGCAGTTTTCCAATGTTCCTTACATTCGTATTTATCTGCCTATTAAGCAGGTTGGATTGTTGATTGGTAACCCTGATCAATTGTTGGCGAACATTTATTTTTTGATCCATGGCCTCCATCTGCTCCAAGACATTTCCCTTTTCCTTTTTTTCCGCGAACAACAATCTGTTAATTTCCGATATTTCCTTTTGGAGTTGTTCCCGCTTGGATTCCAATGCCTTCTGTTCATTGGTCTGAGCCATTGTTATATTGCTCAAATGAATGAACATAACTAAAAGAAAATAAACTATATAAGAGTGCTTACTTCCCATATTAATTTAATACTATTTCTTTGAAACCATTTGGTATATTATACGGAAAATTCAATGCTCTATTGAACTCCATATTCCTAAATTCTACGGTAATATTATTGGTATTGTTCCCGTCAACGGCCAGAATATCTATCTCCCCGGGCAAAATCCATTTATTCACTTTTTGATAGTTCTTATAGTTGATTTCAAGTAGTCGTTTCTCCCATGGTTGCGACAACTGCTGTATAGCCATTCTATAATTCAAGGGCTCTATTTGAAACAGTGTTTTAAATAGCTCTCCAGCCTTTTTTGGTTTCAACTGATAGTTGTCGTTAGCAATATCCACCGTATACTTTTCTTCCCGTAAATCAATAAGGGGCTCTCCCAAAAGAAGGTTCTGTACTTTTTGAAAATTAAGGTCGGTTCCCAATAATTGAGTCAAATAGGAGAAATTCCCATCAAAATATTCGTTGTCCAACTTATTATAAAACGACACCCTATCCGGAGTAATGTATGCTTTTACGATTCCTAAGGGCGCACTTAACCAAATGGCCTTATCTTTTTCCATCCTAAAACTTACACTTACACTTTGTGTGCTCTCCCCGTCAGAATAATCTATCTTCATCTTTCCACTTAGGGTTTTAAAATTAAAATGGGTGTAGTAGTGGTTTCTAATGACCGCCTTCGCGGTTAAATTCTCATCCACTGTACCGCCTTTAATTACGCTTGTAGACTTACATGAAAACACCAATACTACAAAAATGCCAAGTATAGCCCATTTTTGAAGTCTTTTAAAACTGTATACCATAGATTTACGACCCGGATTTTAATTTACTAAGATACATATTTGCTTTGGAAGAATTTCCCAAAGCATTGTTAGCATCCACTAATTCTTTGTACATTTTATTGGCAAGATCAACATCATCCAATAAATAATCCAATCCCGATTCCAAAATAGCAACGGCCTCCTTATGTTTATTGAGTTTATTTAAACTAAGTCCGTAAGTGTAATAAAAATAGGGTTGTGCAGGGAAATTTTCCAACGCCTCCTCACTTACGGATGCCGCATTTTTAAAGTCGCTCTTTACCAAAAAGCCGGAAATATTGGATACATAATTTTCCATAGGGCTTTCCTTTTGAACTTCTACAATAATCGTATCCTTCTGAACTTCAGTGTTTTCCCTGTTCTTGATGGAATTGTTTATTCTTGAGGTAAGATCCTTGGAAAATACAGAGCTTTTCATACCGTTAAGTATTTTCAGGGCGCTTTCAAAATTTTCCTGTTTAAAATAGATTACGGCCAGATTTTCCTGGAGTTTGGTATTATTGTAAGGGATCTTATCCTTTACCACCTCTAGGCCCAACCCTTGGCGCTGGGTAATATCTACCAAGGTATTTAATACCCAAAAATTATCCGGTCTGGCATTCAAAGCTGAAATGCCGTATTGCTGTGCCAAAACCACTTGTTTGGAAGCCAAATAGGCCTTGGACAGTTCATGGTCCAAAACGGAATTATTAGGGTCTAACTGTTTACATTCCAAAAGGAGATTAACGGCCCTATCGTAGTTTTCAATTCCCTTTTGCTTTAATGCCTCAAAGAATTTCTCCTGAAACTCATCGGTATATTCCTCCAAAAAAACCTCCGCACTCTCTTCTTCCCTAATTTCATTTTCTTGGGCACAACTAGGTCTTGGAATTAAAAATAACCCCAGGGCAAAAATAAATATATAGACCCTCCCTCTCATATTACAATTTTACTCTTATAGGAAAACAGACCTTAAGCCCTAAACAACTTAAAATTCAACATTGGATTGCCTTAAAATCACTTTTATTCCGATAGATTCCTATCTTAAAATAAAAAGACCATTAAAAACCTCCATAAAATTAGTGATTATGCCAGAGTCCTCCCTGTTTATCCCGGGGTTTTATTTTACACCGGTACTACCAAATCCCCCTGCGCCCCTAGAGGTTTCGGAAAGCTGTTCAACCAAGTCCCACTCCGCCCTTTCGTGCTTGGCAATGACCAATTGGGCAATACGTTCACCATTTTCTATAGTGAAAGCTTCGGTGGAAAGATTTATCAATATTACCCCTACTTCCCCCCTGTAATCAGCATCAACCGTGCCAGGAGCATTTAAAACGGTAATTCCTTTTTTCGCCGCCAACCCGCTTCGTGGTCTAACCTGCGCCTCAAAACCAATTGGAAGCTCCAGGAAAAGTCCAGTCTTTACAATGGTTCTATCCATGGGTTGCAATACAATAGATTCTGTAAGATTGGCCCTTAGATCCATCCCGGCAGAAGCCAAGGTTTCGTAGCTAGGTAAGGGATGTACCGATTTATTGATGATTTTTATAGTCATTTTCGTAGAAATATTTGTTTTAGTTTATCACTTTCAAGCCTATATACCATGCCCAAAAATATAATGAAAAATATACTGCCAATAATCAAATTACGATCGAAAACGTAAAAAGATAGCATGGAAAACGAGATGGAAACCACTAGGTAGAAAATTATTTTTCTGTGGTTGTATGGTATAGGGTAATACATTCTGCCAAAAAAGAAGGACAGTATTACCATAGATGCATAGGCTACCAAAGTTGCTACGGCAGAGGCCACATATCCAAAATAGGGAATAAAGGCAAAATTGATAATTATTGTAAGCGTGGCACCGATCAAAGAAATATATGCTCCAAACTTGGTACGGTCGGTTACTTTGTACCATACCGATAGGTTGTGGTAGATTCCCAAACAAAAACTGGCCAAAATAATTATGGGTACTACAGACATGGCCTCCCAATAATCCGAATTGGGGACAATGAATAGTTTAAGGACATCTGCATAGACCACAACGGAAAGTAAAATAACGCTTCCAAGGATTACAAAATAGTTGGTAATCTGCGCATAGGCCCTTTGTGGGTTATCACTTTTGGAGTGACTAAAGAAAAAGGGTTCTATACCCATCCTAAAGGCCGTGGCAAATAGCGTCATGAATAAGGTAAGTTTGTAGCAGGCAGAATATTTACCAATCTCACTCTCGGCAATATCGTTTGGCAAGAGCCAATCCAACATAATTCGATCAAACACTTCATTGATGGTAAATGCAATACCCGCTACTAAAACAGGAGCAGCGTATTTCATCATGTTGGTCCATATAAACCTATCGAATACGTAGGGTCTTCTTAAATAGAGACGCAACATCAAAAGGAGGGTTGTGCCACTAGCAATCAACATAGAGATAAATATGTAGGAGATTTCAAAGTTAGGCTTGTAAAGACCACTTAAAAACGCATTTGGATTGCTTTCTGCAAGAATTGGAAGAATCAATAAGAAAAAACAATTCAAGCCTAGGTTAATTACCACATTTGCAATCTTGACCAAGGCATAGCGCATAGGCTTTTCATTGGCCCTTAGCCAGGAAAATGGAATGATCACCAAAGCATCCAGTACAAGAATCAATATCGCATAAGAGATAAATTGTGGATCAATATCACTTATTGATGAAATAGACCCCTTAAACATAAAAGCTAGGAGCATGAAAATAAAGGAAGAGGCCCCAATAGAAATTAAAGAAGTGGTAACAACTGTTTTCTTATTTAGGGATGTATCGTTGTAAAAACGAAAAAAGGCCGTTTCCATGCCATAAGCCAATAACACATTAAAAATAGCAAACCAGGCAAAAATAATGGAAACCTCCCCGTATTCATCCGTGGGTAGAACAGTGACATATAAAGGCGTTAAAAGAAACGATAGCATCCGGGGCAAGACCGTAGCTAAGCCATAGATAAACGTCTGTTTAAATAGTTTTTTAAGTGGATTCAAAGAAATCTATGAATTAGCTTTAAAATTAGGCATTTAATCGATGCGGGCAAAGTTAGTAAATTAGCTTATGCGACAAATAACTCCATAAATATAAAAACCCCACAATAATGTGGGGTTCTATATTCTGAAACCTATCAATAATGATAGGACTAATAATAACATTTAGTTGTTCAACGCTTCCGCTCCACCAACAATCTCTAAAATTTCGCCGGTGATGGCAGCTTGTCTTGCTTTGTTATATGTAAGTTTCAGCTGATTTCTTAAGTCAGTTGCGTTGTCCGTTGCCTTGTGCATAGCGGTCATACGAGCACCATGTTCACTAGCAAAGGAATCGCGCACCCCTTTGTACAACTGGGTTTTTAATGATTTTGGGATCAATTGTTCCACAATCTCCGCCTTGGAAGGTTCAAAAATATAATCAGCCACCGAATTGGCATCACCTTCTATAGGAACGATTGGCAAAAATTGCTCTGTCATTACTATTTGTGTAGCAGCATTCTTGAATTTGTTATATACAATTTCAATCTTATCGTATGCCCCTGTGGTAAACAGATCCATTAAATCCTCGGCAATGGCCGCCACATTATCAAAGGTCAAATCATCAAAAACCGCACTGTGGTTTGCAATAACCTTGTTCTTTTTCTTTAAAATATCATTGGCCTTTTTACCAATGGCAACAAAATCTACCTGTTTACCAGCATAGGTGCTGTTGGCCAAAAGAACGCTTTGTTTTAAAATGTTCGTATTAAAGGCACCACATAAACCCCGGTTAGAGGTTATGGCAACGATCAAAACCTTTTTTACTTCACGATTATCGGCAAACTTGCTTCCGGAATCGGCATCTAGACTTGCGCTAAGACTTTGCAAAAGCTCCGACAATTTATCGGAATATGGACGCATTGCGGTAATGGCATCCTGAGCCTTCTTCAACTTAGCGGCAGAAACCATTTTCATGGCACTGGTAATCTGCATCGTTGAAGATACCGAAGCAATTCTATTACGTATTTCTTTTAAATTGGCCATAGGCTCCACTTAAGCTCCCCAAGTAGAGGAATACTGTGTTAGACATTTATTTATTCAATTTTCTCTGTCTTCTTGACGCAAGAAGACAGAGAAAATACTTTATTAATATTTAGCGGATAGATCTTTGGCTACAGAGCTCAAAACATCTATTACCTCATCTGTTAACTTTCCTGCCTTAAGCTGATCCAAAATTCCTCTATGCTTGGCATTCAAAAACTCTAGATAGTCCCTTTCAAACTCTTTTATTTTCTCTACAGGAACCTTGTTCAACAAGTTCTTGGAACCTGCATAAATAATAGCCACCTGATCTTCAACAGTAAAAGGATCGTTCTGTGCCTGTTTAAGAATTTCAACGTTTCTACGTCCTTTTTCAATAACATTCAACGTAGCGGCATCCAAATCTGAACCGAACTTGGCAAAAGCTTCCAATTCACGGAATTGTGCCTGATCCAATTTTAAGGTACCTGCTACCTTTTTCATTGACTTTATCTGGGCATTACCCCCAACACGAGATACTGAAATACCTACGTTGATCGCAGGACGAACCCCTTGGTTGAAAAGATCTTGGGTCAAGAAAATCTGACCATCCGTAATAGAAATTACGTTGGTAGGAATATAAGCGGAAACATCCCCAGCCTGAGTTTCGATAATAGGCAAAGCCGTTAAAGATCCACCACCTTTTACCATTGGTTTCAATACCTCTGGCAAATCGTTCATATTCTTTGCTATAGTATCATCTGCAATAACTTTTGCAGCACGCTCCAATAATCTGGAGTGAAGGTAAAATACATCCCCAGGATAAGCCTCACGTCCCGGTGGGCGTCTTAACAATAAAGATATCTCACGATAGGCAACTGCTTGTTTTGACAAATCATCATAGATAATCAAAGCTGGTCTACCAGTATCCCTAAAATATTCACCGATGGCAGCTCCTGCAAAGGGAGCATATACCTGCATGGAAGCAGGGTCGGAAGCATTTGCAGCTACAATGGTAGTATAGGCCAAAGCCCCTGCATCTTCCAAAGTTTTTGCAATGTTTGCTACCGTAGAGGCCTTTTGGCCAATGGCAACATATATACAATATACAGGTTCCCCTGCATCGTAAAATTCTTTTTGATTCAAAATGGTATCCACACAAACGGTAGTCTTACCCGTCTGACGGTCACCAATAACCAACTCACGCTGACCCCTACCAACAGGAATCATGGCATCGATAGCCTTTATTCCAGTTTGCAATGGCTCTGTCACCGGCTGACGGAAAATAACCCCAGGTGCCTTACGCTCCAATGGCAATTCATATAAATCCCCAGTTATTGGTCCCTTACCATCTATTGGCGCTCCCAATGTATCCACAACACGACCTATAATTCCTTCACCAACTTTAATGGAGGCAATGGTCTGGGTACGTTTTACAACAGAACCTTCCTTAATATTTCTGGATGGGCTCAACAATACCACACCAACGTTATCCTCTTCCAAGTTTAGAACGATCCCCTGAAGTCCACCTTCAAATTCTACCAATTCTCCGTATTGGACGTTAGATAATCCATAAACCCTAGCGATACCATCACCTACTTGTAGAACGGTACCTACCTCGTTTAATGAAGCTGATGCTTCAAACCCCGATAACTGCTTCTTTAATATTGCTGATACTTCAGCGGCTTTTACTCCTGCCATTTGTTATAGATATAAGATTAGGACCACATTGAAACCCAACATCGTCCAAAAAAATTATTTATAGACTATTTGTAAACTCTCTTTTCAAATTACTTAATTTGTTGGCTATGCTTGCATCATACTGCAAATCCCCAACACGCAAAATAAACCCTCCGATAATGCTGTCATCCACTTTGTTCTCAATAGTAGATTCATTTCCGGTAAGTTCAACAACCTTGCCCAATATCTTTTTCTCCAGATCGGCGCTTAAAGGAACCGCGGTGGTTACCAAAGCTACACCCTGACCTTTACGAGCCTCATTCAAAATGATGAACTTCTCGGCAACATCGTTCAGAATTGAAATTCTCTTGTTATCCACTAATGTGGAAATAAGTCCCTCAGTAACGCTATTGCTTCCACTGAAGATTTCGGATAAGGCCTTCTTTTTAAGTTCGCCTTTTAAAACAGGGCTCCCCAACATTTCCTGAAGTTCATTGCTATCAGCAATAGTAGATAGTATACTACGGAAATCCTTCTCCACCTGTTCGGTAGCTTTATTATCTACCGCCAGATCCAATATTGCCTTTGCGTAACGTACGGCTGCTCTAGCTTCGTTCATATCCCTATTCCTAATTTAGCTTAATGTCCCCGATCATTTCTTCGACCAACTTCATTTGTTTGGCCTTATCGGAAAACTGTCCTTTAATTACTTTTTCCGCAATCTCCAAGGATAGGGTAGCCACTTCGTTCTTTATATCGGCTACGGCTGCTTTCTTTTCACTTTCAATGGCAAGTTGCGCCTGCTTGATCATTTTATCGGCCTCGGCCTGCGCCAAGTCCTTTGCATCCGTAACGATTTTCTCCTTCATTTCACGGGCCTCTTTGATCATAGCCTCACGTTCTACCCTTGCCTCCTGTAAAAGACGTTCGCTATCGGCAGTAACATTTTGCATTTCCTTTTTGGCGTTTTCTGCTGCAGCCAATGCGTCTTTAATACCAGACTCACGATCCTCAACGGCATCAAGAATAGGTTTCCACGCAAACTTACGCAACAATAAAAGCACTGCTATAAATAATAACAATTGCCAAAAAAACAATCCAAATGAAAACTGCTCTATTAATTTTTCCATGTCCTAATATATGAAATGTAAACGTTTAATTTTTAATTGTAAGGAACAGCTATAACCAACCGTTATAGCCGTTCCTTATTTTGTTTGACTAAGATGCGAAAAGCGCAGCAAAACCAATACCTTCGATAAGTGCAGCAGCAATCAACATTGCTGTTTGAATCTTACCTGAAGCCTCTGGCTGACGTGCAATGGCATCCATAGCAGAACCACCAATTTTACCAATACCTAAACCAGCACCGATAACGATCAAACCAGCTCCTACAATAGTTGGGATTTCCATAATATATATAATTAATTATTAAACATTCTACTCTTAGTGATCGTGATGTTCTTCAACGGCCGAACCAAAATACAGGGCGGACAACATCGTAAATATATAGGCCTGTAAGGCCGCTACCAACAACTCCAACAAAGAAAGTGCAAATGCCAAACCAAATGACAATGGACTTCCGATCCAGTTTTTGAAGATAAACATCATTCCCAAAATACTCATTAAGACCACGTGACCCGCCGTAATGTTCGCATACAAACGAATCATAAGGGAGAAGGGCTTTATAAAAGTTCCCAAAAGCTCAATCGGTGCCAAAACAACCTTCATAAAAACAGGTACATCCGGCATCCAGAAAATATGCTTCCAGTAATTCTTATTAGCGGTAAAGGTGGTAATCAAATAAGTAAGGATGGCCAAAGCAAAGGTTACCGCAATATTGTTGGTAACGTTTACACCAAGTGGGGTAAGCCCCAAAAGGTTAATGATCCAGATAAAGAAAAACACAGTCAACAAATAACTCATGTATTTCTTATAGTGTTTCTTCCCAATGTTTGGAATAGCAATATCATCACGTATATAAAGAATAATAGGCTCCAACATACGGCCTATGCCTTTGGGCATAGCATTGGTTTTGTATGACTTGGCCATTCTGCCGAACATAAACAACATTAAGGCCGAAACCAAAAATATAAAAACAACATTCTTTGTAATGGAAAAATCCAACGGTTTTACATTGGTTGCATGATGATCTTCATCGTAGTTGATGGTTCCTTCTGCATCGGTCTTCACTATTTTGCCGTGGTATAGGGCATAATAATTCCCATCCACTTCCGCCACAGATTCCCCATGGTGAAATTTGGCAGATGAGAACACCTTTAGACCGTTATCCCATAAAATTACGGGTAGCGGAAAACCTACGTGTTCATTTTTTTCCTCATCTATGGTAAAAAGAGTGAAATCATGGGAATCCAACAAGTGATGTCCAATAAATTCCTTGATTTCGGTTTTTAGGCTTCCTTTTTCCTCGCTGGACGAATGGTCCTTTTCTTGTGCGAAAGCATTGATACCCAGAAGAAGTGTAACAACTAAAAGAACTTTGACGTAAAATGGTTTTTGCATATCGCTTAAAATATCGGTCTCAAAAAATCCGTGCAAATGTACGCTTTTATCTCAAAAAGAAAAAAGCATTAATCGGTTTATTTTGGACCATAACTTAAAAGTAATATGGAAAACAAAATTGAAGCTAACTATTTAGCATTCTGGCAGTAAAGAATGTCTCCAAAAGAAGGCACACCAAATAGGGAACAAAAAAAGTGGTAAACTCCAAAGATTCCATGTTCCCATCTGCATTATAGAAGGGATAAAAAACGAGAAAGAAAAATAAAAACTTGAGCATGCTTCCCCCTAAAAAAAGAAATCCTATCTGATCTCTCCATTTCTCCCGAAACCAGTACAGTACCGAAAATATGATCAAGGCCAGAACCACATTGAGCAAATAGGCCAAAACGATCATATGGTCCAATAAAGGAAATCCGAACAAATAAAGTATAAAGAGGTGAAGGCAGAAAACCAACAGGCTCAAAAGTACCAAGGAAAAGTAAAAGGAAAAAAGGAATTTATTCTTGGACATTAATACTTTATGCGTTTCAATTGCTGCAAAACCAAATAAATAGCAACGGCCACTCCTAGTAGAGTAAGCACTATAACAAAGGTCTTGGACTCCATTTCAAAATATTCATCCAACCACTTTCCTCCCTGGGCAGCCAAAAAAATTATTCCGCCCATTTCAATGGCAACACCTGTAAGGATTGCCGCATTTTTTAAACCATTATTATTTTTAGGAGGCTTTTGCTGGCTCATTGGTGGTTGCTGAATGTTTTGTTGGGCTATTTACAGCCCCTTTTCCTTCCTTGCCCTTCATGGTACAGGACGCGTTGAAGGTGGCACCGGGCTCAACCGCCAATTTGGATACTATGACAGTGCCCTCAATTACAGCAGAAGACTTTAAGGATAAGAGGTCGGCTACGATTAACTCTCCATTAAAATTACCTTCAATATCAGCATTGACACACTCCACTTTACCATGAATATAACCATCGATTCCAATGACCACTTTTCCTGAAGTTTTTACGTTACCATCCAATTTTCCATCAATTCGAAAATCGGCTTCGGAGACAATGTCACCTTTGATTTTGGTGTTTTTTTCAATTCTGTTGGGTTGTCCGCCTAATTCTGTCATAACACGAGGTTTTTTGTTATCTGAAAACATTTTGCTAAGGTTTTGGGGTTTACTGTTGCGCTTTATAATCTGCTATATTCTTATGTACTTGAATTATTTTATAGTTGTTGGATAAAATTACGAAATTCTCATCATCGATACGGTAATCCTTATTGTTTTTTATCAATTCTGCATAGCCTAGAGCGAAGTCCTTGGATTTAAAGCCATGAACCACTACAAATTGATCCTCCAGATTATAGATATCCTTGGAGACCACATTCTTATACCTTAGATCCTCAATGGATTTTTCTAAAAGTTCCTTGAGCCTAAGGGCCTTTTTATCGTCCCTAATTTTAAGTGGAAACACCACCTTCCAATTTCCTGTACCTGTAGATTCAGTTTCAGTAGAAAACACCTTGGGTTCCAACTTTGGCAATTGTTCCGCCACCATGCTCTGCGCCTTTTTTCCTTCGGGATTATTGGGATAGTTCAAGGCCACATAATTCAATGCCTCCTTAAAATCCTCAAACCCTTGTAACCTACCAATGGCATTGGCCTTCAACATTTCAAATTTTGGAACAATGGGGTCACCGGTATATTTACTGATGTTTTCTTCGGCCCCTGTAATTACTTGTAAAAATTCCTGATTTTGGAACATCTTGTACAGGCGTTGGTACTTGGCATCCGGACTATCGGCACTTCCCGTTAAAACGGCCTGTGGGTTTAAAAGGATTTCTGCATATCTGGATTCGGGATGGTTTCTAATAATGTCATATTTCATATCCGTTGCCAACGAACTTCCAGACTCTTCGTATATCTTGTACAGGTTGTATTTTGATGGAATTATTAGTCTTTCCTCCGGATTAGATTTAAGGACACTCTCCAATTTACCGGCAGCCAAAAGGTTTTCCTTAAATTTTTCCTTATAGATCAAGCCCAATTGATAATTGGCGAAGTTACGCTCGGTCCTTAAGCTGTCTATCAGCAATGGGTCTGTAGGTATTTGACCAAGGTAGAACTCTACGCTGTATTTTTCCTCTTCCCCAACTGCAGCAACATTATTGGCTGCCGTATTGGACGGATTTTCACCATTTACCTCCAGATTTTGCGCTTTGGATTTGTTAGACCAGCGCCAGTCATCTTCCAGGGTTCTCTTCCCCCATCTAGTCTTAAAATCGTTCTTGCCATAACCCAATGTGGTTATGTTATAAAAATAAAACTTGCCCTTGTTCTCCTTTCCTCCCTTTGTTTTACTGAAGGCGGCAAAGCCGGCATTGGCCATAGTTTCCTCTTTCTTTCTTTCTTTTTCAGCAACTGATTTTAATTCGGCTATATACTTCTCAAAATAGGATATCCTATCATCAATTGAAAACTCATATAAGGTAATTACACTATCCGTGTACTGTACTACCTCCTCATATTTAATAACATCTTCCAGATTATCCAGTTTCTTTTTAACCTCCCTGTACTTCTTGGTATTTTCATTTAAATTTTGCAATACACTGTCATAATAAGCCCCGGAAGGTTTGTATTCATTCTGGTCAAAATTATAAATTGCCAAATTCTCATAGTTCAGGGCGTTCAATTGGGGCATATTCTGGGTGGCCCTCAAGGATTTGTTATAATACACCAAGGCCAGGCTATCGGATTTATTTGCCAAATGGAATTCTGCCACCTGACGGTATATTTTATTCAGGAAGGGCCTATTTTCCCGGTCTTCCTCCAATTCCGTAAGATACTCGTACATCTCCTCCCTATTGTCATCGGTAAGTTCGGTGTTCTGAATTTTTTGTAAATGGGCATTGATCATATATACCCTGGGCGATTTTCTATTTAGATCGATGACCTTATCGAAGGCATAATTGGCACTGTCCTTATACCCCAATTCATTGTACAATTGACCAATAATATACAAGTAGCGGCCTTTTTCTGGATTTTTTTTGGTGTATACCGATGCAATCTTTAACTGCTGAATGGCGGTATCCTGAATTTTAAGGTTGATGTAAGCCTGACCCATCATGGCACGGGCATCTGCATATTCTTGGTCACTTAAATATTCCTGCTTAATTAAACGCTTTAAATTCTTTAGGGCAAGCTCTTCATTTTCTAAACGAATATTAACCTTTTCCCTCCAAATGGTTGCCTCGTTAAGCTTATCGCTCTGTGTATATTTATTTAGGATATAATTGAAGGATTCCAAGGCAGGCATATAACGCTGGTCAAAATACCTGGCCTTGCCCAAAAGCAAAAAAGCCTCATCGGTCTGGGGATTGCGCTCCTCATACTTAATATCCATACTGTGTTTTTGTATGGCTTTGGTGGCCTTTTCCTCTGCAATCAGGAAATTTGGATTGTTGTCTTCGGAATCCAGCTTTATATCTTCAGTGACCTCCAGTCTTTCCACGGGCAAAATTTCCCAATAATTATCCTGATAAACGGCATTGAGACCCTCTCGCCCTTCCTCAAAGGCAATGTTACCATTGTACAAGGTATTATACTTGGTATTTAGGGCGTGCCAATTACGGTTTAAAAAGGCATCTTTCTTGGTGGAACAGGCATTAAAAACCAATCCTCCAAAAACAACTGAAAATATAAGTCTATTGCGAAGCTTCAAAATTCTATGTATTCGTACGTATCCTTAACTTAAAAACGACCGGATTATTATGTAGTTGGTCGACAAAAGCTGCATTATTTTTAGTTATTGGATAATTCCTAACCTAGCCAATGAAATGATCAGGGGCAAAATTCTTGGCAAAAACAACAACTTCTTTTTGCCAATCATAAAACGAGCACGAAACCATATTAAATAAAAATAGGGAAAATAGCCTTGATCCATAACACCGTCATGGACTCCAAAACAATTTATCCTCCAAAAAAAACTTCCAACTCTTTAAGGGTTTCCGTAGAAGTCTGTATATCCCTTACCAACTCTCCCTTATTAAGCACAACAATCCGCTCGCAAACCTCAGTAACATGAATAAGGTCATGACTGGAAACCAAAACGGTAACTTCATTGCTTGCCGCCAAATCCTTAATAATACCTTTTAGCTTAATCTGGGTGGTTGGATCCAAGTTGGCAAAAGGTTCGTCCAATATAATTACTTCGGGATCACCAATGAAAGAGGCAACAATACCGGCCTTCTTCTGATTTCCCTTGGACAAGTCCCTCAAGTATTTTTTCTGACCTAAAATTTCATCGTGAAAAAAATCCTTGAACCTCTCCAGAAGCGCATCTACATCGGCCTTGTTCCGGCCTCTTAGTTCCCCGATAAAATAGAAATATTCCTCTGGGGTCAAATATCCAATCAAAAATGTTTCATCAATAAAAGCTGATGTAAAAGGTTTCCATTCCTCACTGGAATCTACCTGCACCCCGTTATTAACGATATGTCCGGTAGTCGGCTGAATTAAATCGAGCATTAAACTAAAAAAAGTAGTCTTCCCAGCTCCATTATTTCCAACCAAACCAAAGCTTTGCCCTTTTGGAATTTCCAAATTTTCAATATTTAGAACAATGGATTCCCCGTACTTTTTAGTTAAACTTTGGACTGAAATCATAGATATATCCTTTTATGCTTTTTGTTTGTATGCCGCTATGGTCTTATATTTTTCTTTTTTGTAGATGCCTTCTATCAGAGCAAATACTCTATTTTTAAATCCAAATCCGATAATCCCCGCCATCCCAACAAAAATATAGCCCGCAGTTGGACTAATTAGATAATGGCCCAATGCATAAACTCCCAAAGGCAATATTAGCTTAGGTAATGTCAACAACAAGGTTTTTGAATTAAAAGCCTGCTTGTCCCCAAACGCTTTTTTATTGGATGTTAAATCTATGGGTGTTTTAATATAGGCGCCACCCCATAGAACCAAATAGGAATTAACGCCAATATTGTAAATGGCCCCTACAATCACGGCCAAATAGGCATCCCACCCAAAATATAAATAGAAGGAGGCTAGAATAGTACTTGCCGCGGTAGCTATAATTATCAAATACCATTTGGAAGTTAAATACTCCCTATAACTAATATTCTGACTCATCATTAAAGGATAGTAGGCGCTGTCCCAACTGGGCACGAACTGACCAAAACTGAATAAGAACCCTCCGGAAATAAAAATACCTGCAAATATCTTCCAAACTGGACCATCGTAAGCCTCTACAGCACCGGTAAAAAAGAACAGTCCATAAAAAATAAAGAAAAAACTCATGATTACTGAGGTTTTGGACCGCTTGTTCCTCCTGATCAATTTTATATCGTTTTTTAGAAAAGTGCCCAAGTTCCCAAAACGGTTCAACCAGGCATAGTCCTCCGTTTTGGCCATAGATTTCTTTCCTGCCAACCCGGCATCCAGATACATATTGCTTTTAAAATAGGTAAAAGCAGAAGTTGCCAGTGCTATTAGCAACCCCCACGTTAGAAAGGCCATCCAAGGTAGCTTATAAAGTATATTAAAAAAGGGGGAGGTATAGGTTGTTATATTGAAAAGTTCATAATACTGGCAAATTCCTAGGACAGAAAAAAGGCCCAGCAGCATATAAAAAACATTGTCTTTATTATTGACCAGTACGTTTATGAAATTATTGCAGAAAAAGAGCGCCATGATTCCCAAATGCCAACCAATGACACCTATGGGCGAGTAACCCTCTACCAATAGTACTACAGAAAAAGGCACAAAGAAAAAGGCATGCGACCAATTAAAAAATGAAACTACCGTTTTCCCCAAGGAATACCCCACTATCTTACTTTTGTTAATAGGAAGGTAGAGCAAAGGCTTAATATTGGTAATCGGCATTTTCTGAAGCATGTAACGGATATATAGATCTCCCACCAAATAATAAATCAGGAACCCATTAACTACCAAAAGGGGGTCTCCCCAACCTTGCTTTTCAATAATATAAAAAGCCCCTATTCCAAGACCCAGGAATACGGCCATAAAATAAAGTGCCCCAAAAACCATAAAAATCTTTATGGCAAGATTGGCTTTAAAAGAGGCAGATCTAAAAAAGGATTTCCATTCAAGCGTAAGAAAGTGCTTTAACATGCTTTGGGATAGTTAAACCTGATAGATTAGTGCCTAATTTAGGGTATTTGTTACAAACAGCTGGTATTTTTTTAATTTCCCGTTTTAAATCCTCCCTGCTTTGCTTAATTTTGCATCAAAGATTTAATATGGCCCACTTTCATTCGCTTACCGTTCAAAAAATTAAACCGCTTACCCCAAACTCAGTTGCAATAACTTTTGCTATTCCTAAAGAACTGATTCAGACCTTTGCCTTTACGGCAGGTCAGTACATCACCATTAAAAAGGAAATAAAGGGCAAGGAATTGCGAAGGGCCTATTCTATTAGTTCCTCTCCCAAGTGTGAGGGCATTACGATTGGTGTAAAGAAAGTGGACAAGGGCGGATTTTCAGATTTTGCACACAACAAACTTAAGGTAGGGGATGTATTGGAGGTAATGCCACCGGAAGGCCGATTTGTTTTTAAACCCTCTCCGAATCCAAAAAACATCGTGGCCTTTGCCGCGGGTAGCGGTATTACTCCGATAATGAGTATTGCCAGAACCGTATTGGAATCCAATTCCAAAAACAATTTTGTGTTGGTCTATGGGAATAAATCCTATAAGGAAACCATGTTCTATACTGATTTGGTTAAGCTTCAGTTGGAATATACCAATAGGTTTCATGTCTATTTTATTTTGAGTCAAACCCAAGAGGACGAATCCATTTTTGGACGTATAGAAGCCTCCACGGTGAATTACGTGCTTAAAAACAAGCATAAAAATCTAGAGTTTAACGATTACTATCTGTGTGGTCCGGAGGCAATGATACAGTTGGTGACCGAAAATTTAAAGGAAAAGGGCATCTCTGAGGATAAGATTCATTTTGAATTGTTTACCTCCACTGAAATAAAGGATGAGCTTCCTGAAAAATTGGAAGGGAAAACCCAACTTACCGTTATTGTGGACGATGAGGAATTCTCCATATCCATGGACAAAGGTACCTTGGTACTGGATGCCGTTTTAAAAGAGAATATAGATGCTCCATATTCCTGTCAAGGGGGAGTATGTAGTAGTTGCATTGCCCGTATCAAGGAAGGAAAGGCCGACATGGTAAAAAACCAAATTTTAACGGATAGTGAAATTGCCGAAGGATTGATCCTGACTTGTCAGGCGCACCCCACAACCCCTACTCTAACAGTAGATTATGACGATGTGTAAATACTTAGGGTTGTTTGCTTAATTCCAGGTCCGCACTAAATAGTCGACTAAGACTGCTTAAATACCTGTTCCATTACTCTTGAGGCATGTTCGTAACCAATGGTATAGGCTTTTTCAATACCTTTTTTGTCCAATATTCCAATCAGTTCCAAGGCTTTGGGCTCAAATAATAGGTCACATTTATTCACTTTATTCCTGTTAATGGCATAAATCATTAAAGAGGTGGTCCTATTGGCCAACTGCAAGGACGATTTTATTCCATCTTTAGGAATTTCCTTGATCCCGGAAACATTACTCCCAATCACAAAATCTGATGTAACGGCAACCTCATCATAGGGGAAATTGTTCATTATACCTCCATCGGCATATAAGCGGCCATTGATAGCCACTGGACTAAAAACAGGTGGCAATGCCGCAGAAGCCAACAAAGGTTTAATTAATTCCCCTTCAGAAAATATTTTTTCATCCCCTTTTTGCAAGTCGGTAGCCACTACATAAAGCTTGCGCTGCAAGGACTCAAAGGCATTTCCGGGAAAATATCTCGCTAAAAGATCAAAATACCTTTCTGTATCCAGAAGGCCGGGCTTTAAAATCGTCATAAAATGATAGCGGAAAAGAGGTGTTTCCTTAAAGAACTGTAGCATTTCCGAAACAGAATTGCCGTTGGCATACAAGGCCCCGACCAAGGCCCCAACACTGGTGCCAGAAACGGCCCGGGTACTAATGCCAAATTCTTTTAGGGCTTGGATCATCCCTATATGGGCCATACCCTTTACACCCCCTCCGGACAATACCAGTCCAACCGATTTTGATTTAATTTCCGATAAATCCATTTCAGTCCCAGTTTATCATAGCCGTTTTATAACAGGAATTTCCCTGCCAAACATTAGCTCAAAATTACCTATAACAGCCCAAACTATAAAAAATTCAATTAGAAATAAATACTGTTCTACAAACTAGCCAGTTGGTAAGCCGGCTCTGGCCAGGCCGATTTTGATAAATTTCCACTTTTAATCGACCCATTAGTTCCATAAATCGGATTTTTAATTTCATTACCACATCGTTTTGGCGCAAAAAACCGACCGTACAGTATGTTCGGCTCAATCATTATAATTATTTACTTTTCCGGAAATGAAAGGAAACTGTAGCCCAAATGAAAGAAATAAACCCAGCTTATTGGTATAGCTTTGTATTCTGTGTTGGCATAGGCAAGACAAGAAACCCTTGGCCCTTAATTTTTTAGGAATGCAACAAAAACACCAGGAAAATAGCCGGCATAAAATATATGGCTATGGTTCTAGCCCCATCGTAATCCTTTGCCATACGCTGACCCAATAGCAACATCAACAAGGCCAGACATGCAAGAATAGCACCGGCCAAGGCAATAGAGCCATCCCCTTGAGCCATGAGCAAATAAAATCCTACTGTACACAGAATCCCTGCCACAATTTCCGTTACCATTACCGTACCTAATAATAAGGGTACCATATTCTTAAAAGGCGTTTGGGAAAAATGACTTTTTAACCATGATAAATTGCCCTTCCAGTCCAGGATTTTATCCAATGCACTTTGAAGAAAAGTTATAATTAGAAAAAGAAGAAGAAGTAATTCTGTAGGATAGGTCAATACGTTGTCCATGTTAATGTCTTTAAGATTATACAATTCCTTTACGCGGCTTTTTTGTGTAATAATCGCGTTAATTTTATAGATAAATCCATCAATATTAGTTTGGAATTACCATTCCTTTCAATGTGATAAATAGCGTCCTCCAATTCCTTCACAATGGGAACTATATTATTTTCATGTATAAATGGCGCAAACTTTTCTAATTGAAATCCCTCTACATGAATCCTCATAAATGCCAATTCGTGGGTATTGTAATTGATCAAAAGGGCCTGCCTCATGACGGACATGCAATAATTCAAGAACTTTTTCTGGGTCTCCCTACCGGTCTTTGCCACCACATCGCTCCAAGAAATAAGATCGTGGATCGCGGCCTTGTTGCCCTTGGCCTTAAAGGCGCTTCTGACCCATTGCACAAACCACTTCTCAAATACCAAATCTTCGGAATCGTTGTTCATGAAATCGAGGGCCTTATTAAAATTGCCGTTGGCTTCATGCGATATTCTATGGGCATCCTCCTTGGAAACCCCCCTGTCTATCAGGGCCTGTGAAATGGCTTCTTCCGCCAGCCGGGGAAAATGCAATATTTGGCACCTAGATCGTATCGTCTGAATAATTTGTTCTTCATCTTCAGCAATTAAAATCAATACCGTTTTGTCCGGTGGTTCCTCAATCAATTTCAGAAGTTTGTTGGCGGTAGAGGTATTCATTTTTTCGGCCATCCAAATAATGAGGGCCTTATATCCACCTTCGTATGATTTCAGGGAAAGTTTCTTTACCACATCCTGAGCCTCATCCACACCGATCTGTCCCTGTTTATTTTCAATCCCTATTAATTTATACCAATCAAAAAGATTTCCATAGGGCTGCTCCTTTATAAATTGGCGCCATTCCTCCAAATAATGATCACTAACGGCATGACTTTTTACTTTGTCCGAATTGGATACCGGAAAAGCAAAATGCACATCCGGATGGGCCAAGGAGTTAAATTTGGTGTTGCAGGCGCTATTGCCGTTAATATTTTCGCCCTCACTGTTGCCACAAAGCAAGTACTGCACATAACACAAAGCCATGGGCAAAGTACCACAGCCCTCTGGGCCAACGAATAATTGGGCATGGGGTATACGACCTGCATCGGCACTGGATACCAGATGATTCTTTATATGGGAAAGTCCTAAAATATCCTTGAATAGCATGGCCCAAATATAGCGGTTTTTATCCGAAATTTACTTGCTGCACGGTCTTTGGAAATTATAGGAATAAACGCCATGACATTTCTAAATACCACTTCACATTTTGCCTGACATGCAACTATTTACAATTCTAAAATCAACATTGTGCCATAAGACATGCAAATAAATGGAATAGTCTCTTTAAACACTACCTATAAATCTTTACATTTGTCACTCTCTAAAAAAAAGTGGCAAATGAAAACCATCAACGATTTTAATTTTAAAGGTAAAAAAGCATTAATAAGGGTAGATTTTAATGTTCCATTGGATGCGGATTTTAATGTAACCGACGACAATAGAATTGAAGCTGCAAAGCCTACTATCATTAAAGTACTGGAAGATGGCGGAAGTGCCGTACTAATGAGTCATTTAGGAAGACCCGACGGAAAAGTAAATCCTGATTTATCACTAAAGCATATCTGTAACAAGGTATCCGAAGTACTTGGGGTAAAGGTTAAATTTGCAACTGAAAGCATCGGTCCAGTAGCAGAAAAGGCTGTGGCCGAATTAAAGAGTGGTGAAGTTCTTTTGTTGGAAAACCTAAGGTTTCACGCCGAAGAGGAAAAAGGAGATAAAAACTTCGCTGAACAATTATCCAAACTAGGGGACATTTATGTAAATGACGCCTTTGGAACTGCACATAGAGCACATGCCTCTACTACCATAGTTGCCCAATTTTTTCCAGAAAAGAAATGTTTTGGGTTCTTGTTGGCCAAAGAAATAGAAGCCATAGAAAAAGTAATGCGAACAGGAGAAAAACCTGTGACCGCAATTTTGGGAGGTGCAAAGGTGTCTTCAAAAATTACGATCATCGAAAACATTTTGGATAAGGTAGACCATCTTATTATTGGTGGTGGAATGACTTATACCTTTGTTAAGGCCAAAGGAGGAAAGGTTGGAAATTCTATCTGTGAAGATGATAAAATGGAATTGGCCTTGGAAATTCTTGACAAAGCCAAGAAAAAAGGAGTAGAAGTGCATATTCCAGTAGATGTTTTGGCAGCGGACGACTTTAACAACAATGCCAACACCAAAGTGGTCAACTCCAACGAGATTCCAGATGGTTGGCAAGGTTTGGACGCAGGGCCCAAAACCTTGGAAATATTTAAGGAGGTAATCTTAAAATCGAAAACCATTTTATGGAATGGTCCTATTGGAGTTTTTGAAATGGATAGCTTTGCCAAGGGTACTATTGCCATTGGTAATTATATTGATGAAGCAACAAAAAAAGGTGCCTTTTCATTAGTGGGTGGCGGAGATTCTGTTGCCGCGGTCAAGCAATTTGGTTTTGAAAACAAGGTAAGCTATGTTTCCACTGGCGGAGGAGCCATGTTGGAAAGCCTTGAAGGCAAAACCCTTCCCGGAATAGCAGCAATATTGGCATAAATAAGACGTTATTTAATATGGGTTATCTGTTTTTTGGTCAGCTTTTAAAAATTAAATTTTAAAGTTTAGAAAAAAATCACGATTTTAGTCTGCCCCGCTTAAAAAAACAAACCTTATGAATACATCCAGATATATATTATTGGGAGTCTTGTCTATGGGTTTCTTTGTTACAGGCGTAGCACAGGAATTTGACTCAATACCCGCTGCGAAGCAAGGCCTTAATGTCTTGAAGACACAAGAAATTACAGTGGATACTACGGCCATGGATATGGAAGGTGTTGAGCAGATGGAAACAATGGAAGCCAAGGATGATATTCAGGACAATCCGTTGCTTTTGGTGAAAGGTCAGAAAAAATATGATTTAAAGGACCGTCCAGAAACTGCCAAGTTCGATAGCCTATGGATGAAGGAATTGTACGACAGTTCCTCTTTATTCGATTCCATTTATCAGGACATAACTGCCCTGGAAATAGATTCTGTTTATCATTTCAATGTAGATACGGACACCTTAAAGGCCAGACTGAAGCTCCTAAATCAAAAAACACCCTTTAACATTGTTTACAATCCCTCGTTGGAAAATGTAATACGATACTTTCTTACCCGTAAAAGGGATATGATGAGCAGAATGTTGACTATTAGCCAGTTTTATTTCCCCTTGTTCGAACAGGAGTTGGACAATCAAAATGTACCCTTGGAACTTAAATATTTGGCCATTGTTGAATCTGCACTAAATCCGAGAGCCCGTTCGCGGGTCGGCGCCACCGGTTTGTGGCAATTTATGTACGGTACCGGGAAAATGTACGATTTGGATGTAAGCAGTTATGTGGATGAACGCAGCGATCCCATTAATTCTACCAAGGCAGCCAGTTTATATCTTAAAAAACTACATGGTATTTTTAACGATTGGGATTTGGCTCTAGCGGCATATAATTCTGGGCCTGGTAACGTAAACAAGGCTATAAGAAGATCTGGGGGCTACAAGAATTACTGGAATATAAGAAGAAACCTTCCCAGGGAGACAGCGGGATATGTACCGGCATTTTTGGCTACCATGTATATTTTTGAATATGCGGAAGAACATGGATTTACAAGACAAGTCACTGATCGTCCTTATTTTGAGACCGATACCATACATGTGAAGAGCACTATTACCTTTAATCAAATTTCGGAATTGGTAGATGTTAGCGAAGAGGAATTGATGTTTTTGAATCCTGCTTACAAGTTAAAGGTAATTCCCTATGTCAAGGATAAGAATTATGCCCTGCGGCTCCCAGTGGATGCATTGGGGAAATTTGTCGCCAATGAGGAGGCAATCTATGCCCATGTACAGAATCAACTAAAATCCAAAGAAGAGCCCTTACCACAAATAGTACAGTCTAAAGACCAAATTACATACAAGGTTCGCAGTGGCGACTTCTTGGGAAAGATTGCAGAAAGGTACGGAGTAGGTGTTAGCCAAATTAAAAATTGGAACGGTCTACGAAGCAACAACCTTAGAATAGGTCAAAGATTAACTATTTATCCAAGAAAAATTCCATCATCGATAAGCTCAACAAATACCAGCAAGAGCTCAACAAATTCAGTGGCTGCGGCGGGTAATAAGGTACATACGGTTAAAAGTGGGGACTCCCTTTGGACCATTTCTAAAAAATATCCTGGAATTAGTATAGATAATTTACGAAAATGGAACGGTATTAGTGGTAATGACATAAAACCGGGCACAAAGTTAAAATTGTGCGATTGTTCTTCGTAAATAAATAACTATATGAAAAAAATTACCGCAGTAGTATTATTACTTTCTTTGATCATTGTCTCTTGTGAAGAAAAAGAGAAAAAGAAATATCTGCCAGAGTCCATCGGTGCCATAAATTCCTTGGCGGTTGTAATGGACAATGAACTATGGGAAGGGAAAGTTGGGGACCGGGTAAGACAGCATTTTGCAGCGCCTGTTCTGGGCCTTTCTTGGGAGGAGCCCCTGTTCACTATCAATCAAATGCCCCAAAAAGTCTTCTCTGGCACCATTTTACAAACCCGTTCGGTGCTTTTTGTTGAAAAAGATACATTGAGCCTTGCCCACATTAAAACCGATGTTTATGCCACTCCCCAAAAAGTTGGTGTCATCAAGGGAAGAACGGATGAAGAAATTATTTCAAATTTGGATGCTAAAGCCGATGAGATTATCAAAGCTTTTAAGGAGGTAGAAATCCAGGAGTCACAAAAGCGTTTCTTAAAATCACTTAGTAAAGAAACAGTATTGAACGATAAGTTGGGCATAACCCTGTCCCTACCCTCTATTTATAAGGTAGGAAAGCAGGAGAACAATTTTATATGGATCGATAGACAGATTCAAAAAGGGAGTATGAATATTATAGCATATGATATTCCCAATGATTATTTTAAAAACGACTCCACCTTTGTTAAGGATATTGTGGCCATGCGGGATTCTATAGGAAAACAATATATTCCGGGGCCCGATGTACCTGGAAAAATAACCTATATGATGACCGAAAAAGCCTTTGCTCCTTATGTTTTCCCCGTGGAAGTTGCCAATAGAAAGGCTGCCGAAGTTAAGGGCATATGGGAGATAAACGGATATCCCATGGCGGGACCTTTTCTTACCTATATCATCAACGACGACAAAAACAATAGGAAAGTGGTCATTGAAGGTTTTGTTTTTGCTCCAGCTACTGAAAAAAGGGACGATATGTTCCAGCTTGAAGCCATTTTAAAAACAGTGAAGTTCTCGGACAGTAAATAATGACATTGTAAAAAATAAATATACTGTATAGGGCCCTTTTACGGGCCCTATTTTTTTTGACATAAACTTGCACCGCATAATAATACAAACACCGATAAAACGCATCAAAATAGCTTTGAACCCCGCTTCTCAAATTGGTCTAAGCCAAAGCAAGGGATAAGAAGGCCTATAGGAAACAAAAAAACGCCCTTGAGGGCGTTTTCTGGTTTGGTTGGTTTTTATGGTTTTAATCAAATGCAAAGCCCGTAGTAATTCTGAATATAAAGGCATAGAGTACGATTAAGAAACTAGCAAAACAAAACCAGCTCATCACCTTAAAAAAGGATTTAACAAAAGCGTGACCTAGGTTTCTAAATGCCTCTAAATAAATTTCTCTAACTAATAGAACGTTTTTCATAATATTTGGTTTG
Source organism: Arenibacter sp. S6351L (assembly GCF_023016025.1). Classification (NCBI taxonomy): domain Bacteria; kingdom Pseudomonadati; phylum Bacteroidota; class Flavobacteriia; order Flavobacteriales; family Flavobacteriaceae; genus Arenibacter; species Arenibacter sp. S6351L. Next base: position 75,794 of record NZ_JALKBB010000001.1, on the reverse strand, counting down.
GTTATATGGTTGGTTATTAGACTTATATAACTCAAAATATAACGATTAGGTATTTCATCGGACTTTTTTGTTGTAAATAGACCCTTAAACGTTGTGAAAACGGATTTGACTATTTATTATAACTTCTACGTTGGCTGCCATACCCACTAAGCACAACCTTAGAACCAAAGGGATACAACTATATACAGCAATAGATTTCTACATGTTCAAAAAAAGTCTTAATATGGCAAACACTTACATTATGATAAGTCCTCCGTATAATATTAAAAACATCTACTAAATGGACTTCGCACGGTCTAGCTCGGGAATTTGGTTAAGTCAAAAATAATACTCAACAGTATATTTGTTGAATTGAAAGTATAAAAAAACCGCCTTGTCCATAAAGGAAAGGCGGCTATAACCCTATTGATTTAGGGTATGTCTTGAAATTACATCTTTACAATTATAAATTCTGAACGCCTATTAAGTTCGTGTTTCTCCCTGCTACAACGAACTCCATTTCCACATTCGTTGATCAAACGCTCCTCACCATAACCAATGGCACTTTCAATACGGTCTGCAGAAATGCCTTTGGAAATAAGATAGGCCTTCGTAGACTTGGCTCTTTTGTCCGATAGATATTTATTGTAGACATCAGGACCTCGGGAATCGGTATGGGATTCAATCTTTATTACCATATCCTTATACTCGGTCATCACTTCCACCAATTTATCAAGTTCCAACGATGCGTCCTTTCTTATGTAGGATTTATCAAAATCGAAGAAAATCATATCGGTCTTAAGCTTTTTAATCCCGTCTTCAATTACAATGAGCTCTTTTAGCTTTTTCATGGTAATATCCACATTTACCACCTCATTTTTCTTGGTTTCGGCTGTAACTACATTTTCAAAGAATTCGCTCCTAGTTGTTTTGATCGTGTATTTGGTATTGGAATCCAAATCTTCAAAGACAAAGGAACCGTCATCTTCCGTAACCATTTCCTTTAATTTAATATTATTCTCATCCAAGAGGGTGACCAGGGCCTTGGGCATTAAATCGCCGGTAATCAACTCGGTAACTACACCCGAAATGGCATTCTTAACTACTTCTTCAAGTACGAGTCTTTCAAAGGAATAAATATCATCATCCCCTTTACCTCCACGTCTATTGGAGGCAAAATATCCTTTTTGGTTTTCTTCATTTACGATATAGGAAAAATCATCCTTATTACTGTTAATTGGCTGACCCATATTGGTTACCTCTTTAAAACCTTCCTCATCATAAGCCACTTCAAAAACATCCAATCCTCCTAGTCCAACATGGCCATTGGAAGCGAAGTATAACTTCTTATCATTGATAAATGGAAACATTTCCTTCTGCTCCGTATTAATACCAGGACCTAAATTTTTGGGCTCCGAGTAACTTCCATTATCCAAAACATCTACCACAAAAATATCGGTATCCCCAATGGTTCCCGGCATATCCGAAACAAAATAGAGTTTTTTCCCATCCGGACTTAATGCTGGATGCCCGGTAGAATAATCATCGCTGTTAAAGGGCACTTCTTCAGCTTCGGTCCATTCTCCATCAACTTTATTGGAAACATATATTTTTAAATGATTGACCCCATTTTTGTCCCTTTTTAGTTTTTTACCATAATTATTTCTTGTGAAATACATGGTTGAATTATCCGGGGTAAAGGTTACTGAAGCTTCGTGATACTTGGAATTTATTTTTTTCGAAAACCTAATTGCTTCCTTAAGGTCTTGGGATTCCTTATTTACTTTGGAGACGTATAGATCCAAATAAGGTTGATTATTCCATTTATACCGTCTGGTATTAAAAATGGAGGAGTCTTTAGCGGATGCAAATACGATTTCGTCATCATTGTAAAACATAGGCGAAAACTCTGAATACTTAGTATTTACTGCCAAGTTTTTAAGTCCAAATTTAAGTTCCATATTAAGAATATTGTCTAGGACGGCTTCCTTTTGGCTTGCATTAAAATCCATTTTAGAACCTACATTACCTTTTTGAACCTCCTTGTCATAGAGACGCATCATTCTCTTGGATTTGGAATATTTACCGGTCCCCTTTAAGGTATGGGCATATTTAAAAATTTGGTCGGGCGACACTTCTTCTTCATATCTTTCAAATATGATATTGTAATAATAATAGGCCCTTTCCATATTCGTATTGTAATAATGGGAATCTCCTGCCTTTTGAAGTATTTCAAGGGAATAATTATTGGAGTCTTTTTTAAGTGCTTCCTCGTATAGTTCGGCAGCTTCAGCATACCACATTTTATCAAAATATTGATCAGCTTTATTTATAAGCCTTGCAGCATTGGGGTTTAAATTTTCATTTAAACTGTTTCCCCTTTCTTTATTCTTTACCATTGGTTCCTCCGCAATAGGACTTAGCATTTCATAAGTAACCTCTTCAACGGATAATTCCTCCTTGGGCGCAGTATTATTGGTCTTTGGCTCGGGTTTTTCATCTTGATCCAGAGCTCTAACCCCTTTCGGATAATCCTTTACCGCTTGATCTGAATTCTTGTCCAAAGCTATATTAGGTAAAGGCAAATTTGAAACAGTACCATTGCCGTTTATCCCTATCTTTTTTGATGTACCACCATTATCCACATTCATTAGCCAAAATGGATCAGTATAGGTACCATTCAACTTGGAATTGCAAGCAGCTATAGCGCTATCCAATGTATCATACCTACTTAAATAGACGTAGTTAAGACCATTACTGGGGTTACTAATATAACCTGCTGCAAAACCTTTTCTTTTTAAATTTTGAGCCAAATTTTGAGCATTTCCTAAATCGGAAAATACACCAGAGACAATATAAAAGCCTTCATCTGCCCCTTTAATATTTTTAAAAGTCCTGCTTTTTATACGATTTGCAGCAGCCCTCTTTCTAAAAAATTCAGGGGTAACCCTAATGTTGGAAGAATTGGATCCATTACCGGCGCTTATATCTATATTGGAATACCGTTTATCCATAACGGAGGCAACGTTATTCCTTATTCCTTGGGCACTGCCAATAATAGCAAAAAGGAGCAAGCAGGCTGTTAGAAGTTGTTTCATGTTTATTCTATTAAAAAATCTTGGGGGTCCAATATTCAAATAATATAGCGGCATTTGTAAAATTCATAATTAACTTCCCTAGTGAATTACAAATACCTTATATTTTATTACCAACGCTAAAACTAGAGCGGTTAGTGCCGTGAAAAAATAATTTGTTGTGAATCCTCTGTTTTCAATGGTGTAATAGCCATTTACAGAGATTTATTTAGCTTTCAACGGGAAAAACCACAGCATATTAAACACGAATAAACAGAAGAAAATTATAAATTAGTTCCGTTTCCATCTATTGTTGACCCATTTTTTAAGACTAAAGATTTGGTAATCAAGCGCTACAAATATAGTTGGGAAGTATAACCAAAATTCCAATTGGTATTTTTCCTTTTTATGAAGAAATAAAATGGGACATCCCTTACACGATAGATCAGCTATATATTTTACAAGAAATTTCGGGCATTAAATTATCCACTTATCAAGTCCTTCAAGCGGCATTGATTGAAAAGAAATGTGAATTTGGTCAGTGTATAAACAAAAAAACACCTGCACTATGGCAGATGTTCTTTGTAAATATTTAAAATATGAACTATTTTTCCTTTTTCTCTTCCAATTTATCATCTTCCTTGGAAGCATCTTTAAATTCTTTAATGCCGCTTCCCAATCCACGCATTAATTCCGGAATTTTTTTACCTCCAAATAATAGTAGGACGATGGCCACAACCAAGGCGATTTGCATTGGCCCAATGGCTAAGAATGTATTTAAAGTTATCATGGTATAATAATTTAAGAATAACAAAGGTACTAAAAAAGATGTTAGAATGCTGTTAATTTTAACGTCTATAATATATTTTAATTATTCTAATTTAGAATATATTTTCCTAATAGATACTTTTGCAGTGAAAAAATTGTGGGAAATCAAAATCTACAATAAAGGAATTAAAGTTAAATACTAACCCTATCTTTGTTCATTATGGCCAAAAAGGTAAAGAAAAGAAAGGAAATTAAGCAGAAACTTTTACACAAGTATCGTCTGGTGATTTTGAATGAAAGTACCTTTGAGGAAAAAATTTCATTTAAGCTGAGCAGGATGAATGTTTTTGTAACTGGATCTCTGTTCATTATTGGGTTGATTGGATTCACCATATTGCTAATAGCCTTTACACCATTGCGCGAATATATTCCGGGATACTCTTCCACTAAATTAAAGCGACAAGCCACCGAACTTACCTATAGGACTGATTCTTTAGTTGCTACACTAAATTATACCAACAGGTATTTAGAAAATATAAGAAAAGTACTAAGGGGTGATGTCGAAAATAATGAAATTAATAGGGACTCCCTATTCGACCAGTATAAACTGGATCCTTCTACTATAGATCTAACTCCGATCAAGGAAGATTCCTTATTGAGGGAACAGGTAGCTTTGGAGGATAAATACAATTTGTTTGAAAGAAACATTAACAATCCCGGGCAGGTACTTTTTTCTCCCCTATCCGGAACAATATCCCAAGAATTTAATACCGAAAACAAGCATTTTGCCGTAGATGTGGTTGCTCCCATGGACAGTCCCATAAAGGCAGTAGCCAACGGTACCGTAATTTTTGCCGAATGGACAGCGGAAACCGGTTATGTAATTATCTTGGAGCATATGGACGGACTATTAAGCGTTTACAAGCACAATGGATCCTTAAACAAGGGGCAGGGTGATGTAGTGAGATCTGGAGAGGTCATTGCTTCGGTAGGAAATACAGGGGAGTTGACCACAGGACCACACCTACACTTTGAGCTATGGAGCAACGGTAGCCCGATAGATCCATTAAATTTTATAGATTTTAAATAATTTCAAATGAGTTTAAAATCATTTGCAGCAAAAATATTTGCCAAGAAAATCGCGAAAAAAACTGCCGAATGGGTAAATAATCCCATTCAAACCCAGGAAAAGATATTCCAATCGCTCATAGCTACAGCCAACAATACCGACTTTGGTAAGGATCACAATTTTTCGCAGATAAAAACCCATTCCCAATTTGTTGAAAACGTCCCCATTAGGGACTATGAAGAATTAAAGGGATATGTGGAGAAGGTGGTAGCTGGTCAGAGAGATGTATTATGGCCGGATAAACCTGCCTATTTCGCAAAAACCTCCGGGACCACTTCTGGGGTTAAATACATTCCCATTACCCATGAATCCATTAAGTACCAAGTTGAAGCATCGCGAAATGCCATTCTAAATTATATTCATGAAACGGGCAATGCAGATTTTGTGGATGGAAAAATGATTTTTCTTCAGGGAAGTCCCGAAATGAACGAAAAAAATGGGATTAAAATCGGAAGATTATCGGGGATATCTGCCCATTATGTTCCCAATTATCTCCAAAAAAACAGATTGCCCAGCTGGGAAACCAATTGCTTGGAAGATTGGGACACTAAAGTAAATAAAATTGTAGAGGAAACGGTCAACCAGGATATGACGGTTATTGCGGGAATACCCTCTTGGGTTCAAATGTATTTTGAAAAGCTGAACAAGAAAACGGACAAAAAAATAGGAGATCTATTCAAAAATTTTCAGCTATTCATTTATGGAGGGGTTAACTACGAGCCCTATCGTGCAAAATTTGAGAACCTCATCGGGCGACGCGTAGACAGTATAGAACTATTCCCCGCCAGTGAAGGATTTTTCGCCTACCAAAATTCCCAAAAGGAAAATGGAATGCTTTTGTTATTGAATTCGGGCATCTTCTATGAGTTTGTCAAGGCCGATGAATTCTTTGTGGAAAACCCCAAACGTATTACCCTCAACGATGTTGAACTGGGAGTAAATTACGTAATGATCATATCTACCAACGCCGGTTTATGGGCTTACAATCTTGGGGATACCGTTCAGTTTATTTCATTGAAGCCCTTTAAAATCATCGTTTCCGGAAGAATTAAACATTTTATCTCCGCCTTTGGGGAACATGTTATAGGTAAGGAAGTGGAAGAAGCAATGAAACAGGCTATAGAGGGAACAGATGCCAGCATAAACGAATTTACAGTAGCCCCACAAATTAATCCGGAAGAAAAAGAACTTCCATATCACGAATGGCTGATCGAATTTGAACATCCCCCATCAGACATTAAAAAATTCATCAGCATCTTGGATAAGGCTTTGCAGCAGCAAAACACTTATTATTTCGATTTAATTGAAGGTAAAATTCTCCAAACTTTAAAAATTACCGAAATAAAAAAAGATGGATTTCAAGAATTTATGAAGTCTATTGGAAAGTTGGGAGGTCAGAACAAAGTACAGCGCTTATCCAATGACCGAAAAGTAGCCGATGGATTAAGAAGCTGGTCTAAAATAAAGAACTCATAATAAAACCAGCCATTATTTTTTAATATTTACAATTATTGATTACCTAAAAGTCTAAATTTATAATTTTAGCGTTAGGAAGAAATCTGAGAAAAGCTCTACCGGAAATAAAATAAACAATATAAATTGTAGTTTTGCACGAAATCTGCTTATGAGTAAATCCGTTAACACTACTAGGGCACAAGATTCCACCAATGCCATTGAACGCTTGTACATAACAATGCGGCATCTTTTCAACCGTGGATTTTACAAGCCGTCAGGTGTTTCCGGAGCAACCTTAAGACAATCTCTTTTACAACTACGCCCAGAAATATACGGTTCCATTGCTGAGGAAAAAGCAGAACTTAATGGGCTGTTGTATGTTTTGGAAAGATTGCCGGAAGGCATAGAACAATGCCGGTTTATAAACCTCACCTCGGATGAAGGCTATGCCGGTTCCCAATTTAAGCCTATTATTCCACCCAAAAGACGGAGAAACTGTTACAGGATAGATGATGAACAGATGAACATTGAGATTACCCGTGGCAGATCGGATATTTACGATATACTAACCCATCTTACCTTTTTGTTCATCGAATCCGAGAAACTTAGCAAAAAGGTCCTTATAGAAGACACGGACAAAACTATAAGGGATTGGGTAAAATTGGAACAGGCTGCTAACAAAGAGGAACTTAGCCAAAGGGAAAGGGAAGTCGCCCTAATACATATGGCCAATGTTTTGGGAAGACCGTTTATTGAGGTAATGGGGATTCACAAAAAACTCTCAACAGCTTCAGATCCGGAACGTTTTTTAAAGATTATCTATTGGTTGGGCAAACTGGCCATTGAGGAAGAAACCACAGGGAACAAAAGAGCTATTACCTTTAGTCCCATGTTACGGGAGCGCTTGGGACATCACATTCATGGGGAACGTTGGGCCAACAGGATTAAAGAGGCATTAAAGGAAAACGGACTTATGGAACGTCCCATCCATATCATAAGTGCCAATATGCACAGCGTAATGAATTCATTGTTCGCCAAAAAAGCATTGTCCAAAACCTTGGCAGGAAAGACAAAATTGGAGATATATGAGGCTTTGAGCATTCCCAAAAATTCCGGTTTAAGGGAAAAGGTAATTGCCCAAGCGAAAAAGAACGGGATGATCGCCATTGATGACGTTTCTGGCACCAATATAGATATACAAATTTTTGACATGGCCAAATTGGGCAAAGACGCCTGTTGTTACCAATTGCCAACAAACTGTCCAGAAAATGAAAAACCTGTTATCTTTGTTATGGATTACGCTTTTGGGGAGCAAGCTTATGAAACCATTGATGAATTGCTGAAACCATACAAGATTAAAAAAAACCAAGAGGTATTTTTAAATGTGACCTCCATTACCATTATGGGAAAAGCAGGAATTCTGGAAGGCGGAAAAGGGGATATAATGATTCCCGATGCCCATATTTTTGAAGGAACCGCAGACAATTACCCCTTCGTAAATGAATTACGAAAAGAGGATTTTGAAGGCAACGGACTAAAAGTTTTACAAGGAGCCATGGTGACTGTATTGGGAACCTCTTTGCAAAATAGGGACATCCTAAAATTCTTTCATGAATCCACTTGGAACGTAATTGGGTTGGAAATGGAAGGGGTGCATTATCAGAAGGCAATACAATCCGCATCCAAAATTAGAAAGAGCATTAGGGAAGATGTTAAAGTACGTTATGCCTATTATGCTTCCGATAACCCTTTGGAAACAGGGAGCACCTTGGCATCCGGTGGTTTGGGGACCACAGGGGTAAAACCCACCTATTTAATAACCGATAAAATACTAACACAAATATTTAATTCCTAGTTTATGGCTAATCAACAACCGACAAATAGCAGCTCCTCTTCTTCGGATGAAGTAGATTTGGGGCAACTGTTTCAATTAATTGGAAATGGTTTTAAGAAATTTTTCCGTTTTATAGGTAATATTTTTAGAGGTATTTTCCATACGATTATCCTGTTCCTGCTTTTTTTACAAAAACATTTTATAAAATTTGTGGTTGCAGCTGTAGTTGGATTAGCCTTAGGCATATACCTAGACATGATAAAAGAGCCTAAATTTATTTCCACGATGGTAGTTGAACCTAATTTTAACAGTGTTCAACAATTGTACAACAACGTAAATTTCTACAATGAATTGGCGGAGGCAGAAGACTCCACCGCCTTGGCAGAGGCTTTGGATGTTAGTGTCTCCGAAGCTTCAAAATTAAAAAAGTTTGTAGTGGAGTCCTATTCGGACGAAAACCAAAAGGTACAATTATTCGATAAATTTGTGCGTAGTTTGGATTCGACTACCAAAAAGGCCATCGACATGGAGAATTATTTGAAAAATTTCAACTCCATGGATGCAAGATTCCACACCATATCTGTTACGGCAACAAATAGCACCGTTGCCAAAGCTATACAGCCGTCAATTATCAAATCGATTTCCCGAAATGAATATTTTCAGTTGCAACAAAGTATTAGTGACCAAAATATAAGCCTTCAGGACAGCCTATACAAAAAGCAATTAATGGAGGTAGATTCCTTACAACATCTTTACAAGCGTGTGATGGAAAAAGAAGCTGAAAAACCACAGCAGGGTACCAATATTAGTTTAGGGGAAAACGGAGGCCAGGAAAACAAAGAATTGGCCTTGATCAACCAAGTGGATAAGTTAAAAGAAAACTTGGTATTGCTCAATGAAGAACGGGCCAATAAATCCAGTATTCTAAATGTAATCTCTGCCTTCCCTAGAAGGGGTGTTGAAGTAAAAGGAATTTTCAATAGTTATAAATTTTGGATTCCACTCGGATTCATTGCGATTACCTTATTAATATTAAGTCTGTTAGATTTAAACACTTATTTGAAGAACTATAAAAAAGAATAATCCATGAATATCTTGGTTACCGGTGGGGCCGGTTTTATTGGTTCCCATGTGGTTAGAAGATTGGTAAACTCCTATCCAAATTATCATGTATTTAATTTGGATACACTAACCTATGCCGGTAATCTAGAGAATTTAAAGGATATAGAGTCATCTCGCAATTATACCTTTATTAAAGGAAATATATGCGATACCGATTTTATTAATGCTCTTTTTATAAAGTATCAATTTCAGGGTGTTGTTCATTTAGCAGCAGAGTCGCATGTGGATAGATCAATAACCGGCCCCTTGGCCTTTGTAAAAACGAACGTCCTGGGAACGGTAAATCTTTTGAGCGCAGCGAAATCCATCTGGGAAAAAGATTTTCGAGGCAAACGATTCTACCATATAAGTACGGACGAAGTCTATGGTTCTTTAGGCAACACTGGATTGTTTTCGGAAACCACGGCCTACAATCCTAGTTCTCCCTATTCAGCCTCAAAAGCGAGCTCGGATCATTTTGTTAGGGCCTATGGGGAAACCTATGGACTACCTTATTTAATCAGCAATTGTTCCAACAATTATGGCCCAAATCAGTTTCCCGAAAAATTGATTCCATTATTTTTAAACAATATCATCATAAAACAACCCTTACCCGTGTATGGAGATGGTAATTACACAAGGGATTGGTTATATGTGTTGGACCATGCAAGAGCAATCGACTTAATATTTCACAACGGAAAAAATACCGAAACGTATAATATTGGCGGTTTTAATGAATGGAAGAATATCGATTTGGTAAAATTGCTATGCAAGCAAATGGACCAAAAATTGGGAAGGCCCGCTGGAGAAAGTGAAAAACTCATCACTTATGTCAAGGACAGGCCAGGTCACGATCTACGGTATGCCATTGATGCATCTAAAATAAAGAAGGAATTAGGATGGGAACCTTCCGTTACCTTTGAAGAAGGCCTAGCAAAGACAATTGATTGGTATTTGACCAATGGACCGTGGTTAAATAGCGTAACTTCGGGCAAGTATCAAGAATATTATGAAAAACAGTATAAATAATGTGATAAAGTTTTGGGGTGATGGAGTTACGCTGTTATGAAGTAGAAAACACTGAACTCGATAACCTTTTCACAAGATAACTCCATATCATTTTAACTGCATAACTTATATAACCACAAAATCATGAAAGGCATTATATTGGCAGGAGGCTCAGGAACTAGATTATATCCCATTACCTTGGCAATGAGCAAACAGCTGATGCCCATATATGACAAACCGATGATCTATTACCCTTTAGCCACCCTAATGTCAGCTGGTATCAGGGAAATCTTGATCATAACCACATACCAAGACCAAGACCAGTTTAGAACTCTTTTGGGCGACGGATCCCAATTGGGTTGCAATTTTAAATTTGCTTCTCAAGAGAATCCCAATGGATTGGCAGAGGCGTTTATCATAGGCGAAGAATTCCTTGGAAAGGATAAAGTAGCCCTGGTTTTGGGCGATAACATTTTTTATGGGTCCGGTCTGGCTGATCTACTACAAGCTAATAATGATCCGGATGGTGGAATTATCTATGGTTACCACGTACAGGATCCGGAACGTTATGGAGTAGTGGAGTTTAATGAGGAAGGAAAGGCCATAAGTATAGAGGAAAAACCGACTAATCCAAAATCCAATTATGCTGTTCCTGGCATATATTTTTACGATAATGAGGTAGTCGCCATTGCCAAAAAAATAAAACCGAGCAAAAGAGGGGAACTGGAAATAACCGATATCAACAAAGCCTATTTGGAAAAAGGAAAGTTAAAGGTGAGTATTTTAGATCGGGGAACGGCCTGGTTGGACACGGGTACCTTTGCCTCCCTAATGCAGGCCTCCCAATTTGTTGAGGTCATTGAAGACAGGCAGGGACTTAAAATAGGGTCTATAGAAGAAGTAGCATATACCATGGGGTATATTTCTAAAGAACAACTTCGGGAGTTGGCAAAACCCTTATTAAAAAGTGGCTATGGCAAATATCTGATTGGTCTGATTAGGGAATAACCGTATAACTGTATCACCGTTCAACCGATTTAAAAAATACAACATAACTCCATAACCGGATAACAACATAATAATAGAAACATTGAAAATTACAGAGACAAAGCTAAAAGGCTGTTTTATTTTAAAGCCCAAGATTCATGTGGATGAGAGAGGGTTATTTTTTGAATCCTATCATAAAACCATTCTGGATCAAGCCATTGGCAAGTCAATAAATTTTATTCAAGATAATATTTCAGTTTCCAAAAAACGAGTTTTGAGAGGCTTGCACTATCAAACTGGAGTACATTCCCAAGCAAAATTAGTGCAGGTATTAAAAGGGGAGGTGTTAGATGTTATTGTAGATCTTAGAAAGGAAAGCATCACATTTGGCCAGCATTTTACACTAAAATTATCATCGGAAAACAAGAAATCAATTTTTATACCAAAAGGTATGGCACATGGATTCTTGGCCATGACAGATGATGTAATTTTTTCCTATAAATGTGACTCCCATTACTGCAAAGATGCTGAAAGGGGTATTAAATACAACGACCCCGATTTAAAAATAGATTGGGAAACAAAGGGAATGGATTTGATTATTTCCCCAAAAGACCTACAATTGCCCCTATGGAAAGATTTACACCTATAAAACGGATTCTGGTTACCGGAGCATCCGGACAATTGGGTCTTAGTATTCAGGACATAGCTATGGAGTATCCACAATTAGTATTTGTGTTTGCCAATTCCGAAGCCTTGGACATTACGGACTATGTGCAAGTGGATAAAATAATAGAAAACGGCAATTTTGACTACTGTATAAATTGTGCCGCCTATACCAACGTTGAACATGCGGAGAAAAGCCCGGAAATGGCCTTTAAAGTGAATGCAGAGGCTGTTAAAGATCTAGCTCTAGTCTGTAGTAGATACAAAGTAACGCTAATACACATTTCTACAGACTATGTCTTTGACGGAGAAAAAGGCTCCCCTTATACTGTATTTGACCTGCCCAACCCCATCAACGAATACGGCCGTTCAAAATGGGAGGGGGAAAAGTACATCCAGGAAATATTGGACAAGTATTTTATTGTCCGTACCTCTTGGTTGTATCACAAAACATTTGGTAACAACTTTTACAAAACCATTTTGGAAAAGGCAATAAAGGGGGGGGAATTACGTATTACCGACAAGGAAATGGGCTGTCCGACCAATGCCTCAAATCTAGCCAAATACATATTGGATTTAATACGGAATAAAAATGAGCAATACGGCATTTACCACTATACAGACGGACAAGCTATGAGTTGGTTTGGATTTGCACAGAACATAATTGAAGAAAACGGATTGAAAAATACTACAAATATTGTTAAGGACAATAATTATCGTAGTTTTGCCAACCGACCGAAATTTAGTGTGTTACAAAGTGTGTAGCTAAAATCATTTATAAGAATGAAAATAAAAAACTTAATAATTTTTGGTACCCGGCCAGAAGCCATCAAAATGGCACCTTTGGTAAAAGAGTTTCTAAAATTTCCAGATAATTTTGAGACCAAAGTCTGTATTACAGCACAACACAGGGAAATGTTGGACCAAGTATTGGATTTCTTTGAAATTATTCCAGATTTTGACTTGGATCTAATGAAGCCCAATCAAAATTTATTTACTCTTACGGCCGATATAATCACCAACTTAAAACCGGTTTTAGAGGCGTTTCAACCCCATTACGTGTATGTTCATGGGGATACAACAACAACTATGGCTACCAGTTTGGCTGCTTTTTATGCGGGCGCGCAAGTATGCCATATCGAAGCTGGTCTAAGAACCTTTAACATGCAGTCCCCATTCCCTGAGGAGATGAACAGAAGTGTTACTGGAGTATTGAGCAACTTACATTTTGCGCCTACGACAACCTCAAGGGACAATTTGATACGCGAGAATAAACAGGGAAAAAGTATTATTATAACAGGAAATACAGTAATCGATGCCCTATTATTTAGTGTAAACAAGGTAAATAACAACACTTTTAGGGATTCAGAGGTTGCTCAGTTAAAAACTATTTTGGATGACAATAAAAGATTGATATTAGTTACTGGTCATAGAAGGGAAAATCACGGTCAAGGTTTCATAAACATTTGCGAAGCATTAAAACAAATTGCCCTAGAAAATCCAGATACACAAATCGTATATCCGGTACATCTAAACCCAAATGTACAAAAGCCCGTATATGAACTTCTGGCAAATATCAATAATATTTCACTAATTGCGCCCCTCTCCTATCCTGCCTTTGTGTGGCTGATGGAAAAATCCTATCTAATCATTACCGATAGTGGCGGAGTACAGGAAGAAGCACCTAGTTTGGGTAAACCCGTTTTGGTAATGCGGGACACTACGGAGCGTCCAGAAGCCGTAAATGCTGGAACCGTAGTTTTGGTAGGCACTGATAAAGGGAAAATTGTTGAGGAGGCCTCCAAACTTCTAAACAACACCGAAGCTTATGAGAGAATGGGCAAATTACATAATCCATATGGGGACGGAAAAGCCTGTACAAGGATTGTTGACCATATTTTGAGGTTAAATTTACTACTAAAAACGGAACAGAACACTTAAATTATTAATAGGAAAGGCATTGACCGAGCCAAGTTTAAAAAGGTTTAAAATCCAAAAGGACAAAATACACATTTGAAACAAGACAATTCTAATATGAACAAACCAGAAGTAGTAATGATGGGTTTAGGCTATATTGGCCTCCCTACAGCGGCACTAATAGCCCAAAATAACACCCATGTCCATGGTGTGGACATTAATCCAAAGGTGGTGGAAACTATAAATGCTGGAAAAATTCATATTATTGAACCGGAGTTGGACTTGGCAGTCGCCAATGCCGTAAAAGGAGGCTTTTTAAAGGCGGCCATTTCCCCCAAGGAGGCCAATACCTACCTAATTGTAGTGCCTACACCTTTCAAAGGAAAAAACGAACCGGATATTTCATTTGTAGAAGCTGCCACCAAGGCTGTTTTGCCTTTATTGAAAGAAAATGATCTGTATATTATAGAATCTACCTCTCCAGTGGGTACCACTGAAAAAATGATGGGACTGATATATAGCCAACGCCCAGAATTGGAAGGAAAATTATTTATAGCTTATTGTCCCGAACGGGTTTTGCCTGGAAATGTCATGTATGAATTAGTGCATAATGATAGGGTTATAGGTGGTGTTAACCAGGCTTCCACAGAAAAGGCAGTGGCTTTTTATAAACGATTTATTAAAGGAGAATTACATAAAACAAACGCCCGTACGGCCGAAATGTGCAAATTGGTAGAAAATTCTTCCAGGGATGTACAAATTGCCTTTGCCAACGAATTATCACTTATCTGTGATAAGGCCGACATTAATGTATGGGAATTAATTGCATTGGCCAACAAACATCCTAGGGTGAACATATTACAACCAGGTTGTGGTGTAGGGGGCCATTGTATTGCGGTAGATCCCTATTTTATCGTTGCAGAATATCCCATGGAATCCCAAATTATTGGAAAAGCCAGGGAAATAAATAACTACAAATCCTTTTGGTGCGCCGAAAAGGTGCAAACAGCCAAATTGCAATTTGAACTACAACAAGGCAGAAAACCAAGCATTGCCATTATGGGTTTGGCCTTTAAGCCAAATATTGATGATTTACGGGAATCTCCTGCAAAATATATTGCCCAAAAAGTGCTACAAAATGCCAACAATGAGGAGTATTTCATTGTAGAGCCTAATATACATGAACATAAGGTCTTTAAACTTACTTCTTATCAGGACGCAGCTGAAAAAGCCGACATTATTGTGTTTTTGGTAGCCCATAAAGAATTTAAAACATTAAAATTGAAAAAAGACAAAATGGTATTGGATTTTTGTGGTGTATTAAATGATTAAAAGACTATTAATAATAGCCTCTTTAACAGGGCTTGGGCATTTAACTACCTTACTTTCTTTAAAGTATATAGCAAAATATATCCAAAACGATACTATTGCCTTGATAGGGGAAATTGACTCTTTAACTTTGCTTATTGTTGCAATTATTGCCTTTGGGCTTCAATTATCGTCAACCAGGGATATTGCCTTGCTAGAGAATTGGAAAACCGAGTTGATTGAGGCACAATCAGCAAGGGTAACTCTTTCGATCATTTTAATAGTTGTAGGTTTATCAGGTTATATTTATACCAAAAACTATGTGTTTTTTTTCGCTCCAATTATTGCTTTGAATGCCGATTATGCACTGTACGGAAGAGGAATGCCGATTATGGGTGCTTTTGTATCTTTAATAAGAGTCCTGATTCCATCGATTGTTCTAGTAATTGCATCAGTTTATTTTACCAATAATATTGTATTCCTATTTGTAACAAGTATTGTTTTCTCATATTTTATTACAGGACTATTAGTGTCCTTTACGTTAAAGGTCAATTACTTTGTAAGACCTAAATTCAAGAGTTTAAAAAAGTATTTAGGTAATATTGACATAGGCATTGCCAGCTTTTCAATGTTTTTTATTGGTATTGGTATAATCAATGTGGTATCATATTTTAATGATGACGAGGCTATAGCCATTGCCTATATTGCTTTAAAATTTTACATGATTTTCAAAGGAGTAAGAAGAATTATTGTACAGACATTTTTCAAAGAACTTATGGAAGATTCCGTTTCCCTTAAAGTTGACTCCTTTGCTATGGTCGCCGGGTTAGTATTTTTTAACACATTGCTTTTTTATCCCAATGCAATAATATCACTGCTATTTAGTGAAAGATATTCATCCTACACCACGACTTTTATTATACTTGGATTAGCAGGATTCCTATCATCTTTTACGACTAGTTCAGGGACCAGATTATTGTTGCAAAAACAAGACAAGGCATATAGTTGGAATTTAATTATCGCTGCGCTTCTTACTGTAATATCCGGCATACTATTTTCAGTTTTCATGAAACACAATCCGGCATATATCTCTATTTCAGTGTTGATCGGTGAAATTACCTTGTCAATTTTAAACATCAAATCCCTAAATGAAAAGAATTTCATAACGGATAGAATGAAACATCTTTTACCCTTAGGCCTATTGACTATAATTTTTATTGGGTCCAAATATTTGTTAGGCCCACAACTCTATTCTTACTTTTTTGCACTTTCGGTTTATGGAATATCTGTATTGATCTATTTTAAATTGAAGGAATCATGAGTATATATAAAGGAATATTTTCAACACAATGGAGCAGTGGCAATATAGAAATCCATGTAAAGGGAGGAATATTAATGTCTTTTTATATTAAATTACTATTCAAAAACTGGTCAATTAGCGAAATTAAACCCTCAAAAAAAACTGTGCTGGTAGAATTTGATAGGCCAAGTAAGAATGTTGAAGTAGTTAAGACAACTCTTTTTTCATACCAAAGAATTATAACCGAAAAATTGGTTAGAACTAGAATTACCAAAATAAATATTCCTAGGGCCTGTGTCAGAAGTATGTATAAATTTATTGTAAATAGGGGTAGTGTCGTTGGCATTCCCGAACTTTATATGTCTATTATTCGAAAGTCTATTATAGAACCCTTGGAATATAATGCACAAAAGGATGGTTTCTCCTTAATGCATGCAAGTTCATTTATGTACAATAAGAAAACTTTTGTTATTGTAGCAGGAAGCAAAATTGGGAAATCTACATTAATACTAAATTTGACAAGAAAAAATAATGTTAATGTACTATCTGACAATTACTGTTTTATAAATGGAAATATTATTCGAACAATAGAAGAACCATTTCGCAGCGGCAGACCAAAAAGGTTTAAGACAACTTTTTACAATAGATCCATTAGTGGAAGACCGGATATATACGAGGGTAAGGCCGATTTTATAATTCATCTTAAAAGAGGTGCCGAAAATTCCTTAAATAATCTTAACGCCATAAATATGCAGATGATAATTAACGAAATAAACGAACATGAAAAAGAGGGAATCAACTACATTACGGAAACAGATCCTATTTGGCTTGAAAAGCAAAATCTTAATCTAAGTGATAAATTGAAGTTTTTCACCTTGAGTATTGCCGAGGGAATAGAAAATGTAGATATAGCAATTAATCAATTAAAAAAATTGGCATGAAGTTAATAAAAGAATTTTCAGTAGCTCAAAGAATAAATGTTTCCGTTTATGGAACCGTAAATAGTTCCTGTGAGTCGTTTTTAAACATGATATACCATAACTTCGACAATACCATTGAAGCTCCAAAATACCATTTAAAAATTAATGTTAGTGATGTAATTCCCAAAATTAAAAAAACTGTAGAATTAGGTAAAGACGCCTTTTATGACGAGAATACTTTGGTTTTAAAAAGTGGGCATTATTTTATTCGGGATTCGGAAAAATCTTTAACGGTGGGTATACCCACAAAAGTTAAAAGAGGTAGAATACCCTTTAAAAGAACAACTCCAGGAAGACACATAACGGATGAAATTATAGAACCACTTCTTCAACTATTACTTTTGAATTGTAACGCAACATTTGTCCATGCCTCTTCAATCTATAAAGATGGAAAAGTTGATGTCCTTATGGGGTGGAGAGGAACAGGAAAAACGAATGCCATATTAAAGGATATGTCCAAAAACAATATTTGGTCCGATGATCTTGCCATTATTGATAATCATGGTTATGTATATCCATACCTTAGACCCATCAGAATCTATTCTTATAATATTCCACTTTTGGATCCTGAATATATTTCCAAGCATAAACTAAAATTCAAAAGGAGAATTACTCCGCCATGGCAACCAGTTCATTACCTCCCATTATCAACGGAAACAGGCGTTAAAAGTGCCCCATTAAACGAATTTATTTATTTGAACGATAGAACAAGTAAAAAATTAGCTAAAGACGCAAAAAACATAATGCTTTTTGAACAAATTTATTTTAAGGATTATCAAATAATGCTTGAACAGGCTGGCGTTTTTAAAGTCAAAAATAAGGTTGGGCATATAATTAATGAAGCTTTAAAGAATGCACCTAACTTAGTAAAGTAGGCCATTGAAATTAAAAAAATTTGTCATGTCTTTATATGTTAAATTAAGGTTACGCCCATGTGAATTAGTTAATTATATAATTACATTATAAAATCAAATATAACTATGAGGTAACTTGATTACATTGATGTTTCTGTTTTTTTGACCAAAAACAGGATTATGAGCAAAAAAAATATTGTAATTACACATGGTTATTCCGATTCCAATAAAGGTGACTTGGCAATTACCCAGGCTACAGTTGATGGTTTAAAAGAATTTTATCCTAATGCACGAATTACTCTTTTATCAACCTTTAGAGAAAAAGATTCTCACTTTTGGCATCATAATAGAAAAATGAAAACAAATGATATTAAGATAATCCAAGGGATTTTGCCAACACCGTATATAGGTGGAGAAACGTCTATTATGGTAAATGCCATTGCAGCCATAAGGTTGTGCAAAGATTATTTTCAACTCCTAATTTCCAAATATGGAATTATAGGAAAAATTTTTGGAGGAAGGCAGTATAAGGCATACAGTTTACTTAAAAGTGCAGATTTGGTAATTGTTAAAGGTGGGCAGTTTATATTTAATGATAAAGAAGATTTAAGAGGCAATCTTTTTTTATGGCGTACACTACAACCTATAAGTGTTGCCTACAAATTAGGAAAACAAATTGTGGTCTTAGGCCAAAGCATAGGTAGTTTTGCCAGTAGAAAAAGTGAAAAATATGCCATGAAGTATATTGCCTTATGCAATCAGGTTGTTGTAAGGGAAGAATTGTCCCTAAAGCTGCTTAACAAGTATAGACTAAAAAATATTACGTTGGTACCGGATTGTGCCTTCTTTATCGAGAAAAAGGATGTTCATATTGATTTGAGTATTACAAAAGAGAAAGAGATATTGGGGGTTACGGTTGTAAATTGGACGTTTCCCGAAAACAAGAATCCTAAAAATGCCAAAGAAAAATATATTCATAACCTTGTTCTCTCAATTGAAATAGCCTTTAAAAAATTCAACTTATTTCCTGTTTTTGTACCTCAAGTAACAGTAAAACATCATGGTAAAAGTGATTTAGATCTTATTTATCTTGTACAGAAAAAATTAAATATAAAAGGTGTCAATTCGTTGGTATTAAAAGATGATTTTAATGCAAATGAAATGGTCGGGGTATATGCAAAGTGCAAAATGCTAATTGGTACTAGGCTCCACTCTTGTATTTTGGCTGCAAATGCAGGAACACCAATCATCGCTATCCGGTATCAGGGCTTTAAAACCCAAGGAGTTATGAAAATGCTAGGATTTGAAAATTTCGTTCACGATATTAACCATTTAAAAAGTAAAGAATTAACGAAAAATATTGAAGCAATCTTAATAAACGATACTGAAATTAGATTACAATTGAAGAGGAAGGTTAAACAATTTAGAGAGGAACTAAATGAAATGTTCCGTAATTTAGGATAATAGAGTTTGGAAATAGGGAAAATAAAAATAATTAGACAACCTGAAAGTGCAATTTTCATTTTTTTAATAATTGCACTTTTGCTTTTTGATAGGAAATTTTCAAAAATGGCCGTAATCGAGCCCATTTTTATACACGATTTTCTATTGGTGGTCGCGACGTTATTTTCTATTCATAAAAGCTCGTTGCGAACAAAATTTCCCTCCATTTTTTTACTGATTCTTTTGGCACTGCTTTATTTAATATATTCTGTAACGTTTCTAAAATGGAAAGGAGTATATTTTGTATTGATTATGAGACAATTCTTTCTTTTTTTTTACCTTACCTGTTCCTATATTATAGCTAATAAGGTATTTCAAAAAAAAGAGAACATTATCGCTGCGATAAACTTTATCAAAAAACTAGCTAAGATTTCCATAATTCTTCAATTACTATATTTTGCTTACCTCTATATTACAATACCAAATTACTCGCCTTTAAAAGGATTCTCCTATTTGTCCGCAGTTGGGGTCATGGGGATTATAATATACGGTGGATATGTATTAGTGTATTACAAAGGACTTAAAAAAATTGCATTACTTTCCCTTACCTTATTAACTTCGGCTTTGTTAGGGCATTCATCTTCATTTTTCGCAGTGTTTGCCATAGTGCTCGTACATTTTTATATTTCATTTTCTCCAAAAATAAGGTTCATAACACTTGGAGTGTTGGGCGTTGTTATGGTGCTTTTATTACAGTTGCCCCAATTTACAGATGCAAATGCAAGTTGGCGATTAATGTATTGGAATCATATTCTAGAAACTTCGGTTTCAAAAAACTATTTGATTTTCGGGAATGGTTTTGGGTTGCCTTATATGACCATTGAATTTGCCCAAACTTTAGCAGATAAGATCAACTCTACTTTTATGCTTACAGGCGTTAATAACGAATTTGAAAGATGGGTTACCCCTCCACATAATTCATTTTTAACCATAGTACATCACATAGGCTTGCTTCCTGCTTTTTTAATACTTTCCCCTTTAAAGAACTTTTTAAAACAAATTTTTATAATCCCCAAAAGCAAGGACAGGGAGGAACTATTTCTTTTCTATGCACTATTTGGATTAATCGCATGGGTCTCCTTTAACGTAATCCTAGAGGTTCCCCATTCCGCAATTTGCTTTTGGCTCATTTATTTTACCTATATATTTTATGGAAAATCAAAAGCCTAAAATTCTTTTTTTGATACAGTTTCCACCTCCAGTTCATGGAGTGTCCGTTATCAATAAACATATATTTAATTTATCAATATTTGATGAGGAATACCTAAAGGATGTCGTAGAATTAAAATTTTCTGAAGACCTTACGACATTATCAAAACTCAATCTGAAAAAAGTTTTAAGAACATTAAAAATAGCCTTTGAACTTTTGTTGAAGGGAGTTAAAATCAAACCACAATTTGTATACTTTACCATATCACCTGCAAATAACACTTTTTACAGAGATCTAATTTTTGTTTTTATAATTAAATTATTGAGGATTAAACCTATATATCATTTGCATGGTAAGGGAATATCCGATAACCTCCAGAAAAATCCATTCGTCATAAATATATATAAATGGGTATTTAATAATTCCGTAATAATACACCTTTCAGATGGCCTCGTAAGACGTGAATTACACCCTTTGCAATTAAAAAATGTGACCATATATGTTTTACCCAATGGTATTATAAATCAATATCCTATTCAAACATTTCCTGTTACCGAAAAAAAAGATGATGTACTATTTTTGTCCAATCTATTTCCATCCAAAGGAATATTTGTCTTATTGCAGGCTATAAAACTGGTTAAAGACCAAATCCCGACCATAAAGGTTAATGTAGTAGGCGATACGGTCAATAATCAAATTTTAGGAGAAGTTAAACGCTTAATTGTAAAGTATAAACTAGAACAAAATGTGATTATCCATGGAAAAAAATTGGGAAAAGAGAAAAGCATCTTCCTGGAAAATACAAAAATATTCGTTCATCCTACATTAAACGATGCATTCCCATTGGTTATATTGGAAGCATTACAAAATGGATTACCAGTAATAACAACTAATGAGGGGGCAATACCAGAAATCATCGATGATGAAACCGGAATTATAATACAGAAAAACGACCCCGAACAATTAGCTATGAAAATAATTTCACTTTTAAGTGATAAAGAGTATTTAAAAACATTAAGCAAAAACTGTGTTGATCGATTTAATGAAAGATATACAGCATCAATATTTAACAAAAATATTCATAAAATTTTTATGACTATAATTAACAAAAAAATCAATGATTGAGATTCATAAGTTAAGCGATTTGGTCTACGATGAAATAATTGAAGTGCAACAATCCAAAATCAATCAATCCAATGACCGCCCAGCAGTTGAAAATAAAATTAGGAAATTAGTTTTTTTTGTTATGGCGGAAGGTATTTCGAGAACTTTTGCCAAAATTAATTCAAAAAGAGACAAACAATTTGTTTTCAATAAATACCATACAACTATAAGACTAAAATATAAGGACAAAATATATATAAATTATAGTACTCAAACGTCGGAAAATATTGATGATTTTATCGTTAAAAATAATTTTATAGAGTGGGATGATGAACCAAAAGCATCGAATACACCAGATAACATGTTCAATCAATTTTTACCTTATTACGATAATACCTTAAGCACAAATAAAACAATTCAACTAGCAATCAAAGAATTGCCACCTTTGTTTTCTGAAGAGACCATATTTGCAAAAGGAGTATTTATCTATGGACTTGGGGATTATTCTAGGGTATATATAGCACCTAACATAAAAAAACTTGAAAAAATATTTTGCGTTGATTACGTTGCAAATATTTCATCATTTTATAAAAAAAAGTATGGTTATAGTTATAATGGCATTGTACCTCAAGACAGCTATCATGTTTTGAGGAAAGTCTCAAAACCAATGGCCATTATTGCAACCTATCATTCTGATCACACCCGAATTGCAGAAGAAATATACCATCAAAATCCAAAAAGTTTAATATTTATAGAAAAGCCCCCTTGTGTTACTTTAAAAGACATTACGAATTTGGCAAACCTTTATAGAAAAGGAGCAAATATTGAAATAGGGTACAATAGAAGATTCATAAAAATAAATCAAATAATAAAGAAAAGGCTTAATGGACAAAGGGCTATTATCAATATTTCTGTAAAAGAAATTTTAATTAGTGAAAATCATTGGTATTTTTGGCAAAATCAGGGAACAAGAATAACGGGTAATTTAACGCATTGGATTGATTTATGTAATTATTGGTTAGAAGATGAAATACCCGCCGAAATTACAATGCTAAAAAGCAACACCAAAGATGAAACCTTCACTACCTCAATTCTTTACAGTAATGGCTCATTGGTCAATCTTACAGTTTCTGATAAAGGTAATGCTCTTAGGGGAGTTCAGGAAAAAATAGAAATTAGAACAAAAGATGAATCATATTTTATAGATGATTATTTAAGAACATATATAATCCATAACAATGGGAGAAAGGAGAATTTTAATAAAATCCTCCGTAGCAAAGGGCATGATGAAATGTACAGACATGTTATGGAACTTTATCATAATAAAACTGAATTCCGTTATAGTATAAATGATTTAATAAAAACAGCATTAACGACTTTATATGTGTCCGAAATGTTTAAGAATACTACCAACCATTTTGACTGCAAGGATGCCATAAGTAAAATGTTAAATGAATATAATTAAGACCAATTAATAAATGAAACAAGTCATACAAAATTTTAAAACTGGAGAACTGTTTGTAGATGATGTACCTGTACCATCACTTTCTAAAGGTACCGTGTTGGTCGAGAATAAGTTTTCACTAATAAGTGCAGGAACAGAAAGAAGTACAGTGAGTGTTGGAAAAGCTAATTTATTAGGGAAGGCCAGACAACGTCCAGATTTGGTAGCACAAGTGCTTCAAAATATTAAAAAGGAAGGTTTGAAAGCCACACTTGATAAGGTTAAAACCAAATTAGACTCCTTAAAGGCTCTAGGATATAGTACGTCTGGCGTGGTACACGCAACTATGGATACAAAAGGTGTATTTAAACCAGGAGATAGGGTCGCCTGTGCAGGTCAAGATTACGCCTCCCATGCAGAAGTGGTGGCAATCCCTCAAAATTTAGTAGCCAAAATACCCGATGGTGTAACCTTTGAAGAGGCTAGTTTTACCACACTTGGGGCTATAGCGTTGCAAGGGGTGAGACAAGCAAACCCAACCTTAGGCGAAAATATTTGTGTTATTGGTTTAGGACTTTTAGGGCAAATTACCTGTCAGCTTTTAAACGCCAATGGATGCAATGTATTTGGGATAGACTTATCTCCAAAACTGGTAGAAATATCCAAGGAGAATGGAGCCATGGTATCTATGCTCAGGTATGAAGCAAATTTAATGGCAGCCGTTGAAAATTTCACAAAAGGACATGGGTTTGACAGTGTTATTATTACTGCCGCTGCTCCCACAAACGACCCAATAGAGCTCTCAGCAGAAATTACAAAGAAAAAAGGAAAAGTAATAGTTGTTGGTGCCGTTAAAATGGATATCCCAAGAGACCCGCACTTCTATAGAAAAGAGCTGGAATTAAAACTTTCTTGTTCTTACGGTCCTGGAAGATACGACGTAAGTTATGAAGAAGAAGGAATCGATTATCCCTATGCCTATGTACGTTGGACCGAACAACGGAACATGGAAGCATTTTTACAATTATTGGCTAGAAAAACCATTAATCTCAAACCACTAATTACCCATGTGTTTGATATTGCAGAGGCTGAAAAGGCATATGATATAGTATTGGGAAAAATAAAGGAACCCCATATAGGTATTCTGCTTAAATACGATGATAATGAAGATAAATTAAAAACAATTTATAATTTAAATGCTACACCTATATCCAAAATTAATGCTGGCTTTATAGGGGCAGGAAGTTTTGCGCAGAGTTATTTGATTCCCTACGTAAAAACGGGGCATGGCTCACTGGATACTGTAGTTACAACCAAAGGTATCACAGCAAAGAATGTGGCCGAAAAGTTTGGATTCAATAAAGCTTCTTCCGAAGCGGCCGATGTGTTTTCCAATTCTGAAATCAATACCATATTTATCGCTACCCCTCACAATTCACATGCAAAATACGTTATTGAAGGAGTTCAGGCGAAAAAACACATTTTTGTAGAAAAGCCTCTTGCCATGAATTATGCAGAGCTGGAAGAGGTTAAAAAGGTATATAACGGGAGTACTTCCAGGCTAATGGTTGGATTTAACCGAAGGTTCTCCCCAATTGCCCAAGAAATTAAAAAACGCTTTAAAGGAGCCGATGAGCCCTTCGTGATCAATATTAGGATCAATGCCGGTTTTATCCCAAAAGATCATTGGACACAATTAGAGGACGTAGGGGGAGGAAGAATAGTTGGAGAAATGTGCCATTTCATAGATTTAATGCAATTCTTCACCGATGCAAAACCTGTTTCTGTTTTTGCTGATTGTATTACTTCAGAAAATTCATTAATTACGGTTACTGATAATATTAACGTTTTGGTGAAGTTTAGTGACGGTTCCATTGGAAATCTAATATATGTGGCCAATGGTGATAAATCCTTGCCAAAAGAACATATAGAGGTATTTTGTGCTGGGAAAGTTGGAATTATCAATGATTTTAGAGATGGGGTTTTCCATAGTGGAAATAAGGTTGAAAAATTAAAGTTGGCTGGCAAAGGACATAAGCAGGAAATACTGGCGTTTATCGATGCGTTAACTTCGGAAAAGAATAGTCCTATAAGCTTTGAATCTATTTATAACACTACCCTGGTTACATTTAAGATTCAGGATAGTTTAAAAACTGGGTTGCCACAAAAAATTGATGATAGACTGTAAACAAAAAAAGGCATTCTCTATTCACTATGTGCTGCTATCAGTACTAGCTGCGATAATTCCTTCGGGATTCTATAATTTGGAAGGAATTATTGTGGCACTACTATTTGTGAATTGGCTCTTTTTCGTTAAGGGATATAACGCTTTAAATGAAATTCCGAAAGGCACCATATTGTTGTTTGCCTTTTTTGCGCTTTTTTTGATTGGATTGGTTTACACCAATAATGTTACCGGCCAATTTAAATTCATTGGACGAAATATCTCCTATCTCCTAATACCGCTTTCCTTCATTGGAGTAAAGTTGACCTACAAAATGGTTTCCAACATAAAAAAATGTTTTATTTTCTCCCTAATTGCTTGCATTCTATTTGCAAACTTATATGCCATTATAGATTATTTGGCTTCAAGGGAAATGGAAATCTTCTTGACTCCTTCGATTTACAATAAATTTACTTATTACGGCTTAACCAGGGTATTTAAGGACTGGCATCCGACCTATGTTTCTTTGTTTTTAAATTTAGGCCTTGTTTTCGCTTATGACTTGTATTTCAAAAATAGAAGATACATTTTATGGGGCCTAATTACAGCCCTATCCAGCCTTAATATCTTTCTTCTAAACTCCTTTATTGGTATAATTGTCTTTTTGTTGATTTTTTATCTGTTTATACTTCAAATCCTAAATGGAAGCAGAAAAGCATTGATCGCAAGTACCTTCATAATGTTATGCTTAATGAGTATATTTTATATAAAGAATCCTTTTCATTATCCCAAAATAGAAAAATTTAAGCATACTGAATTTAAAATAACAGATAAAAAAGATGAAAGAAATGCCTTAAATTTACGTTTGGCCAAATGGAAGACTTCTATAGATGTTTTCAAAAATGCCCCAATCTTGGGTGTGAGCAATGGGGATTATAAAAATGCCCTCTATGATCAATACGTGAAAAATGAATTTTTCTATTGTGCAGGAGAACGATATTCTTCCCATAACCAGTATTTGTATACCCTTAGTGCAAATGGCACAATCGGACTTATGCTTTTAATTTTAATTTTATATTTGCCATTTACTCAGAAAGCACGTAATTATGTATTTCTTCTTTTTCTTGCTATCTGTTCCATATTTTTTATTACTGAGGATTTATTGGCACGACAACAGGGGGTAGTGTTTTTTATCTTTTTTTATGTTTTTTTATCCCACCCTATAGGTATTAATAGTACAAATGAAAAATAAGGCTTTTAAATCCAGTTTTAACAAACTCAAAGACTTCTGCGAATTTGAAAAGTTTCAAGGCTGGGATCCTTATGACGGTCTCAATAGTTGGATAATTCAGAGGACACCGTTTGGGAAATCCAGCTTTTTGAGATTGGCTTGGATCCAACTTTTTAAAAGGAACCCTATTAATTTTAGACCCTTGTTTGGAATTAAAAAGGACTATAATCCAAAAGGGCTAGGATTGTTTTTAACGGGTTACTGTAATCTATATAAAACTGAACCGAAGGAGGAATATCTTGAAAAGATAAATTTTTTATCTACCAAAATCCTCGAATTAAAAACCAGTGGTTATGCAGGAGCCTGTTGGGGATATAATTTTGACTGGCAAGCTAGAGCATTTTTCCAACCTAAGTATACACCCACGGTAGTCGCTACGTCATTTATTGGAGAAGCCCTTATTGAAGCCTATAAATTAACTAATAGAAAAGAACTATTGGATACGGCTCTAAGCTGTTCCGAATTTATTTTAAAAGATCTGAATAGAACTTATGATGAGGAGGGAGATTTTACTTTCTCTTATTCACCCTTGGATAGTACTCAAGTTTATAATGCCGGTTTATTAGGTGCTAAATTATTGTCCTTGATCTATCCTTATACCGAAGATGATAATTTATTGGATACAGCTAAAAAAGTAGTATCATATGTTTGTAAAAGACAGACAAAGGAGGGAGCATGGTCATACGGTACTTTACCTTTCCATCAATGGATTGATAATTTCCATACCGGCTATAACTTAGAGTGTATATTTAGGTATCAAGTTGTATCGGGTGATCAAACCTTTGAAAAATATATTAAAAAAGGTTTAATATACTATTTGAATACCTTTTTTACAGAGGAAGGGGTATCTAAATACTACAATAACAAAACCTTTCCCATAGATATCCATGCCCCCGCGCAACTTATTGTTACCTTAAGCAAATTAGGCATTTTACATGAAAATAGGGAATTGGCGGATAGGGTACTGCTTTGGACAACTAAAAATATGCAATCATCCAAAGGTTATTTTTACTACCAAAAAAAGAAATGGGTAACTTCGAAGATTCCTTACATTCGTTGGGCACAGTCATGGATGTTTTACGCATTTAGTTATTATTTATTAGAATTCGACTTAGATGAAGGTAATCAACATTCTTAATACTTCCATTCACAACCTTTCCATGCGGGAGACAATACAGATTGTAGACAATACAATTTCTGAAGGAAACCAATTGCACCACGTAGTAGTAAATGCCGGAAAAATAGTGGCCATGCAAAACGATTTGAAATTGCGTCAAAGCGTGAATCAAAGTGATCTAATCAATGCTGATGGCCAAGCAGTGGTATGGGCTTCCAAAGTCCTAGGAAAACCCTTGAAAGAGCGTGTTGCAGGAATAGACCTGATGGTAAACCTAGTGCAATTGGCTCACCAAAAAAAATATAAAATATTTTTCTTTGGGGCACAAGAGGAGGTAGTCAAAAAAGTAGTAGATATTTATTCAGATCAATTTTCTCCTAATATTATTGCTGGTTATAGGAATGGATATTTTAAAAAGGAAGAAGAAGAATCCATAGCACGAGAAATCGGGGAAAGCGGTGCCAATATTTTGTTTGTGGCTATCAGTTCTCCTACAAAAGAAAATTTTCTGTATGAAAATAAAGGCTTGTTGCAAAAAGTTAATTTCGTAATGGGGGTAGGTGGCAGTTTTGATGTGATAGCCGGAAAGGTAAAACGCGCTCCAATTTGGATGCAAAAAGTAGGCCTAGAATGGTTCTACAGGTTCGCACAAGAACCCCAGCGGATGTGGAAACGTTATCTGATAGGAAATACCCAATTCATTCGATTGGTATTAAAAGAGGCTTTCTCAAAAAATTAAGTCGACCATTTTTCCGTCAAAAGTAGAAAAGAACTTTTTGAAAATTGAGTCTTTAGTTAAGTTGTATCAGTTTATTAGTTTTTAAAATTATCTTTGTAATCAGCTTACAATATCAAATACACGGCATATAATTAATGTTTTCCAAAAAACACCGTTATTCCAGTCTCATTACCCCCATATCCTACACGGTGGATTTATTGGTAATTAATGTCTTTGCCTACATTCTGCCGATAAACTTTGAGTATCCCATTCTATTTCACAGCTATCTGACCTTGGCTTGGATTATACTGTCTTTTAAAAATAACTTTTACGTGGTTTATAGATACACTAAAGTATCATACCTTCTAAAACTTTTGTTCAACCAATTCGTCTTTTTCTTTCTAATATTATATGCCTTTATTGGCTTCTTTAAGCAACCCAATATGAGCCGATTGGCTCTAGGGGAATATTTTGTTTTTGTTGGGCTGGCCATATTTACCATTAAGTTCCTAAACTATATCCTTTTAATGAAATACCGGGAAAGGATAAAAGGGAACATGAGAAATGTAGTGGTCATTGGAAAGAACAAAAAAACCGATCAATTAATCGACGTTTTTAAAGATCGTCGGGAGTACGGGTATCATTTTATGAAACAGTTCTGCCCTTCTGACCCCTTTTTTGATATCTATAAGACGTTCGTTTACATAGTGGAGAATAATATCGACGAAATTTATTGCTCAGTTTCAGAACTAAAGAACAATCAAATAACCGAATTCATCAACTTTGCCGATAATAATTTAAAAACCCTGAAATTTATACCAGACAATAAGAACATTTTCTCCAAAAAACTAACCTTTGAATACTACGATTATATACCAATCTTATCGCTAAGGGACATTCCCCTTCACAATCCCTTAAATTCTGCCCTAAAAAGAGGTTTCGATATTGTATTTTCATTAATAGTGGTTGTTGGTATTCTTTCATGGTTGGCCCCTATAATAGCGCTAATTATTAGATTGGAAACCAAAGGACCTATATATTTTAGACAAAAAAGGAATGGAATTGACAACAAGGAATTCTATTGTTATAAATTTAGGTCCATGGCCCCCAATGAACATGCAGATAGCCTTATGGCTGTTAAAAATGATATGCGTACTACCAAGGTGGGCAAATTTATCCGCAGAACAAGTATTGATGAACTTCCTCAGTTTTACAATGTCCTATTTGGAAATATGTCCGTTGTTGGTCCAAGACCCCATATGGTTAAACACACCAATGAATTCGCCAATAAAGTAGATAAATATATGCTACGGCACTTCGTTAAACCAGGAATCACCGGTTTGGCACAGGTAAGAGGATATAGAGGTGAAATAGAAACGGATATCGATATTTTAAACCGAACCAAATTTGATATTTTCTATATCGAAAACTGGTCCTTATTCATGGATCTTAAAATAATTGTTCAAACAGTCCTGAATGCAATATCTGGAGAGAAAAAAGCATATTGAGAAATAAAACAATACTGTAAAATTAATATTGTCTGGTTAAGTTAATTGGTCGTATCTGTAATGCTTTAATGGTTTTACCACACTTTACCCCAATATTTTGGTTATTAAACCATAATTATTTTTAACATTGCCTTATTCCTCTAAATTTGTCTGTTGTCAATCTTACCATAAAATAACTATTAGATGAAAAAAGTACTTATAACGGGCGCTGCCGGATTTCTAGGATCACACCTTTGCGACAGGATGATTAAAGAAGGTTTCTATGTTATTGGCATGGATAACCTGATCACGGGCGACCTAAAGAATATTGAACATCTATTCCCTTTAGAGCAATTCGAATTTCAACATCATGATGTTACGAAATTCGTCCATATACCGGGAGAGTTGGATTACATTTTGCATTTTGCCTCCCCAGCAAGTCCAATCGACTATTTAAAAATTCCTATTCAAACCCTTAAGGTAGGAGCCTTGGGAACCCACAATTTATTGGGATTGGCCAAGGAAAAACAGGCTAGGATT
The DNA here is from genome assembly GCF_023016025.1 of Arenibacter sp. S6351L. Lineage (NCBI taxonomy): Bacteria > Pseudomonadati > Bacteroidota > Flavobacteriia > Flavobacteriales > Flavobacteriaceae > Arenibacter > Arenibacter sp. S6351L. The sequence continues at coordinate 44,919 of NZ_JALKBB010000001.1, read as the reverse complement.
CTTATTGCCTCTACCTCTGAAATATACGGTGATCCCTTGGTTCATCCCCAGACAGAAGAGTACTATGGTAATGTAAATACCATTGGGCCCCGTGGGGTCTATGACGAAGCCAAACGTTTTCAGGAATCCATTACCATGGCTTACCATAGATTTCATGGTGTTGAAACCCGAATTGTTAGGATTTTTAACACCTATGGACCTAGAATGAGATTGAATGACGGTAGGGTTATTCCCGCTTTCATGGGACAGGCTCTACGTGGTGAAGATTTAACGGTATTTGGGGATGGTTCCCAAACCCGTTCTTTCTGTTTTGTCGATGATGAAATTGAAGGGATTTATAGACTATTGATGAGCAACTATTCACTTCCAGTGAACATTGGCAATCCACATGAAATTACCATCAAGGAGTTTGCGGAAGAAATCATCAATTTAACTGGAACGGACCAAAAAATAATATACAAACCTTTGCCTCAGGATGACCCAATGCAGCGTCAACCCGATATTTCAAAAGCAAAAGAAATTTTAGGCTGGGAACCTAAGGTGAGTAGAAAGGAAGGCATGAAGAAAACTTGGGATTACTTTAAGACACTTACCTCGGAAGAACTCAGAAAAACTGAACATCGTGATTTTTCGGATCGTAATAAAAAATAGAACAAGCCCACCCTTTTAGGTGGGTTTTTTTAGGCCTTAATATTACTGATAGTGCCATATATTTTAATAGAAGTATACCCTATATCCATTTCAAACCGTATTTTTGGGGAAATTTTTTAAGAATGAACATCCTGATCCTTGGTGCCGGAGGGCGCGAACATACCTTAGCTTGGAAGCTAAAGCAAAGTCCAAAACTTAAAAATCTTTATGTGGCTCCCGGAAATGCGGGAACCGCTGCCATAGCACAAAATGTACCCATTGGTGTAAACGATTTTGAAGCTATTAAAAAATGTGTGCTTTCGGAAAATATCGAAATGGTCATTGTAGGCCCCGAGGATCCATTGGTGAACGGGGTGCACGATTTTTTCCTCAACGATACCGATTTAAAAGATATCCCCGTCATAGGCCCACAAAAAGCAGCAGCTACCCTGGAAGGAAGCAAGCAGTTTGCCAAGGAGTTTATGATGCGCCATAACATCCCTACCGCGGCCTACGAAAGTTTCACCGCCGCAACCTTGAAAAAAGGATACGCTTTTTTGGAAACCCTTAAACCACCGTATGTTTTAAAAGCGGACGGACTTGCTGCAGGGAAAGGAGTATTGATTTTAAATGACCTACAGGAAGCCAAGGCCGAACTGAAAACCATGTTGATCGACTCCAAATTTGGAGCTGCCAGTACTACTGTGGTCATTGAAGAATTTTTGGATGGTATTGAACTGAGTTGTTTTGTGCTGACTGATGGAAAAGGATTTAAAGTCCTGCCTACCGCAAAAGATTATAAAAGAATTGGAGAAGGCGATACTGGATTGAATACAGGGGGTATGGGGGCCATTTCCCCAGTTCCTTTCGCAGATAAGGTTTTCATGGATAAAGTACTTGAGCGAATCGTAAAACCAACCGTAGAGGGCTTTAAATTGGATAATCTGCCTTATAAGGGATTTGTGTTCATTGGTTTGATAAAAGTAGGGGACGAACCAAAAGTAATTGAATACAACGTACGAATGGGCGATCCTGAAACCGAAGTGGTAATACCAAGAATAAAAAATGATTTGGTCGAAGTTTTTGAAGCCGTTGCAAACCAAAGCTTGGATAGCATCGCCCTGGAAATAGATGAGCGCGCCGCTACTACAGTAATGGCGGTATCAGGTGGTTATCCGGAAGCTTATGGGAAGGGAATGGAAATAACAGGTTTTGATGCTATAGAAGATGCCGTGGTATTCCATGCCGGAACCGAATTAAAAGAAGGCAGGGTCTTGACCAATGGCGGCAGGGTTTTGGCAGTTACCTCTTATGGTTCCAACTATAAGGAAGCACTGAAGAAATCCTATAAAAACATGGAGAAGCTACATTTCAACAAGATGTACTATCGTAAAGACCTAGGATTCGATCTTTAAGACTTTTCGAATTCCTATTTGTTGATTCATGCTTAATTTTAAGTAAATTTAGACATTGCTTATATTAAACACTAATGCTAAAAATAATAAATGGGTAAAACCGTTTAATTTATAATAGCATTCTACATTTTAATGTATTCGAATTGTTAATGAGGAAAAGTAAATTGTTTTATAGCGTTGTAAATGCAATTAAAATCGAACCAATAATGAATTTAGCCTATCGATTTCTGCCAACTATATTGCTGTTCATTGTTTTTACCGCCTGCTCTAATTCCTCTATTGAAACAGATGATTCAACTCCTATTTACCCTCAAAACAACTATAAAACAAAAAACGTTGTTGTAATAATAATGGACGGGGCCCGTTACTCCGAAACATGGGGGGACATTACGCAACAATATATCCCTAAGATCTCCGGCCAACTTGCATCCAAAGGAATAATAAATACAAGCTTTTACAACAATGGTCCTACTTGGACAATATCGGGTCACGCCGCTATTACCACTGGACATTACCAGGATCTAAATAATAGCGGGAAGGAAATTCCAAAATATTCATCAATATTTCAAAATTTTAGAAAAGCAAAAAATGTTAACGCAGCCTCTACATGGATGATTTCCAGCAAGGATAAATTGGAAGTCCTAAATAATTGTGTAGATTCTAATTGGAAAAATAAATATCAACCTAACACAAATTGTGGTGTAAATGGGCTAGGAAGTGGTTACCGGGAAGATGCTGTAACATTTGAAAAGATTTCGGAAATATTATCTAAGGACCAGCCACAATTAACCTTAATAAATCTAAGAGAACCTGATTTCTCGGGTCACACCGGTAATTGGAACGACTATTTAGATGGCTTAAGGGCATCTGATGAATATATATACCAAATTTGGCAATTCCTTGAAAATAATCCCTTTTACCAGGGTAAGACAAGCTTATTTATCACAAATGACCACGGTCGACACCTAGATGATTTGGGAGGATTCAGTTCACATGGTGATGATTGTGACGGCTGTAGACATATTCTATTTTATGCTCATGGTCCGGATTTCAAACAAAACACGGTAATAGATATAAAACGAGAATTAATTGACATCCCAAGCACAATCGCAGAATTATTAGGCTTTCCAATGCCTGATAGACCTGGAAAGGTAATGACTGAATTGTTTTTAAATTAAGTTTATCCTATATAATTGGAATCTTTACGTAAATATCCTATTCATGATAGAATTCCAATTATATCAAAATTACATTTTGGGTATGGCCTCAAAAAACCATTATTGGAAAGTAATAATGTATTACAATATCATACATGTATACATACTAAAATGATTATGCGGGCTACAACATTAAAAACACAACGAATATAAAAGGTAAAACACTAAGATTGGTAATTAGATTAATACATCACATGGTATATAAACCCGTGTGAAATACCTTACCAATTAGGCTGAAAATCCTCTATTTCTTTAGAACCCTCGAAGTTATTGAACTATTAATCTTATCCTTAAATTATACTATAAGTAAGAATGAGCTGTAGCGTCCTTATTTTCTTCGCCGCTATCATTGTATTTTTTCAACTCCAACATCCAATAAACGAAGGCTGCAGCGCCGATAAGCATAAAAATCCAATTTAGTGTATTTGCCCCCCACCAATTCTCCATAGCGCGCAAAGCGTCGAACGGAGCAAAAAGCACATTTACAAATAAATCCTCGATACCGTAAAAAAATGAATCCATCTTAATTATATTTACCATGCAAAAATATAAAAACCTAGGATGATTTCAAGCATTTTTGGAAGAACAAAACCAATAAATTATATAATACTTCTGGTATTCCTATTTTTTTTCTACTGGTTTGTCCATTTTTTTATATTCCAAAAATCCTATTCACCAGAACAATTATTGGGTCAAACAGCGATTCTGGGGTTCTTATCGTTCAGTATTTTTGTGGTTAATTTTATTGCCTTAAGAAATAAGATCACTGGAGGAAATTCCTTGGCGATCCTATTTTACACCCTGTTAATTGTACTTTTCCCGGAAGTGCTTATAGACCCCAATGCCATTCTCTGTAGTTTTTTTTTATTGCTCTCCATCCGTAGAATCCTGAGTTTCCGTAGTCTAAAAAACATTAAATTAAAAATTTTCGATGCCACTTTTTGGATAATGATAGCTAGTTTATTCTATGACTGGGCTCTATTGTATCTCGTGGTCGTCATTGTTGCCATATACTTTTATGAACCAAAAAATATTAAAAATTGGTTGGTCCCATTCGCTGCAATAATTGCTATGGTTCTAATTATGTTGGCAGTTCTGGCTTTGAGCAACAATATGGATTTTTTATGGAATCATTATTATTTCGATTTTCAGTTCAATGCCGTTTATTTCTATGACTGGAGTAATAGTACTCTTTTATTTCTTTATGTATCCATAGTTTTGCTTTGCGGTTTTTTAGCTTTTTTAAAACTGGGTAGTGTAGGAGTAGGGAAAATAGTGACAATGCGCCTTATAGTCCTTTTATTTTTTATTGGCTTGCTGGTGAAAGTTTTGAAATCCGCCCCAGACACCCACCCTATTTTAATTACTTTTTTCCCCGCAGTGGTTTTTATAACCACTTATGTCCAGTCTATAAAAAAGGATAGTGTCCGAGAAATTGTGTTAATGGCATCCGTTATAGTTCCCTTTATAGTATTCCTGACCAATGCCCTAATGAAGTAAAATAACACTTGGCAGAGGTCTTTTGCCAATCTGTAATTAGTACCCAATAAAGTATCTTCCTTAACAAAAATAAATAGGTAAAAGGAATAGCAAGAAACAGCCCTTAATAAATAAAATCCGTTTTTTAAATAAACGGTATCTTTGCCGTAAAATATTGTCATTATGTTCAGCGATTTTGCCTTTAGAATATTTGAAGAAAGCATCGAAAAATATCATCAAAAAGATGATGTATCCCAAGAGTTCCACAACCCCTATCCAAAGGACGATATATCCCATCTCCTATACCGTAAAAATTGGATAGATACTGTGCAATGGCATTATGAAGACATTATACGTGACCCCAATATTGAACCGGTGGCCGCGTTAAAATTAAAAAGGCAGATTGATGCCAGTAATCAGGATAGGACGGACCTGGTAGAATTTATTGATAGTTACTTCCTAAATAAATACCAATCGGTAGAAAAAGATAAAAATGCCACAATAAATACGGAAAGTCCCGCTTGGGCCATAGACCGACTTTCCATTTTGGCCCTGAAAATATATCATATGCAGGAAGAAGTTAATAGAACGGATGCCACCCAAGATCATGTCCAAAAATGCCAAAATAAACTGAATGTCCTTTTGGAACAAAAGAAAGACCTTTGCTCTGCTATAGATCAATTATTAGCGGATATTGAATCTGGCAAAAAATACATGAAAGTGTACAAGCAGATGAAAATGTACAATGATAATGAACTAAATCCTGTTCTCCGAAAAACCCCCTAACGCCAAAATTTGCCATCCCTTTTTTAAGGGATCATCGAATATATAAATGGAAATAGCGCCCGAAATTCCAATTACCTCTACGGAGACCTCTAAAAATAGTACAGGAAAACCCGCCTTTTCGGATGGGGAAGGAATACATATTCTGGTAATTCGATTGTCAGCCATGGGAGACGTAGCCATGACCGTTCCTGTAATATCGGCCTTGTTGAAACAATATCCCAACGTTAAAGTTACCGTGCTTACCAGAGCGTTTTTTAGCCCTCTTTTTTCTGAAGTCAAAAATGTAACCGTATATGAAGCGGATGTAAAAGGCAAGCACAAAGGCATATTTGGCCTTTGGAAGCTCTATAAGGAACTTAAATGTCTAAACACAGATATGGTTGCCGATCTGCACAATGTGCTGCGCAGCAACATCCTTAGACAGTATTTTAGGCTGGGATCTATTCCGTTTGTCCAAGTGGATAAGGGCAGAGCAGAAAAGAAAGCATTGACCTCCTTGTCCCATAAGGTTTTTGAACCCTTAAAAACTACCCACCAACGCTATGCAGATGTTTTTGGGAAACTGGGCATGCCCATAGATTTGGAAAATGCAAGTCCACTGCCTAAAAGGGCCATAGCCCCTTCCACAATGGAATTGGTGAAGGGCAAAGAACGAAAATGGCTAGGCATTGCTCCTTTTGCAGCCTTTGACGGCAAAATGTATCCTTTGGATTTGATGGAAAAGGTAGTTCATATCCTTAACGAAACCGGTGGCTACAAAATTTTGTTATTTGGTGGAGGGAAAAGGGAAAAAATCATATTGGATAAATGGGATAGTATTTACGAGAATAGTATCAATCTGGTGGGTAAATTGACCTTCAAGGAGGAGTTGGCATTAATCTCACAGTTAAATCTAATGTTGGCCATGGATAGTGGCAATGCCCATTTAGCAGCATTATTTGGAGTCCCTACCCTAACTTTATGGGGTGTTACCCATCCGTATGCGGGATTCTATCCATTTAAACAAGATCCACAAAATGCATTGTTGGCGGATAGGGAGCAATTTCCATTGATCCCCACCTCGGTCTATGGAAAAAAATACCCCCCTGGGTATGAAAATGTAATGCGCACCATTGTACCGGAGGATGTTCTTTCCAAAATTGAGGAAATTATAAATGGTCAATTATCACGATAATTAGTCGGGTGATTTTGAGCAGCGGGATCTAGTCGCTTCTGAAAACAACAAACTATGCCGGCTCTTTGTACTCTATTAATTTAAAGTATTGACGAAGCTGTTGAATATACTTATATCGCAACATTTTACTATTACCTTCAACCATTAAGGTCCTTATCCCGATATAGGACGAAATTAGGTAAGTAGCCACGGCTTCACTATCTATATGCCGGTCTACATATCCATCCGTTTTTCCCTTTTGAAGGGCAGTTACCAAATTAACTTCCCACACTTTCAAAATGTCCTGAAGGTAATTCATTATATCAGGGTTCTTCCCGTTAAATTCGGTAATAAAATTACTCAAAACAAATCCGTAATCCAGAAAGTTATGCTCTGCAGTTTCCAATGCATCATCAAAACAGGCTACAATCTTATTCAAGGGATCTTCCTGACCTTCAATGGGTTCTATCAGACTGCTATAAACCTTTCTAAATAATAGGTTTTGCACAATACTAATGAAAAATTCTTCCTTGGATTGAAAATGGTAGTAAAACGCACCTTTAGAGAGGGAGAGTTCCTTTAAAATATCGTCAATACTGGTATTATGATAGCCCTTTTGGTAAAAAATTTCCAAGCCGGTAGTTTGTATGCGTTGCATGGTAGCCATGCGTTTCAATTGTTTGTCCATAAGATTTGGTTTTCTATAAACAGACCTATAAGTCTGTTACCCTAACTCTAATTATGGACTTTTATTTAAAAAATAAAGCTGAAAATAACTTTAAATCGATAAAATACACAAAAAAAGCAATCTTAAGGACAATCTTTAACCGGTACAAACCGAATGGTCCATTTATATTTAATTTATAAATTGACTTTTAAGCATAAAAATGGGATGGATTCTAAGTAACAGACCCTTGACAACTACTCCCCGCCCCTGCCGTACACCCAAAACAGTGCTGCGAAACTATGATGTTCCTATCTGTAAGAACCTCTTCGTTATAGTCCTTAATGTGTTTAATTTTGCTAGCCACTTTAAGGCCTAACATCTGATTGAAGTCGCAATCGTACAACCATCCATCCCAACTCACTGAAATGGTATTGGTGCACATTACATTGGCAACGGCCGAAGGATTATAGGCGTCTACTAGGGAATACATATAATCTTCATAATTCCCAGAAGCGATCAAATAATCCAAAAAACGAGCTATAGGTAGATTTGTAATGGCAAAGAGATTATGGAACTGAATTTCAAAATCCTCGATAAGCGCCTTTTTAAAGTCGCGCTCCATAGCTACCTGATCTCCAGGTAAAAAAGCACCGGACGGATTATAGACCAGATCCAATCTCAACGAACTATCCGGCATACCATATCCTACGGCATTCAATTCCTGAAGTGCTTTGATCGACTTGTCGAACACTCCTTCTCCCCGCTGTTTGTCTGTCTTTCCACGAGTGTAATGTGGCATAGAGGAAATCACGTGGATATTGTGTTTCTTAAAAAATTGGGGAAGGTCATAATATTTCTTGTTCGCCCTAATTATGGTAAGATTGGAGCGTACAATAAAATCCTTTATCCCCGCTTTGGCGGCCTCTTCCACAAACCACCTAAAGTTTGGATTCATTTCCGGGGCACCACCTGTTAGATCCAAGGTATGGGCACCTGTATTGCGAATAACCTCCAAACATTGCTCCATGGTTTCCCTGGTCATTATTTCCTTTCTATCAGGACCTGCATCCACATGACAGTGTTCACAAACCTGGTTGCACATATAACCAACATTGATCTGTAGGATTTCCAATTTTTTTGGGCGCAATGGAAACTGCCCTATTTGTGCAATTTTATCCTTAAAAAAGGGCAATTCCCCATTTTCGAAAATACCGCCTTCAAGGATTTCCAATTGTTTATTATCTGTGACAAGGGCATTGTGCCTTGCCTTTAAAGATTTTGTTGCCATTTTTACTGAGTATTCATTTGTTAATAGGGCATCACCTCAAAAGATTACAAAACTTGTGGCATTTTAGCCCAAAAGCCTACAAAATTCTCGCTAGAAAAAAACTTAAGAGATTAGTAGCAATGCCACTTAAATTACATGGATAGCTTATTGTATTTATTCATCATTTGAACTCCATGTACTAATGTAGCGCCACTTTCTATAGCCGCACCTGCGTGTACCGCTTCCATCATCTCCTCCTTGGTTATTCCTTTTTGCAAACCGTCTTTGGTATAGGCATCAATGCAATAGGGACACTTTACCACATGGGCCACTGCCAAAGCGATTAGAGATTTTTCCCTAGCACTAAGGGCTCCTTCCTCAAATACTTTTCCGTAGTAATCGAAGAATTTGGTCCCAAGTTCCTCGCTCCATTCGGTTATATTTCCAAACTTGCGTAAATCTGCCGGGTCATAATAAGAATCTGCCATTATATATTTTTTATTATAGTTATTTTTTTGGAAACCACTCGTTGTTAGGATTTCCGTTGTTAGTGATTAAAAACGTTTTAGGCCCACTTCCATTACAGCAATATTATATTGCAATAGTAAGTAACAATACAAATGTAGAGTCCCGTTATATAAATTATGAACGATAAGGTCGAAAGTGATTTGGAAATTGATTTCCTTAACCAATACTAGTTAATGAAGTGGAAAGGGGAGCCCTTATTAAAATAAGTGCTGTTAAGTCTAAAGCTTAATGGAATATAAGCCTGAAGAATAATTTTTTGGGTCGATGTAACTAATGAAAGGATTATTTGAAAGATCTTTCCTCTACCATTATTTAGTCCTTTTAGAATCCTCTTTAAATCTGCATTAGTATCCAAGTCCAACAAGACTCGAAGTTGAATTACACGTACGTTGGAAGATTCAATTACCGTTGTTATTTTTTTGGCAAGTGTATTGGTTTTCCAAGGCAATTCAACAAAAGCCTTGGTATCAAACTGAGATTTATGTAGTCCCATTAAATAAAATCCTCCGTCACTTGATGGTCCCAAAACAAACTTATTTGCACTCAGGTTTCCCGAAGCTTTCACGATATCGGAAACCTTTAATTGGGGGGTATCGTTGCCTATGGTAATGACATTATCAAATCCCTTATCGAAAATGGATTTGATGGCATTTACAAACCTCTCTCCAAAAGAGTTTCCGTATTGCTCCTTTTCGGTTAGAAGAAAATAAGGAAGTCCTGTTTTTTTTGCAGTACTTATTGCATGTTCCGTTAACCCTTGAAATAATACACTACCCTTGGGGATGGCCTTATGTTTCAATTCCTCCTCAGAGGAATTGGCAAACACCAAAATTGCAGTTGTAAATATTTTTAAGGTTTCGGGCATTGCTCTTGTTATTTCATAAACATACAATAAAATCCTAGAATTGCTTGGTCGATTGCCGAACCATTTCATTACAAGAATTGGCCATAACAATATCTGTTTATTGCAAATTAAACTAATTGGTTGGTTATCTGAGGAAGGGACTCTGCATATTGCAATACAGAAGTACTGAAATCAAAAAAAAATCAGCTTCAATTTGAAGCTGATTTTATAAGTTAACTTATGTCTATTTTTTACTCCCGTACTATGGGAATAGTCTGTTTTGAAACTGAAGAAACAAGTGTCAAGTAATAAACTCCTGGTATTTGTCTTCCCAAATTGGAAAGTTGCAAGTCAACATCGGTTTGTGATTGCGATGTTGTAAACTCTCCCTGTTCCAATTGAATACCAATCGCATTGGTCACATAATAGGTATATTCTCCTGAAGTACCTGTAGGTAATTTAAGACTAATTCTGCCATCACTTTTAACAGGGTTAGGGTAGGCAATAGTTTTAGCTGTAAGCCCAGAGCTAGCAGCTATTGAAAAATTAATTGTTGTATTGGCAATAATACTTCCAGAGCCATTACTGCCCGAATACGCAACAGCTTTCAAACTATAGGATCCGTTAGGCAGGTTAGCAGAAACGTAATCCCCATTTGTATCACCAAATAAAGCATAAGGCGCGGCAGATTCTGTCCAGCTTCTAGACAATGCACCCGAAAGGGTAAAGACAACACTTTGAGTATTTGTTGGTGCATTAGCCCTAACATTAACCCCTTGGGCATCATTTGAGCTCAGGGAGGTACCGTTGGAAAGCGGACCAATACTTGCATTAGAGGAGGCATTGATTAAATTAAAGCTTATAGCAGAAGGTGTGGGTGTTGGATTGGTGGGTGTTGTTGGTGTCCCAGAACCAGCTACAATAACTATTGTACTTGAAGCTGTAGCCCCAGAATTGTTGGTCACAACCACTTTTATCTCATGATTACCAGCTGCAATTCCTACTATGTGATGAGGTGTAAAACTAGCTCCATCCGTATCCACCAATATGCCGTTTACATAAATTTGATATTTAACAATACTTCCATCCGTATCGCTAGCATTTACTCCAACAGAAACTGTACTTCCTGGAGTAACTTGCTGCCCATTATATAAGGTAGTAAAGCCAACAGAAGGAGCATTATTTCCACCCGTTGGAGGAGTTGGGGTTGGAGTTGGAGGTACGGGTGAACTACCGCCAACAGTAATATTTACTGTAGCCGAAGTAATCGCACCACTATTATCGGTAACCGTGGCCTTTATGGCGTAGCTTCCGGCACTTAACTGGCTAAGCAGATGAGGTGTATATGATGATCCGTCCGTATCAACTAATGAATTGTTCACAAAAATTTGATACTTTGATATACTACCATCAGAATCACTGGCCGTTAACCCCACCGATAAATTGCTGTTAACAGCAAAATTCTGACCATTGGTGATATTAGTAAAACTAACAGAAGGTGGATTATTTCCTGCAGGTGGGGTTGGAGAAGGAGGAGGGGTCGTACTTCCTCCCACGGTGAAGTTAACCGTTGCCGAGGTACTTGCACCACTGTTATCTGTAACTGTGGCTTTTACGGCATAGCTTCCTGCTGTTAACGCGCTAAGCAAATAGGGCGAGTAACTTGCCCCATCTGTATCTACTAGGGTGTTATTCACAAAAATTTGATATTTGGAAATACTTCCATCAGAATCATTTGCAGATAGCCCAACAGATAAACTACTGCCTACTGAAAAATTCTGTCCGTTAGTGATGTTCGAGAAACTCACAGTTGGTGAAGTGTTGTTCGCCGGTGGTGTTGTTGGAGGGGTAGGAGTTGTTGGAGGGGTAGAACCTCCACTACAATTTGTCTGAGCAGTGGATAAGTTTTGGGCACTGGATGCAGAATAGCTACTCTCTTTGTACAGAACCATTCTATCAATGGAATGTCCGGAAGATCTACCGGATACTTGAATGGAATAAACACCAGCTTGATTAAAAGTTGCATATATAAAATGATCATCGTGATCACTGGTCTGAGTAGACCAACTCCAATTAATAACATTGGTGAAAATTTTAAAATATCCACCAGATGTAGCGCCATTAGCGACTGGAGATTTACCTGACCCCCCTGGGTAAACCCTATGTGAGCCTTTTAAACCATAAAAATCTGAGGCATTGATTTTCAACCAGGAATCGTTATGTTCGGTGGAGGGATTAGAACTAGCGATTACACCGATTTTATTCCTCCAAATAAACCTATAAGTTCCCGGAGAATTAATCCTTACACTATACGTTATGACAGAACTACCGGGTGCTCCAAATGAGTCACTACCCCTATATACTATAGCCGAATTTGCAGACGCATCCGGAACTGACTCCTTGCGCCAGCTACCTGCCAATTTGGCTTCCATTTCCAAAATGGCAATTCCATTTCTTTCTTCAAAATCGACACCTGTACACTGGGCGTAGGCCTGATAGAAAAAAATAATGTTAATTAATAAAAATAGAGTAATTTTTGTTTTCATAATTCATAAATGTTTGTGGGGTTAATATTGAATAATTTGTTAAAAAAATCCTACTAAAACGTAAACGCTTCAATAAGTACTTGAAAGCCAAATCAAAGCAAAAAACTCGCTTCAACATTGCTCTTAAAAAAATGTTAAGGGGGATTGGATGCGAAAATACGATGAACCTATCGAAATATCAGGTAATACGACAAAATTTAACATAAATTTCATAGCGCAAACCAAATTGTCAGATAATTACTTCAATTAGCAAGCTTTTTATGTTAAAAACCTACCCTATAATTATATTTAAGAACAACTCAACGGTCTACTCATTCAATACAGGCCATTAAAAAACATCAAATTATAATATCACCTTAGGACAGAAAAAGGTCGGCTGATAATGGTTGAATTGTTGGTAACCGACTCCTCAGTTTAAAGAAAATTAAAATTAATGGGGCACCAAACACCAAAGGAGAGTTTCCTAAGGTGGTTCCAATTGAAAAATATAGGCCTGGACTTACCTATTTTGCAATTATTGAACAAATGGATTCTTTACCCATAAACCTTGATCATCTTAAGCAATTTTTGGAAAATGAAATTCAACATTCCGTTTTTGTAAAGAACCTAAAGTCCTTAATCTTATAGTTTTGTTAAAGTCAATCAAAAAGTGAATGAACATTCATTTTCTTGTATCTTTGCACTGTATTTAAATATATGTTAAACATTATACGCTATCAATATGAATAATTTCAAATATAAAAATCCGACTAAAATCTTGTTTGGAAAAGGACAAATAGAAAACTTGACCGAAGAAATTCCCACCAATGCCAAAATATTAATGCTATATGGGGGAGGAAGCATTAAAAAAAATGGTATTTACGACCAGGTAAAAAAAACATTGCAAAATTTTGAGGTGATCGAATTTGGGGGTATTCCCGCAAATCCGGAATATGAAACTCTATTGCGTGCCCTGCAGTTAATAAAATCCGAGAATATTACTTTTTTGCTTGCGGTAGGTGGAGGTTCTGTTATAGACGGCACCAAATTATTATCCGCAGCTGCACTTTATAAAGGTGACACTCCTTGGGATCTATTAACACAAAAAACACCAACATTGGAAGGTCTACCTTTTGGAACTGTCCTGACCTTACCTGCAACCGGTTCTGAAATGAATTCAGGAGCGGTGATTACCAGGGCAGAAACCAAGGAAAAGTTGGCCATGGGCGGACCTGGATTGTTCCCTGTATTTTCCATTCTAGATCCACAAGTAATAGCCTCAATTCCAGAGCGCCAATTAGCAAATGGAATAGCAGATGCCTTTACCCATGTACTGGAGCAATATATGACCTATCCCATAGGAGCCTCCCTTCAAGATCGCATGGCAGAGAGTGTTTTACAGACCTTGATAGAGGTGGCACCCATTATAATTAAAAATCCCAAGGATTATACAGCGGCATCCAATTTCATGTGGAGCTGCACCATGGCCCTTAACGGTCTATTGCCCTTGGGTGTACCTACCGACTGGGCAGTGCATGCCATTGGGCATGAATTAACGGCGCTCTACGGTATAGATCATGCCAGAACTTTGGCCGTGATTGCCCCAAGTCATTATCGCTATAATTTTGACGGTAAAAAGGAAAAATTGGCCCAATATGCAGAGCGAGTTTGGAATATCACAGAAGGAACTTTGGAGGAAAAAGCCAATTTGGGTATTGAAAAAACGGAGTCCTTTTTTCATGAATTGGGAATAAAAACCAAGCTTTCCGATTATACGAAGGAATTTGATGGAAGCGCAAAAGTCATTTCAAATAGATTTACAGATAGAGGTTGGTTGGGCCTAGGTGAGCATAAAGCTCTCTCCCCCTCCGATGTAGCTAAAATTGTAGAAATGGCTTATTAGGCCTTTGGAAACGCAAATAATTAGATACTAAGCACATTCTTGCTGTAACAAAAAACCCTTCGGAATTAATTCCGAAGGGTTTTTCATGAAATATAGTCCTTAAGGACAATTGAATGATATATTACTTCTTGTAGTTATCGTTCAATATTTTAACGATGGCGTCGGTAACGTTATGTGCCTCTTTACCGTAAAGAACACTACCCCCGTCTCCTCCGGTCAGAATAAAGGAATAGCCATTTGATTCCCCATAAGCTTTGATTTCCTTTTTTACCCTAGATACCAAGCTATCCATCTCCGTTTGACCCTGCATCTGCAATTGCTGCTCTTCCTGTTGCAACTGTTGACCTATAAACTGACTACGTTGTTGCAACTGACCATACTCTTCTTGCGCCTTGGCTTGTGCCATTTTTTGAGCCTTAGCCTGGAATGCTTGGGCCTCCACTTGAAAAGCTTGGGAAATGCTATCCCTCTTTTTACCAAAAGTTTCAGTTCTCGTTTTAAATTTAGCTTCAATATCAATTTTCTCTTGATAAGTATCCATCAACTTTACATTATCAACGAAAGCTATCTTTTCTTGTTGGCAAGATATTGTTCCGATAAACACCAGCGCCAAAACTAATTTTTTCATTTTCTCTTTAATTTAAATTTGGGCAAAAATAGAAAAGGTTTTTTAGAATAAGTCAAAAATTGTTGTCAAACATTATAACACAAGATTTTAGGTGAACACCTCCCTTGTTCTTAGAATAGTGAACTGGAAAACCATTTTTTATTATCTATAAACAAAACCTATATCACATTACATACTTATAAATATTGTCTATCATAAATGAAGCGGTCAATAAGACTATCAGGGCCTTTCTAAAAAAGGCAATACTAGGAGAAGGCAACACGGGTTAAACCTGCTCAGAACCTCTTAAAACCAGTATTAGGCCTTTTAATTATATATATCAGGGAAGAATACTCTTTGGACTTAAATGCAAACAAATTAGACTTAAATCCAGACCAAAGCGCCTTTACAAAATTCTGTCTCCCCGTCTTATACTTTTCAGAAAGCAGAGAAACATAAAAAGCATCAAACATCATTGGCTTAATATTTACCACTTTCATACCATGATTCCCAAAGATCCTCTGAACACTATTTCTAGAAAAATGCCAAAGGTGTCTCGGTACATCGAACGCTGCCCAAAATTGTTTGTAGTAAGCCGCATCATAAGATTTGAAATTAGGAACAGCAACAATAAGCGTTCCCGAATCAGATAGGAGTCCTACCAACTTGCTAATCTGTTCATCCAGATTTGGCAAATGCTCCAAAACATGCCAAAGGGTTATAACATCAAATTTCTGACCCGCAGGAAGAGAGTTCATATCCTCCAATAGCTCTACACCTTTTTCCTTTGCTTTAAGCCTTGCCAATTCATTGGGTTCAACCCCTGTAACTTCCCAGCCACATTTCTTAGCTACGGCCAAAAAATCACCAGTACCTGCTCCTACATCAAGCAATGTTTTTTCAACAGAAACATAGCAATCAATAAGTGAAAGCTTACTTTTTAGATTATAACCCTTTACTGTTTGATAAATTTTATCCACCAAGGATTTCTTAGAATCCGTATGGGAAATATAATTTTCACTTTCATAATATTTCTCAAGATTTTCCGGTTGAGGTTCAGTAACCAACATATCCAGCACAGGATCATGCAATAGTTTAAACGACTCACCTGTGAGTGTATAGTCCTTGGCTTCTAAATAAAATTTCATGGTTTTGATAAGCGAATAATTACAATTTTCATAAACTACGAAGATACTTTAAAACAGTAGTCCATGAAAGTGAAATCATAGGAAGATTTTAGTTTTAATGACTGCCCTACCCTAGCCCGAAAAACATGATAAGACTCTAAATTATAAGTAACCTCCAAATTCAACCAATCTATATTTATCAGTTAAATAAATTGCAAATAATTACAGAATAATTCTAACCGATTAAAATTCCCATGATCTAAAAAAACAATCTCATATTTAATCTTCTCCATTAATTTAAAGCTAACTTGAAGTCAGAATTTAATTTTAATACATAGAAAATAATAAACCATAAAATCAAAATCAATAAAAATTCACAAATCCTCATGCGCTATTTTATTCCACAAATAAGAACTAGGCTGCCCAAGAATCCGCATAACAAGGCTTTGAATTTTTAAGCACAAAATTCCTTTGCCTGTTTAAAGATTTATGAAACTTTGTAACCCGACTACAACATAAACCAGGAAATAAAAAAGGTGTTTGCCTAAATCAATCGGCAAACACCTTCTCTCTAAAATCCAAAAATCGAAGCTTTAAAATAGTCCTAAAGCAGACTGTACTTTACAAATGTTCCACGTGGAACATTTAGATTCCAGTAGAAATTTATCGGCCCATATAGACCAGTAAAACGCTTATATCGCTAGGAGAAACTCCACTAATTCTAGAGGCTTGGGATATAGTAACTGGCTGTATTGCCTTCAGCTTTTCCCGAGCCTCATAGGAAAGTGATTTTAACTTACTATAATCAAACCCCTTTGGAATTTTGATATTTTCCAGTCGCTGCAATTTATCCGCATTGTTCTTTTCCTTGGCAATATACCCAGAATATTTAACCTGAATTTCTGCCTGTTCCAGTACCTCCCTATCCAAATTGTTATCTGAAACAAATTCAGAAACGCCTTCCAATTGCATCATGTGCTCCATGGTTACTTTGGGTCTTGAAAACACTTTAAACATCTTATCCGGTTGCTTTACAGTTGACGAATCCAACTCCTCTAAAATAGGATTAATCTCTTCTGGCTTAAAACTGGTTTCCCTAAAAAATTCTACAAAAGCAGTTGATTTACGCTCCTTCTCCTCCATCTTTTCCAACCTATCCTTCTTAGCCAATCCCATTTCAAAACTTCTAGGTGTAAGTCTTAAATCAGCATTATCCTGTCGCAAAAGCGTCCTATATTCTGCCCTAGAAGTAAACATACGATATGGCTCCTCCGTACCCTTTGTAATAAGATCATCTACCAATACCCCAATGTAAGCTTCATCCCTATTCAGTATAAAAGCCTCCTTTTCATTTATTTTTAAATGAGCATTTATCCCAGCCATTAATCCTTGGGAAGCAGCCTCCTCATACCCTGTAGTTCCATTAATTTGACCTGCAAAATAAAGATTCTCAATAAGCTTGGTTTCTAAGGTATGCTTCAATTGTGTTGGTGGAAAATAATCATATTCGATGGCATATCCAGGCCTAAAGAATTTTACATTCTCAAACCCTTTTACAGATTTTAAAGCTTTATACTGAACATCCTCAGGAAGCGAAGTTGAAAAACCATTTACATAAACCTCTACCGTGTTCCAACCCTCAGGTTCAACAAAAAGCTGATGACTATCCTTATCTGCAAACCTATTGATCTTATCTTCAATAGAGGGACAATATCTTGGCCCCAAACTCTTAATCCTACCGTTGAACATCGGAGAACGATCAAAACCTTCCCGTAGTAAATCGTGCACCAAAAGACTTGTATGGGTCATATAACAATCCCGTTGATGGGACAATGCCTTGGTATCGGAATAGGAAAATTTTTCAGGGATTAGATCACCAGGTTGCGGAATCATAACCGAATAATCCAAAGATCTCCCGTCCACCCTAGGGGGTGTTCCAGTCTTCATTCTTCCACTTTCAAATCCTAACTCCACCAATTGTTCAGTAATTCCAATTGCTGCTTTTTCCCCGGCTCTACCACCACCAAATTGTTTGTCTCCTATATGAATTAAGCCATTTAAGAAAGTTCCATTAGTAAGAACAACGGACTTGGACCTAATGTCAATTCCTAAAGAGGTCTTCACCCCAACAGCACGACCATTTTCTACTAAAAGACCAGAAACCATTTCCTGATAAAAATCAACATTTGGAGTATTCTCCAAGGCCATACGCCATTCCTCAGCAAACCGCATTCTGTCATTTTGAGTCCTAGGACTCCACATGGCTGGACCTTTGCTTTTATTAAGCATTTTAAACTGTATGGCACTCTTGTCGCTAACAATACCACTATATCCGCCAAGAGCATCTATCTCCCGAACAATTTGTCCCTTAGCAATTCCACCCATGGCAGGATTACAAGACATCTGTCCAATAGTCTGCAAGTTCATAGTAACCAACAAGGTTTTAGAACCCAAATTGGCGGCAGCAGCAGCAGCTTCCGCTCCAGCATGACCTGCACCAACCACTATAACATCATATTCCTTTTCAAACATAACTTTTCAATGTTCCACGTGGAACAATTTAATTTTTTCGTCTTCCTTTAACCTCATTTGCGAGGCCTCCTCTTCACTCTTGTCACCAAACCCTATAAGATGCAACACCCCATGAGCCATGACTCGTTTTAATTCAGTATCAAAATCAACACCATACTCAGAAGCATTATCCCTGACACGTTCAACAGAAATAAAGATGTCACCTGCTATTCCATTACTATCCTCATAAGGAAAAGTAATAATATCAGTATAGGTGTCATGATTAAGATAGTCTTGGTTTATCTTTAGAAGATATTCATCATCGCAAAAAATAAAATCCAATTGACTATAACTTTCGTCCTCAGAAAGCACTATCCTACTAATCCAATCGGCAAACTTGGTTTCAGCATCTATGCTAAAATCCGTCTCATAGTGAAAATCAATCATCAATTTTAAAATATTCCTTAACCCTTATCTGAAAATTTTGCTGCAAAGGTAATGCTTGTCTATTTAAAATCTCCACATCATTGCGATAATTATCTAATATTGAGGGCCTAGTAAGAATAGGGTTCTCAAAGGAATCATAACTATTGTTGCTTTCCCTTTCCTTGGTCTTCCCCTGCTTCATGGCCGCATTGTCCAATTTCAACATTTCACGATTAATGTTGTTCATCTTATTCACTGTTTGCTGGGTAACCCCATTTCTCAATAAATCGTTCTGAAAATCCTCCATTTGTTGAACCAATTTTTCTCCTAACCTACGATCGTCACTATTAATAAGATTCTTCAATTGACTCTCCAATTGTTCACGTATATATTGTTGTTCCTTGTAAATTTCATAGATTTCCTTCAATTCCTCCTCACTAGGTCCGCTTTGGTTACCTCCTGGGCCACCTTGGGTTCCCATTCCATCTCCACCGGATTTAGACCCACCAGATCCTTTACCCTTTCCATCCTCACCTTTACTGCCTTCCTCACCACCTTGACCATCACCATCACTACCCTTACTACCATCCTTTCCCTGCTTTTCCCCACTCCCTTTACCTTCCTTACCTTCACCTTGACTACCTCCTTCTTTTCCCTTCTTACCCATTTCCCCCATTTTCTCACCTAACTTTTCCTGTCCCATAATAATATCGGGCAATTGAAAGCCTTCTCCCTGCCCCTTCCCAGAACTTGGACTCATGCTTTCTTGCAAATTTTCCAGGACATTGGCCAAAAACTCACTAAGGCTATTAGAAGCGTTCAGAACATACTTTTGATAAGAAGCACCTTGATACATTTCACTTTCTGCCATACTCTCCAAGGCCTTATCCAAATTATAATACACTTCGGTAATTTGCTCATTAACAAATTCAGAAAGTTCCGCCTGCCTCAAGGATAGAGCAAACAAACTATCGTCCACATGCCCAAACAATTCCCTTAATTCCTGCTGCTTTTTAATACTAGCGGTATTTAAAGAACCGGACATTTCAGATTGACCCAAGCTCTTATACAATCCCTCCTGCTTAAAAGAGAAAGTAATTAAATTATCCAACAATTGCCTTAACATCTCAGCATCCTCAGCAGTAGAAGAACCACCTCCACCACCGGAAGCAGCAGACATCAAATCTTCAGAAAGTTCTTTCATTTTTTTGGCAGCAGACTTTTGTTTGGATTTAACCTTATCAGAAGAGGACTTATCGCCACTAGACTGTTTGGAAAGCTCCTCCATAGCATCCTTTTGATCCTTCTTTACCTCTTCCACCTTGCCCATATCCACCTTTAAATCCATAGGTTTCCTTAAACGAGCAATATCCTTCGTCAATTCCTCCACCTCCTTACTAATTTCTTCAAACTTGGAACTTAAACTATCCTGTTTCCTTTGCTCCAATTCCAATCCCAAATCCTTCTCAACCAAAGCTTTCTGCTCCTTGGACAACCTATCCAATTCATCACCCAACTGTTCTGCCTTCTGTTGCACATAATACCTCTTGGTGAGTTCTAACAACTGTTCCAAATTACGATCTGCATTCCTCTGCTTTTTTCCAAGCTCTTCCAACCGTTTGGCCAATTCATCTTTGTCCAATTTTTCTGCCAACTTATTCAACTCCTCCAATAACTTTTCATTCTTCCTTGCCTCCAGTTCCTGCCTTTCCAACCTCTCCTCCAACAATTTTTTCAATTTACTGTCCTCTTCAGCCTTCTTAAGATTATCCTTCAATTGCCCACTAAATTTCTTCATTAAATCCTCCTGGATCTCCTGCTGCTTTATGAAATCTTTAATCCGATTCTGATCTGAAAAGCTTAGTACACTATTTTCCCTTTCCTGCCTGTTAATCTCCTTTAAGCTCTTCTGTTGCTCCTTTGACATTTCCAAAGATCTATCCAAATTCTTTAAAATTGATTTTTGGAATTCCAACTCCTTCTCTTTCAACTGTTTAGCACTTAACAAAGAGGAACTAAACACCTGACTTTTAGTGACTTTACCCTGGTGGATAGCGTCATTATCCTCTACTTCAAAATAGAAATCATAAGTCTTACCTTCCACCAAATCCATGCCCGAAGGAAAGGTGTAATAAAACTTATTATAATTGGTATTAGGGTTGGACAGGACCAAAACCCTTTTATTATCCTGCCCTTTATTATAATAAACCAACCTCACAGTTCTCAATTGGTAATCATCCGTTGCCTCCCCTACGTAATAGGACAAATTAGGATTTAAGGAATCTAGAACCTGATCTACCCGTACACTGGGATAAGCATCCCTGACCACCATGAAGCGATATCCCAAACTCTCGTAGTTATCAATGTTAGCATTGGAAATAGACAATTCATAATCTAAATCGGAAAAAATACGTTTATCAAAACTAAACGTATCCCCCGCCCTATCAAAATTCTCAACACTATCCCCCACATGAAAAAGTACCTCATCGGTCGTTCTAGTCTTCATCCTCCAAGAAACACGTGTACCTTCAGGAAAAACAGCATTCCCAGTACTTCTTATCACTTCATCATTCTTTTTGGTATATTCAGGATAATCCAGTATCATATCAAAATCTACTATACTAGGAGCAGCGAGTACATTTAAAAAATACTCCCTAGACCTAAAACCATTCGCCACAAAATAAAATGCAGTACTCTCCAAGGGCGGCGTAAATACATATTGGTAAAACCCATCCTTAACCTGCAGGAGAAACTCTTCGCCATTAACTACTATAGACACACCTTCGGGCTTGATACGTCCTTCTGTAGTCACTGAAACCATTAAAGACTCGCCCTCCAGAACATCCAAATTAGAAGAAATAAGTTTAAATGTAAAAGGTGCCGGCGGTTCATAGGCAAGATCATAGTTAACCACTCTTTTATAGGAACTGAAATACGAAACTACATCACCAGAAACCCAGATTATACCAAAAACAAAAAGAGGAAGCAATAAATATTTGGCGTATCCTATATTATCTTTAAGATCAATAGCCTTAACAAAAGGAACTACACTCAAATCCGTGGATCGCTGTTGTATACTTGCCAACAACAACTCAGACTTAGAATTACTATCCGCCAAATCCAAAAGGTTAAAAAGCTTATCGTCCACCTCAGGAAAATGCCTTCCAATTAGAAGCGAAGCCTCCTTATTACTTAAACCTCGTTTCCATCTTAATAAGAAGGATAATGGAGTGATAATAAATTTCCAAACAAGGTACAATTCAACCCCGACAAACAGCACCAAAAGCACCAACCTCCCAACGGAATTCAACCACAAAAAATATTCTATTCCCAATATTACCAAAAAGAAAAGCACTCCAAAGGCCAAAAAAAGAAGCACACCCTTAAGCAACATCTTGGTATAGAACTTTGCAATAAAGGAATTAAGCTTTTCTAAAATATTACTATAATTATCCAAAATAGATCATTTTATAACCAAGGTACAAAAAAGCCACCTAGTCCCAAAGGACCTTAAACCGAATCCCCAAATAGAACGCTTTATGTATCTTTGCGCAAAAATAATACTTCATGACCAAAAAAGTAAGAGTTCGCTTTGCTCCCAGTCCAACAGGACCTTTACATATTGGCGGTGTTAGAACCGCTTTATTCAATTATTTATTCGCCAAAAAGCATAAGGGCGACTTTATTCTAAGAATTGAGGACACAGACCAAAATCGTTATGTTGAAGGGGCAGAACAATATATTATAGATGCCTTAAATTGGTGTAATATACCTTACAATGAAGGCCCGGGTAAAGATGGTGGATACGGGCCCTACAGACAAAGCGATAGAAAAGATCTATATAAAAAATATGCCGATATTCTTATTGAAAAAGGCCATGCCTATTACGCCTTCGATACCAGCGAAAAATTGGATTTTCACAGAAAGGACCATGAAGAAAAAGGTAAAACATTTATATACAATTATCACAACAGACTAAAGCTTTCCAACTCTTTGGCCCTGAGCCCAGAGGAAACAAATGCAAAAATACAAGCTGGGGAAGATTATGTTATACGCTTTAAAACACCTCAAGATGCCGAATTACATTTAACCGATATAATAAGGGGCGATATTAAAATAGATACCAATACCTTGGACGATAAGGTATTGTTTAAGAGTGATGGCATGCCCACCTACCATTTGGCCAATATTGTAGATGACCATTTAATGGACATTACACATGTTATTCGCGGTGAAGAATGGTTGCCATCTTTGGCACTCCACCAGCAACTATACGATGCCTTTGGATGGGAAGCGCCCCAATTTGCCCATTTACCTCTAATAATGAAACCTGTGGGCAAAGGAAAACTTAGCAAACGTGATGGGGAGAAAATGGGTTTTCCCGTTTTTCCACTTACATGGAACGATTCTGTCGGATACAGAGAGGCAGGGTATTTTTCGGAAGCCGTCACCAACTTCTTGGCCTTATTGGGCTGGAATCCCGGTACGGAACAGGAGATATTCTCCCTTGAGGAACTAGTTTCCGCCTTCAGCTTGGAAAGAGTAAACAAATCGGGAGCACGCTTTGACCCAGACAAAACCAAATGGTATAATCAGCACTACATGCAAACCCAGGACGATGCTGATCTAGCCAATGCATTTATGTTGAACCTTAGAAATAAGGAATTGAATTTGCCTGAGGACAAGAATAACGCAGACTATGTAAAGCAAGTAGTTTCCTTGATTAAGGAACGCGCTACTTTTGTTAACGATTTTTGGGAATTGGGAAACTACTTCTTTTTGGCTCCCACTCAATATGATGAAAAAGCCGTTAAAAAGCAGTGGAAAGAAGATACCGCTGCCATTATGACCCAATTGCTATCCCTATTGGAAGGTACAGCTAACTTTGAATCGAAAAATCTTGAAACCCAAGTAAAACAATGGATTTCTGAAAATGACCTATCCTTTGGAAAAGTGATGCCACCACTACGCTTGGTTATTGTTGGTGAAATGAAGGGGCCACATATTTTCGACATTATGGCCCTAATAGGAAAAACGGATTGTATTAATAGAATAAAAACGGCCATAGCAGCGCTTTAAAATAGCGAGTTTAGAAGACTGCCCAATATCTATTTAGTAAATAAGTAGAGCACTATTTTAGTGTATATCATCAGATTTGTAACATATTTAACAAAATTGTCACATATCTACAAAGTCTTTTGTAAATTCATTAGCTAATCTTAAACACTAAATCATGGGTTCATTTTTACTTATACCGTTATTACTTTTCGGTTTTGTAGTTCTTTTTTCTTCTTTCTTTACTGTTAAGCAACAAACCGCAGTTATTATTGAGCGCTTTGGGAAATTCAATAGCGTGAGAACTTCCGGTTTAGGAATGAAAATTCCGCTGGTAGACCGCATTGTAGCCCGTGTTGGGCTTAAAATTCAACAATTGGATGTCATTGTTGAGACCAAAACTTTGGACGATGTATTTGTAAAACTTAAAATATCCGTCCAATATGTTGTTCTAAAGAACAAAGTATATGAAGCCTTTTATCAATTGGAATATCCACATGATCAAATAACCTCCTACGTGTTCGATGTTGTCCGTGCCGAAGTTCCTAAAATGAAGTTGGATGATGTTTTCGTAAAAAAGGACGACATCGCCATAGCTGTAAAAACAGAGCTTCAAGATGCCATGTTGGATTATGGCTATGATATTATAAAGACCTTGGTAACGGATATTGACCCGGACGCACAGGTAAAAGAAGCCATGAACCGTATTAATGCCTCCGAAAGGGAAAAAATTGCAGCACAGTTTGAAGGTGATGCGGCACGTATACTAATCGTTGAAAAGGCCAAGGCAGAAGCTGAAAGCAAAAGATTGCAAGGACAAGGAATTGCCGATCAACGTAGGGAAATTGCACGTGGATTGGAGGAATCTGTAGAGGTATTGAACAAAGTGGGTATAAACTCCCAAGAAGCCTCTGCCCTCATTGTAGTTACCCAACATTATGATACCCTACAATCTATTGGGGAAGCTACCAACACCAATTTAATACTGTTGCCGAATTCGCCACAGGCCGGAAGCGACATGCTAAACAATATGGTGGCCTCCTTTACTGCCAGTAACATGATAGGCGAATCCATGAAAACGCAAAATAAAAAGAAAGACCCCAAATAGTCTAAATAGCACATTATATAAAAATCCTTTTACGATTTGTTTAAAGCAAATGGTAAAAGGATTTTCTATTTAGCCGAAAAAAGGGAATTAGCTAAATCTTTTTAATATTTTCTTTGCCACAAAGGAGATAATTAATTTCTGGGCAATTCCACTAAGCCCACCCAACAAATTTGTGGGATAAAAATTAGCCTTTGTCCTATTGACGTGCAGTCGTAACTGCTCCTTGTCAATTTCCCTCTGTAATTTTAAAATAGTCAACCTTTGATCTATTTCCTCAAAAGAAGTAAAAACCTGCTTTGTCATAACTCATCAATCAAAATAATATTCTGAAAACTTCTTTAACATAGGTTTGTCCAATATATCTCTATACAAATAAAATATAATTGCAATAAAAATATAAAACAGACCCACGAACAAAAATCCCAAAAAAGTGTTTTCCAACCACAGCCCAATGCCATATGCCGCGGCGAAAGACAGCATAAATAAAGCAAGCAAGGCAATACTTCCCAACATCAACATCTTGGCAAAGGAGGTCATAGTCCGCATACCTATTTTAAACCCCTGGAGTTTATAATACTCCCCGGTATTTTCTAAATAGGACCGAATATCACTATCAACTTCAGAAAGATTTTCCCTAATTTCCTCTAAGGCCATATAATGCTCTCTTATTTTTGCAGTTGTGCATTCTTATTCTTAAGATCGGCCAACTTCTTTTCCAAGGCAGTTATTATGTCATCTGCTTTGTAGCTCATATTGGAAATCGTCTCTTCCAACTTTTGCTCAAAATCCACTTTCTTGGCCTCCGCCGTTTTGGTAAGCTCTTCCTTGGCATGGGATATTCTACTAGTTAGATCATCGGTTGTCTCCATGGCCTTCTTCTTGATCTTTTTTCTAGTTTTGGTCCCTTTATCGGGTGCATACAAAATTCCAATTCCTGCACCTATGGCAGCACCTGTTAATAATGCTAATAAAGTATTTCCACTATCGTTTGACATAAATATTTTTTTTATTGTTATTAATATAAATTAAGATGCCCCTTGGAAATTTCTAAAATTGAAATTCTCAGCACTGAAATTTTCCTAAGGACGTAAAACTCAAAATTAAAGGAAAGAAAGATCACTGATTGACGCTATCCATCAAACTTTTGATTCAAACTGCCCAAATCGATAATATTCCAACCAAAAACTAATTAAAGGCCCTACAGCAACTCAAAATACCAATTGTTATGGAATTACCTTGGTCCAAAAAAAAACCACAGCATTCGCAAGCTGTGGCCTTCAATTTTTATAGAAAACACCAATTGTTATATCAAAATGTATAAACTTAATTTATACTAGTTTTTCTCTTGAATTTTGGCCCAAGTATCCCTTAGACCTACCGTTCTATTAAAAACCAATTTCTCAGGTTTGCTATCCAGATCAATATTAAAATAACCCATGCGTTGAAATTGAAACCTCTCCCCAATTTTAGCATCGGCCAAACTTGGTTCAACAAAAGCCGAAATAATCTGCAAGGAATCAGGGTTAATAAAATCCAAGAAATTCTTGTCCTTGTGTGCATCCGGTGTTTCATCCGTAAAAAGACGATCATACAACCTCACTTCGGCCTTAAGGGCATGCTTGGCAGAAACCCAATGCAAAGTTCCCTTAACTTTTCTTAGGCTCTCTTCCGAACCGCTTCCACTCTTACTCTTAGGGTCATAAGTACATTGTACCTCAATAATATTCCCATCGGTATC
This sequence comes from Arenibacter sp. S6351L, assembly GCF_023016025.1. Taxonomy (NCBI): domain Bacteria; kingdom Pseudomonadati; phylum Bacteroidota; class Flavobacteriia; order Flavobacteriales; family Flavobacteriaceae; genus Arenibacter; species Arenibacter sp. S6351L. Next base: position 17,933 of record NZ_JALKBB010000001.1, on the reverse strand, counting down.
TTTAGTGCAGGAATCGGCCTTTATAATATAGCCATTCTTTAAACGCACCTCGCCACCGAGCTTTAGTCTAAAGAATTTTCTATTTGCCTCTTCCTTAAAATCTTCCTGTTCAATATACAATTCCCTTGAAAATGGTAGTTGTCTATACCCCGCTTCCTCATCCTCAGGGTTATTTTCCGCTTCCAGCCATTCCTCCTCCCCTTCGGGGTAATTGGTCAAAACAACCTTCAAAGGATTTAAAACGCCCATAACCCTAGGAGCAATTTTATTCAAATGTTCCCGTACATGAAATTCCAACAAGGAAACATCCACAACGTTGTCCCTTTTAGCAATACCAATGGTATCTGCAAAATTTCTGATGGATTCCGGAGTATAGCCCCTTCTTCTCAGTCCTGAAATTGTAGGCATTCTGGGATCGTCCCAACCTTTCACGAAGCCTTGTTCTACCAATTGAAGCAACTTGCGCTTACTTACAACGGTATGGCTAAAATTTCTCCTGGCGAACTCCCTTTGTTTGGGCCGTACCAAATTTTTATCTACCACTTGGTCCAAAAACCAATCATATAGCTCCCGGTGCATAGCAAATTCCAGCGTACACAACGAATGGGAAACCTGCTCAATATAGTCGCTCTCCCCATGTGTCCAATCGTACATAGGATAAATACACCAATCGGTATTTGTTCTGTGGTGAGCCCTGTACAAAATACGGTACATAATAGGATCGCGCATCAACATATTTGAAGAAGACATATCCACTTTTGCTCTTAGGACATGCTCCCCTTCCTTAAACTTGCCATCCTTCATCCCTTGAAACAACTGTAGATTCTCCTCTACGGAACGGTTCCGGTACGGGCTTGGTGTTCCCGCCTCCGTGGGAGTTCCCTTTTGGACGGCAATATCCTCAGAAGTTTGGCTATCTACATAAGCCTTACCCGTTTTTATTAACTCAATCGCCCAGTCATGAAGCTGTTGAAAGTAATCCGAAGCAAAACATTCCGTGTCCCATTCATAACCAAGCCATTTTACATCCTCCTTAATGGCATCAACATACTCTTGTTCCTCCTTGGCCGGGTTAGTATCATCAAAACGTAAATTAACCGGAGCCCCATACCTCAACCCTAAACCGAAATTAAGGCAAATTGAGCTCGCATGTCCAATATGAAGATACCCATTGGGCTCGGGTGGAAATCTAAATCTCAGTTTATCCTTGGGAAAGCCGTTTCCTAAATCCTCCTCAACGATATGCTCAATAAAATTTAGCGATTTTAATGCTTCACTCATATTCTCCTTTTTGATGCGCAAATGTAGGGAAAATGCAGGTAAGGCCGATGATAAAATACGTATACCATACAATAAAGTGGGTTTCACAACAGATTTAAATACCCTTACAACTTTAAATTTCCTGTATTATAATTATATAACATATTTGTAGTTGAATACTTTGTAACTCAATGTATTGCCAAATCTTGAAAAAAGTTATCTGACAATTATCAACAATAAAAGCTGGTAGTAACCCCTAACTACAACATCTCATGAACCCGAACAAAAAAAATAACCTACTAATTTTCGTTCTAACATTGATGCTGTTGGGTGCAAGCTCAATTTCAGCACAGACTCTGAACAAACCTACTCCTGCTGACAACCCAAATTTAGCGGGCAACTCAGTTTGGACCGCTGCCTGTGCATCTGCAACCTTTAACGAATACTACATAAATTTCACCTGGCTTCCTACTGTAAACAGTGACAATGAATTTGTATTGGAATTATCCGATGCCACTGGTTCCTTTGGGAGTCCCAAGGAATTGGCCAGGGTAGCGGACAAGAATTCGGACTTCGACTTTGAATTTTCATTTGCACTGCCCACGGATACAAGGGGAGATGCCTACAGATTTAGGGTAAGAAGTACCAGTCCTGCCAAAACAAGCCCTGTTTCAGAAGCCTTTGAAATGTACTATATAGATTTCAACTCTACGCTCGCCATTAGAGAAGTGGGCGACTCAGGAGCTCCTCCTGCACAGAAAATACAACTATGCAACGGGGGAACTACTACCTTGGAAGTATACAATGTACCCAACCCAGAAACTTATCGGTATAATTGGTATAAAAATACATCACCCTTCACCAGCAGCGGAAGCGGATCATCCATTGAAGTTTCGGAAAGTGGTTATTACGTTGTAGAACTGGATTACGGTTCCACCTGTTCAGGATCCGCCAATACACAGTCGCTCTCCATTGAGGTTGAAATTGGTACAAGCGTAGGCTTGGCACTGAACCCACCGGCCGAAACTGCATTGTGTTCAGGTCAAAGTTATGCGCCACTTGAGGCCAATATGAACTATCCGGACCTTGCCTACACCTGGTACAAGGGAACAACAATTATTCAACCAAGCACCCTAGGTGCCTATACCTATTCCATAGATACAAATGACCCCAATTTTCCAGGTGACTATTCTGTAAAGATACAGGGAGATGGTATTTGTACAGAAACCTCCAACAGCGTAAGCATTACCAATGCCGGTCTTTTTACTGTCTCTAGGGACAACCCGGCCAATATGGTCATCTTACCAGGAGCAACTGCCAATTTAACTGCTTCTTCCGATGCCGCATCCGTAACCTACCAATGGTATAAGGATAACACCATCATTGCGGGGGCAACAAATAGTTCCTATGTAGCAAATGCTGTCGGCAATTACTACGCAGAAGTAACATTAAGTGGTGGTGCCTGTACCTCTGCCATCAAGAACACGGAAACTACAACAGTGGTAAACCCTGATTCCTTTGAGCTAATTACCAACTATACTACAGAATATACCGATTGTATTAATACAAGCGTAGCTATTGAAATAAGTACTATTAACGCCGTACTATCGGATGGTTCCAAAACCAATGTAACCGCAGATTTAAAAAGCAATTTCTCCTACCAGTGGACTAGGGACGGAGCCAACATTGCCTCTGCCAATGGAAGTAATATCAGCTTAACGAATACTAGTGAAAACGGGGAATATAAAGTTATAGGAACCTTGGACAGTTTTACTTCTACTTCCAATGCACTACCTGTACGTTTGTTGACCAACGAAACATTAACAATATCATCCACTGGTACAGTAATATGTAATTCCAGCGAGACAATAGACATTTCAACAACCACAACACTAACGGGTGAAAGCTTTGATTGGTTTAAAGATGGCGTAAATTTAAATACCGTAAGCGAATCATTATCGGTTACCGCACCAGGCACCTATCAACTAATAGTACAGAAAAACGGTTGTGATCTTAGATCCAATGAGATCATTGTTTCTCCTTTGGACGACTCCTTGATAGCCCTTAGCATAACCAATAACGAGGTGGTATTTCCCGAAGGCGGCAGCAAAATAATTTCTGCCAGTGGGGCCACAAGCTATAAATGGTACGACCAAAACAACGTTATGTTGAGTGATACGGACACCGTTTCCATTACTCAGGAAGGAAGTTATATGGTAACTGCAACCGTTAACAATTGCGAGGTTTCCAAAACATTTTCTGCCTCCTATCAAGACACTTTTGGTATCCCAAATGTAATCACTGCAAATGGTGACGGCTACAACGACCAATGGATTATTCCGAATACATATACTAAAGACCCCAATATTTCAGTTATTATCTATAACGACAAAGGAGAGGAAGTACTTAGCCAGAACCAATACAAGAATAACTGGCCGGAAGCTTCTATGAAATTCCCGAAACAAAATATGGTATTTTATTATACCATTAAAAATGCCAAGGAAACTTTAAAGAAAGGTACTATTACAGTAATACGATAATGCACCATGTTTAAGAAAAACTATTTATATATCATCTTTCTATTACTCTGCCTAACCAAGGTTACCGGGCAGGAAGAGAGTCCGTTTGTTTCTTACGATGTTCCCTCACAGAACCTCCTAAAATTCAATAGATTTCTAATTAACCCCACCTTTTCTACGGTAAGGGAAGACAAATCATATATAAATCTATTACACAGAAACCAATCGGTATCTTTTAACGATAACAACCAAGACTATTTCTTAAGTTACAGTGGTCGTGTCAATGACCGCAGTGGTTTGGGACTAAGCCTATATACACAAAGGGAAGGACTAATATCCAACTACGGCGTTATGGCCAACTATGCCTATGGCATTAAATTAAGTGATAAGAGCAATTTTACCTTTGGAGCAAACCTAGCTTATTACAACAGTGGATTTGATAGGAACAGAGCCAATGCCTTGGATCCCAATGACCCCGCTTTAAACGGGCTACAGGATTCCAATCTTTTGTCCTTTCAACCAGGATTCAATATTTCTTTTGGCCAGTTTGATTTTGGAGTATTCGCTGAAAACCTATTTGACTATAATTTAAAGACCAGTGAGACAATAACCGAATTTGGCGATAAAACCTTCTCCGGACATTTACAATATACCCATCAGTTTGAAAACGGTACCGGCATTTTTGAAGCAGGTCGTTTAATGCCCCTGGCACGAGTACGTAAAATTGGAACCGAAGAGATAGTCCTAGGTGGTAGTCTTATCCTGGACTTGCCCAAATTAGGTTGGCTACAAGGTGGATATGATAGTTTCTATGGCGCTTCTGCCGGTATTGGATTTAACATAAACCGCAGGCTCTCTTTAGGGTATACCATGGAAAAAGGCCTGTCCAACAATTTTGACAATTTTGGATTAACACATGAGATATCCTTTGCCTACTCCATAACCCCAAATCTTACAGAAGATCGTGTAATGTTGGAAGAAGGTTATGAGGAACTTGCGGAAAATGAAGAAGAACAGGAAGATACCCTTACCGCACAACAACTGGAAATAGAAAAACTAAAGAAAGCTTTGGCGGAAAATGATGAAATTTTGGCCGAGTTAATGTTCCGTCAAGATTCATCAGAAACCAACCGTCAGAAAGATTTGGAACGCAGGTTTGAAATGGTAATGAAAATGGTACGCGAAGAAACCCAGGGCAAGCGTCCGGACATTGAGGAAAAAGCCAAGAAAATGTATCTCGTTAATAATGAAAACGGAGGCTTGGTCAATAATTCCAAGCCCAACCCAACAGAAAATAAACCGAACGTTATAAATCCTGTGGCCAAACCCAAGGATGCTATAGCCACTAGGACTGTTGAAACCAAAATTACCCCAAAAGTAAAAAGTGAAGACACCGAACAGGACGAGTTTACAAGGGTAGCCCAACAAAATAATATTAAGAGTAGAAAATTCAGGAATTTGGATGGGGTAGCCGACGGCTACTATGTTGTAGCCAATGTCTATAAAGGTGAAAAGTATCTCAATAAATTTGTAACGGAACTTGCCAATAACGGAGTTAGGGCAGACTATTTCGAAAATGCCAACAATGGTCTTAAATATGTTTATCTAGAAAGGTATGATACCTGGCAAGAGGCACTGGCCGCCCATAAATCCAACATCAATGGTACCTATTCCAAGGATATGTGGATTATGAATGTGGACAACACCCGCTACACTGATGCCGATAAGGCCTATGTGGATAACGTAAACAAGATCAAGGAAAAATCAACACAATATGCCCTGGACAAACTTCAGAAAAATGTTGTGGTTAAAGACAATGTAACCTCCAATGATCCTACGGCCAAAGTGTACAAGATAAATGGTCTGGGAACTGGTTATTACATCATTGCCAATGTATTTGCCAATGCAAATAATGCCAATAAATTTGTGAAAATGTTGAATGCCCAAGGATTAAGTGCCAGTTATTTTATAAACCCCGAAAATAACTATAGATATGTATATCTTAAGAGACACGAATCCTGGAACAATGCATTGGTTTCCTATTACTCTAAGATAAACGATACTTACACCGATAAAATGTGGATCATGCGGGTAACACCAAATCAAATGACCTAATTCAACTTTCTCTTAAAAAATATATTAACCGGTCAATTCAGGTAACTATCAGATTAAACTTCGGATTGCGAACAATGCCCTAAAAACGATTAGTAAGTTTCGGAAAAAATACAATACCAAGTTACTTGATGAACCTTCCCGAAAAAGCCTAGCTTACACGGCTAAATGATTGATAAGGTAGTGCCCTTTTTATTCCGGGCTATTGAATTCCATTCCCAATCATTTTCAATAATTACCAAATTCCCTAGCTTATTTGGGTGAATGCGATGAAATAATGTTTGTTGCGTTTGACAACAAACGGATTCTTAAAAATTTACCTCCCCAAGGTATAGCTATCACTACTGTGATATACTACAGTATCCATTATGTCATTTTTGATCCCAGCTACGCTAGGCATTAACTAGTAATAATAGATAGTTCCTTCATAACTACATTCTTACAAGCTGCTTTTATAAAGATGGCTAACCATACTATAAAAGAGTTTCACAACAGAATATAGCGCTGCTACAACATTAAATTTCCCAGCTCAGTATTAAGATTAATATTTGTTATGAATGTCAGGTTTTCAGAAACTTATCAAGAAGTTTTTCAACAACTAAAATTTAATTTCCAAAAACCTCCCATTCAAAGTAAACATTATTAATGGCCTGAGAACCTAAATAATGAATACCATACCAAACTAATTTACCTGATGGGATCAAAAAATATTAAAAAATTACTGTTAACTTGTTTTTTACTATTAGGCGTCATCTCTGCCTATTCACAGGTAAAAAACACTTTTGACGTTCGTTATGAAAATGAACTCCGTGGTGATATAACCTTTATAGCAAACAATATCGTCAATAGGCAAGCCAATGGATATTGGGACTACCAATGTGTTAAAGTAAATAAAAAGGGGGAATGTAGAGAATGGAAATATGTTTGGGTAAATTCTTTTGTTTCCCCAAATGACCCCTACAATGAAACAGGAAATTCCTCTGAATATAATGACGACCTCGATATGCAATACATTGATATCGATGGCGATGCGTCCACCTTTAGTTCAAGTAGCGCAATTCTAACGGTTCCCAATCCTGATTGTGCCAAAGTCCGCTATGCTGGTCTATATTGGTCTGCTGTTTTCAGTTCAAACAACAGGACAGGCTTTAACTCACTTAAATTTAAAATCCCTGGTGGTGCTTATCAAGACTTAACTGCAGATGAAATATTATTTGACGGCGCAGGGGATGCCGATTTTGGCTATTACAGCCCATACGCCTGTTATAAAGATGTTACATCTATTGTTGCCGGGATGGCCAACCCCAATGGGGAATATTTTGCCGCCAACATAAGGGCCAGCTCGGGAAGCAGTATTTCCGGAGGTGTTTCCGGAGGTTGGAAAATGGTCGTAGTTTTTGAAGATCCCAATTTACCAGGAAAATATATTACCACTTTTGACGGATATGCCGGCATTAAATCAGGGGAAACTGTAGATATTCCGGTAAACGGATTTACCACGCTCCCAGCACCATTTCCCGTAATTGCACAATTGGGTGTTGGTACCTTGGAAGGGGATAACAGAATAGGTGGTGACGGACTTTCCATAAAGGCCAACTCTAACTTAACATATACCCCATTAGGGAACACGGTAAACCCTACCAATAACTTCTTTAATAGTAATATTACCAGGGCGAATGCCATAGTGATGGACAGAACCCCCAACTCCATAAATACACTGGGTTGGGATGTAGACTTTTTTAACATCAACAATCCACTTAACGGCGTTATTCCCAACAACGAAACAGGGGCAACCTTAAGGGCGAGTTCTTCACAAGACAAATACGATATCTTCTTCACCTCTTTTGATGTTGAAATTATTGAGCCCATAATGAATTTGATAAAAAGGGTTGAAGATATTGCCGGAAATGATATAACCGGGCAAGGGGTAAATCTAGGACAGACCCTAGATTATGTATTGGAATTCCAAAATGTGGGAAATGATGATGGAGACAGCTATACGATCAAGGATATCCTACCTATAAATGTAACCTTGATTGAATCAGGATTTACCTTACCGGCGGGTGTTACCTATACCTATGACGAACCTACCCGTACGGTTCTGTTTTCCATTCCAAACAACTTGGTGGAGAAAAACGATCCACAGTATGCTATCCGTATGCGCGTTAAGGTTGCAGAAAACTGTTACGACTTTATAGATGCCTGTTCAGATCTTATCCAAAACCTAGCTTATTCTACTTATCGAGGGGTATTAAATAACAATGTTATAAGTGATGATCCCAGTGTTACGGATTTTGATAATTGTGGATTTGTAACTCCTGGTGCCACCAACTTTTTATTGGATGATTTGGACGATTGTAACTTTGCCAGAACCGTTCAACTTTGTGGGGATCAAGTACTTTTGGATGCCGGCAATGGCTTTGACCATTATATATGGTATAAGGATGAAAATGGAAACCAACAGTTGGATGCCTCCGATACTGTAATAACCGATGGGGATTCGGATAATGACCCTAGTACTTTAATGGTCAATGCCGTTGGAACCTATATTGTAGACAAAATTGTAGCCGACCCCTGTAAGGGCTTTAAGGAGATACTCACCGTAGAACGTTTTGGTACCACGCAAACAAACCCTATTGTTGATTTTTTCAATAACAGTAACAATGATGCCGATCCTACCAATGATGTACAGGGCGAAATTGTTAACTGTTCCGTTGATGGAAGTCCGTTACCCAAGATATTCTTATGTGGCGTAAACGACACTCAGTTAATCCAAGTTAATATTACAGATGCCCAGAGCATGGTTTGGGAACAGTTGGTTGAGGGTAGTTGTACAGATGCCGGAGATGATTGTGGTAATAAAAATGCTACCTGTACTTGGAACCAGGTGTCTATTGGTACTAGCTTTACAGCAAATTCTGCCGGAAAATTCAGATTGGTAATCAATTACCAGAATGGCTGTTTTAGCCGCTTTTATTTTAACGTCTTCCAGAACAATTTGGATGTACAGTACAATGCCAACGATATTATTTGTACCACCCCGGGAAATATCACCATTACCAATCTAGGTTTGGGATATGGTTATCAACTTTATGATGTTGCCAATAACACCATAGTAGTCCCTTATAGCGCCAATAACGGCCCAAGCTTTACCATTAACACCAATGGCGCTTATAGAGTCGGAATTATGCAATTGGATAATACTACAGGGGAACCAATAGATGGTTCCTGTGAATTCAGCACCCCGGACATAGGTATCAGGGATAGGGATTTTCAGGTCGATATTACTTCCACCCCTGCCAACTGTAATGACCTGGGAAGTATCAATATACAGGCATTGAATGCAGAAGCCAATTATGAGTATGAAATTCGTATTGATGACGGTTCAAATGGGGGACAAGGTACCCTACTGGACAATGAAACCGCCCAGCCGGACAACAATTATTCTTTTGAAAACTTAAATCCTGGAGATTATATCATAATTACCAGAACCGATGATGGTTGTTTGGATTCCCAAAACGTAACAGTGGCAAGAATTCCAGACCCCGTATTAACCGCGGCTACCACCGCTAACATTGGTTGTGAAGATGGAATAATTACCCTGACCACTACAGGCGGATTTCCCAATCCTGCCTATAACTACGCCATTTGGAGTAAGAACGGTGTTCCACTTTATGCAAGTGTTGCAGCAATTCCTCCATCCGCTTATCAAAATGACGCCGATTTTACCTTCAGTGTAGGGGAAGAAGGTGATTATGGATTCGTTGTTGTAGATGGCAATAACTGTATTGCCTTTTCCAACATAGCTACCATAACCATAGCTCCGTCCGTAGAATATACAACTACAGTAATGGATGAAAGTTGTTTTGGCGCCAATGATGGATCTTTTTCAGTAAATGTCAGTAATAGCAATGGCTATACAATTTCCTATAAACTAACTTACCCCGATAACACAATAGTATCCAACGCTTCGGGTACCTTTACCGATTTACCCCAGGGCGATTATACGGTAACCTTGACACAGACAAAAGGAGCCGTTAGTTGTGACTATATAGAAAATTTCACTATAAGCGGTCCTACCGACGGTATTTCGGGGAATGCGACCTTAATACAGGACTATACCTGTTTGCAGGAAGGTATCATAGAGGCACAAAATGTTACTGGTGGAACTGCTCCCTATGCTTATAGTATTGACGGGGTGAACTTTGTTTCGGGCCCAGGTGCGGAAACATTTAGCAATCTTACGAGTGGAAGTTATAGTATTACAATTAGGGATGCAACACTTTGTACCTTTGTTACCAATACCATAGTAATTGATCCGCTTGATGAGCCAACAGACCTCACCTTTACCTCAACAGCACCAAACTGCCCTACACAAACATCCAATGTTACTGTAACGGCGGTAAACGGTATTGACCCATTGACCATAGAGATAATTGCCCCATCGGCCATTGCATCAAATTCCATAGCTGGTAAAACGGCAACCTTTAATAACCTTGATCCGGACACCTACACCTTTAGGGTTACAGATAGTAAGGGTTGTACCTATGACGAAACCTACACCATTACTCCAGTTGATCCTATTACCGCTGTTGGTACTTTGATCAACAACGTAAGCTGTATAGGAAATGCCGATGGAGCCATAGACTTTGAAATAAACGATTTTAGCACTACCTATAGCTATTCTGTTAATGGCGCAACCGCAATTACCGGACAGTCTGCCAGCACAATTAATTTAACCGGTCTGGTAGCTGGCGATTATACCATAGTAGTTACCGATGAAACTACTAACTGTACCGATACCAACACGATTACTGTAAGTGAACCGGCAACAGCCTTAGGAATTACCTTTAGCACAACTCCTTTAACTTGTAGCGCCGATGGATCGGTTACCATTACTGCAACCAATGGGTGGGGAGGATACTCCTATGAACTTGAACAGCCCGATAATAGCAATTTAGGCCCTCAGGGAAGCAATGTATTTTCAGGTCTTAATCAAACAGGCACCTATACCATTAGTGTTACCGATGCCGGAGGATGTACGGTTACCGACACCTTTGATCTTTTAGCCCCGGCAAATCCTACTGCAACTTTAGACGCCACAACGGACCTATGTTATGTTCCTGGTACGGGAGTTAGCCTTACTGCAGCAGCAGCAGGTGGAATTGCACCCTATACCTATAGCCTTAACGGCGCACCGGCACAAAATGGAAATGTCTTTAACAATCTTGCGCCAGGGGCCTATTCCGTTGAAGTACGTGATGCCTATGGTTGTAATGTTACTACAAATACAATAACCATAGAGCCACAGCTGACAGTGTCCAATGTTATTACTAAAGAATTGGATTGTTCTGTCTCTCCTGAAGCAATAATTGATATTACCATAAATGGTGGATATGCCTCATATAGCTATCAAATAAACGGTGGAACAAGTACCGCTATAGTTGGTAATACCATAACTTATAACACGGCCGTTGATGGCAGCTTCACCTTCCTAATTACAGATAGTGAAGGCTGTACAGCACAAACCACTATTGTTGTGGATCCCATTACCAATCCTGTAGCAACAAATAATATTACGGATCCAAATTGTGATGGTGCCGGGAACGGTAGTGTTGAAATTGTTATAGATCCCAACTTTGGAACTGCACCTTATCAGGTAAACTTCAATGGTGCAGGGCTTAGCAATCAGACCACATACTCCGGACTTGCTTCGGGAACATATAATTATATAGTTCGGGACAGTAAAGGTTGTACTTTTAACGGTAGCGCAACCTTAACGGCGCCCAATGCCATTACTGCGGATGCCGTATTAACACAACCATATACCTGTCTGCAAACTGCCAGTATACAAGCCCAAAATATAACTGGGGGAACACCTGGATATACTTTTAGTATAGACGGAATAAATTTTGTTGCTGGGGATACCTTTACCGGACTTACCGATGGAGATTATACGATCACCGTTCGTGACGCCAGTGGATGTACTTTTGCGGCCATTCCCGTAAATGTTCCAGCCTTAGATCCACCAACCGATATTACTTTTAGTAGTACCGCGGCCAACTGTCCGTCCGAGACATCAAATGTCACCTTAACCGCAATAGGAGGAAGTGGAGCTATCACCTATGAAATCATTGCCCCTGCAGCCTCTATAGCAACAAATGCAACAGGAGTATTTAATAATCTTATTCCGGACACTTATACCTTTAGGGTTACAGATGCCAAAGGATGCTCGTACGACGAAAACTATACGGTTAACCCAGTAATAAAAATAGATGCATTGGGCACTTTGACCCAGAATGTATCCTGCCAGGGAAGTGCCGATGGAGCCATACAATACAATATATCCGGATTTAGTGGCAATTATAGCTTTACCGTAACAGGACCAACAGCCATTGCCCCACAATCTGGAATAAATACCAACCCATTAAACTTTAGCGGTCTTTTGGCAGGGGATTATACCCTTACCGTTACTGACGATACCACCAATTGTACCGATACGGCCACTGTGACCGTAAACGAGCCTGCAGACCCCTTGGCGTTTACCTTTGTTTTAACACCAAAGACATGTGACGCAGATGGATCGGTAACCATTACCGCAACAGACGGATGGGGAGGATATACATACCAAATTGAGCAACCAGATACTGTTGTTTTGGGACCACAGGGAAGCAATTCATTTGGCAGCTTAAGTCAGAATGGCACTTATATTATCAGCGTTACCGATGCCGGTGGATGTACCGTAACAGATACCTTTGATATAGTTGCACCCACAAGTCCTACAGCAACTTTGGCTGCAACCACAGACCTTTGTTACGTTCCCGGAACAGGAGTTAGCCTTACCGCAACTGCTGCTGGGGGAATTGCTCCTTATACTTATAGTCTTAACGGCGCACCGGCACAAAATGGAAATGTATTTAACAATCTTGCGCCAGGGGCTTATTCCGTTGAAGTTCGTGATGCCTATGGTTGTAATGTTACTACAAATATTATAACTATTGCGCCACAGCTTAGTGTATCAAGCGCTGTCACAAAAGAATTGGATTGTACCACTTCTCCTGATGCGATAATAGATATTATCATAAATGGAGGTTACCCAGATTATAGTTACAAAGTAGATGTTGATGCTGCGGGATATGGAGCTTCAACTGCCTTGGGCGCCGGAGTGACCACCTTTAACTACACCGCAACCACAGCCGGAATCTATGTCTTCGAAATTACGGACAACGAAGGCTGTACTGTCCAAACAACAGAGATTACGATAGATCCTACCAGCAGCCCACAGGCCTCTGAAACAGTGACCGATGTAAGCTGTAATGGAAGTAGTGATGGCGTTGTGGAAATTGTAGTGGATAACAATTTTGGAACGGCACCTTATCTGGTAAATTTTGATGGAGGAGGACTTAGCAACAATACTACTTATTCCGGCCTTGCAGCAGGAACTTACTCCTATACTGTTCAGGACGCCAAGGAATGTACCGTAACCAATTTGGTTACCGTGGGAGAGCCAGCAGCTATCACTTTTGATGCAGCTATAATCCAAGAATATACCTGTCTACAGGATGCCAGTGTGGAGGCCCAAAACGTAATTGGCGGCACTTCTCCATATACGTATAGTATAGACGGCATTAATTTTGGAGCTAATAGTTTTTCCGGACTTAAGGACGGAAATTATACGCTTACCGTTAAGGATGCCAATGGATGTACCGCCACTAGGCCTATAACCATTGATCCGTTAACGCCACCAACAAACATTTCATTCAGTGCCACGGCTGCCAACTGTCCAGCAGAGACTTCTGATATCACCCTAACTCCAACCGGAGGTAGCGGTGCAATCACTTATGAAATTATTGCACCGGCAGTCGCAGTCGCTTCCAATGCAACAGGTATATTTACAGGACTTGCTCCCGACACCTATACGTTTAGAATTACTGACGCCAAAGGATGTTCATATGACGAAAACTACACCCTAAACCCTGTTGCCAAGATAAATGTGCTGGGTACTTTGACACAGAACGTATCCTGTCAGGGAAGTTCGGATGGAGCCATACAATACAATATAACCGGATTTAGTGGCAATTATAGCTTTACCGTAACAGGACCAACAGCCATTGCCCCACAATCCGGAATAAACACCAACCCATTGAACTTTAGCGGTCTTTTGGCCGGGGATTATACCATTACCGTTACGGACGATACCACCAATTGTACCGATACGGCCATTGTGACCGTAAACGAACCTGCAGACCCCTTGGCATTTACCTTTGTTTTAACACCAAAGACATGTGACGCAGATGGATCGGTAACCATTACCGCAACAGACGGATGGGGAGGATATACATATCAAATTGAGCAACCAGATACTGTTGTTTTGGGACCACAGGGAGGAAATACATTTGGCGGCTTAAGTCAGGATGGCACTTATATTATCAGCGTTACCGATGCCGGTGGATGTACCGTAACAGATACCTTTGATATTGTTACCCCTACCAATCCAGTAGCCAGTATTGATACTGCTGCGTCCACTTTATGCTATACCTCCACGGGCTTAGCAACTATTGTTGTTGGTGCTTCAGGTGGGCTGGCTCCTTATTATTACAGTTTGAACGCAGGTCCTACCCAAACCTCCAATACGTTTGTGGACTTAACACCTGCTACCTATGACTTTAATGTAATTGATAGTAATGGGTGTACAGATACCGTTCAATTTACCATTGAACCGGAGCTTACAGCTAATGCAGTTTTAACCAAAGACCTGGATTGTTCCGTTAGTACAAATGCTGAAATCAATGTGAGCGTTAACGGAGGTTATCCTGCCTTTACCTATGAAGTAGCCTTTAACGGTGGAGCTTATGCGGCCTATGCAGGTGGATTTCCTTATACGACCCCAAGCGCTGGAACCTACAGGTTTAGAATAACCGATTCCCAGGGTTGTATTACAGAGAGTAACACCGTTACCGTAACGCCTGTAACGACCCCTCAAGCGAGTGCTATCGCAAAAGATGTTACTTGTAACGGAGGTAGTGATGGTGAAGTCACTATTACAATTGATACCAATTTTGGAACAGCACCCTATGAAATAAGCTTTGAGGGAAGTGCCTACACAAGTAATAGAATTTATTCCAATTTAACAGCTGGTACTTATAACTATATTGTAAAAGACGACAAACAATGTGAATTTACGGGATCCATAACCATTAATGAGCCAACCCCAATAACTTATGATCCTCCTACCATTGTTCCAATAACCTGTAACGCAGGCGGTGGAACAGATGCAGGATCCATAACGGTTACAAATGTATCAGGTGGAGTCCCTGAATATACTTATTATCTTAGAGGCAACAATGGTTATTCCGACAGCTATACTACTACAGCAGCCGAAGACTATACTTTTAATATACTAGAATTTGGTATCTACCAAATTGTTATTGAAGATGCGAATGGTTGTTTTTCCGTGGAATCGGAAATCATAGCTTCCCCGCCAAACGACTTAGACATTGATGTATCAACATTAACCGCTAACTGCGCTATGGGAGGAACTGCTATCGTTACTGTTGCTTCCGCCGTTGGTAGTGGAGATTATGAATTTGGAATCCTTGATTCATACTCAGCCCCATATTCATCTTCTTATCAAGGTCCAGATTCAGTAGGCGGTGATACAGCTACTTTTACAGGTTTAATACCAGGAGTTACCTACACTTTTGTAGTTTACGACAACGTCACCATGTGTCATTACTTCGAAACTGCAGATACCCCAATTGATACTCCTTCTAACTTAACATCCAACATTGATAACATTGCAAATGTAACATGTAAAGGAAATGCAGATGGTAATGTTAGTTTTAGTTTTGACAATTATGCCGCAGATGCTACGAATGTTTCTTATGAGATATTTAACGCGCAATCGAACGTAAGTGCCGGCTATAGCGGTTCATCTCCTGTTAATCCTCCTAATGTTGGAACTGGAGTAAGCGTCAACAACTTTGCTACCTTGGCTCCTGGTGTATATTATATATTGTTCACAGAAGTAGGAGGTACTTTTCCAGGTTGTACAGCTGCTTCAGACAATTTTACTATAACTGAATCACCTAATTTAATGCAATTTACAGCTTCATCACCTGTGAATGATAACTGTAATCTAAATGCAGGTGTGATAACAACCAATGTAAAATTTGGCACAGCACCTTATCAATTTCAGTATTTATTGAACGGAAATCCAGCACCAACAGCAGCTTCTGCTGGATGGATTTCGGCAACATCCACTAATGTTGAAAATGGTGATTATATTGTATATGTTAAAGATGCTAACAACTGTATTCAATCAGATTTAGTTACCGTTGACTTAGACCCCACACCGTTAATTAGTCTTACTGTACCAGATCAATGTGCTACAACCGAAGGTAATTTTACCATCCAAGTTACCTTGGACACCCCTGGCATGCAACCTTATTTCCTAAGTTTGGATGGAGGAGCATTTCAGGCAGTGACCTTTACAGGTGCCCCGGCAACTTATGATTTCACAGGACTAAGTTCAGGAAACCATACCGTAGAAATAAGGGATGCCAATGGTTGTGGCAATATCGAAAATATAGATATTTACACCCCAACCTCCCTGTCGGCCGAAGTTGTGGTAACCCCATCGTGTAATGCCTTGTTGCAGGATGATGGTGAGATTAAGGTAAAAGCATATGGCGGATCACTATTCAATTACAGATATGAGCTTAGGGATACCTCGGACAATATCATTAGACCAAAACAGATTCCAGATACTTTCTCTAACCTTACCCCAGGAACTTATAGAATTTACGTTTATGACAATTTAGCTACCGGTTGTGATTCATTTATCGATATCACCTTGGAGGTACCTACAGCCGTAGTTGCTGCCATTGGGGAAATAAATGACATAAGTTGCCATGGTGCCAGTGATGGCTCCATAGTGGTAACACTGGATCCGGGCATGGATAATCCACCCTATACCTATCAATTATTCGACAGTACTGGAACTATTCCACAAACTTTGCTCCCACAGTTTTCCAACGTATTTACCGGATTAGATCAGGGCGATTACATTGTAAGGATCACATCTGCTAGATTATGTAAAACAGATATTCCATTTACTATCAATGAGCCTAGTGCATTAGTGGCCAACGCAACTGCCACCAGTTTTGCCTGTGCCGCAGATAATTCTGTAGCCCAAGCTGTAATAACAGCAGATATTCCAACAACTGGAACAGCACCTTATACATACAGCATAAATGGCGTAAACTTCTTTACTACCAATACCTTTAACATCAACGATACCGGTGCAGTTCAAAATTTCACCGTAACAGTACGTGATGCCAACGGTTGTACAGATACCGATACTATAACCATAAACCCTTTACCCACCATTACAGCCGTTACCGTTGGTCAGCAGACTGCCATTACCTGTAACAATGACGAGGTGGCCAGGGTGACGGTTACGGGAGGTTCGGGCGACTTTACCTTTGAGCTTTTGCCAACGGGAAGTGCCCCGACACAGAGCTTGGTGAGCCAAACGGCCGACTTTACATTGACCACACCAGGGGACTATACCTTTAGGGTGACCGATAATGTGACCGGTTGTTATTTCACCACAGCTCCTTATAATATTGCTCCATACGACATTATAGAGGTGGTGGCCACGGCCATTACCCCGGTTACCTGTTTTGGGGATTCCGATGGGGTTATGGAAATAGAAGTAACCAACTATACCGGAAACTACTCCTATGAGGTATTCAATAGCAATGGAACTACAACCACCATTACAAATACCGGTGTGGCACCAGGTGTGCTCAGTATATCAGGATTGCCTGCAGGGAACTTCTATGTGGTAATTACCGCTACGGATACCCCCTTCTGCGATGATACCACGAACACCGTGACCATTGTATCGCCAGCGGCGGACCTAGACCTGACAGTGACCAAAAATATCAATGCCAACTGTAACATCGGCGCACAGGTGACCGTACAAGCCACTGGCGGGAACGGTGGGTATACCTATGCCTTTGTACAGGACGGTGC